>CANSPQ010000024.1 GCA_947648915.1 uncultured Caryophanales bacterium | reverse complement strand
TTCTTTGTTTTTAATGATTTTCTTCTATATCTCCACACTTTGGAAACACTATCTTAAAATTGGTAAAATTTGACAAATCAAAAAATAATGATATAATATCGAATATTCCATTGAATAAAAAGGGGAAAAATCATAATATAGTTTACAATGTGCAAAAAGTGTTTGTTTGTTATTTGTAAACGAGAGGGGGGACACCCTCTTTTTTTATGGTTTTGTAATAGGAGTGATAAGAGTGACAAAAATAAGTAGTTTAGAACAATTGCAAAAATGGATTAATTGGAATCATTTAGTACAGCAAAATCCAAATGATATTTTTCCGAACTATGGAGAAGAAACTTTAGAAATGTATATTCACAACTTAATACATAATATTTTTCAAATAAATCCAAATTGTGGATTGGAAACATATTTCAATCACATATTTAATGATTCTATTAATATTCATTCAGAATCTCCAACGAAAACGATTTATCCTTATATTGATGCAAAAAGACCAACGCATGCAGAAAGAAGTATACGATATAATATCACTTCCTCTTGGAATAAGATTCCTGATGAAATCAAAGAAAATGTATTTCCATATTTGATATCAGATCAAGCACCATCGAATTCATGTTATATTGTTAACTTATACGAATATATTAACGGTCATTTTTGTGAATTTTCAAAAGATGAGTTGAAGCAAATCAAGTCATTAGCAGAATATCAATCGTTTTCAGTGAATCAAGCAACAATTCCAAAAGAATATGCGGATTTTAAATTGCGTTTTTTTATAAAAAAACTAATGTATGAGCAGTATCAAGATTATAATACTTTTGCTTGCATTGGCGCAATAAATATATATGATACTATATTATCTTATATAACAGGAACTGCTATTTCTGATCATATTTTAAATCAAGTCAAATATGTTAAATATATCAATGGTATGTTATCACAATATCCATATCCAAGTACTATAGACTATGATCCTATACATTCAGAAAAAAGTTTTACAAAACGAATTTTACAAAGAACTCCAAGTCATATGAAACACCAAATTTTTAATTGTTCATCTCTTACTAATGTTTCTTATATGGAATATTACATTTCAAATATGGTGAATTATATTCAAAAAGTATATCACAAATAAAAATGTATAAATAATAAAGATAAAAGCTGAATAGGACATGAAATTCAGTTTTTTATTTGTAAATATAAATAAAAGAATGAAAATATATCAGTTATTGAAAATATAAAAAATTATGATAAAAGTATTTTTTAGGTATGTTCGGCATTTATTTGTATAAATTGTCTCCCTTCATTACATAAAAATATAGAGAAATGTCAAAAATAAATTTATTAGCACACACATATTGACAATGCTAATAGAATATACTATAATGAAGTAGCAGTCAGATAAAGAGTTTGCTAGAGGTGATGTAATTGTTAAGCAAAAGGCAGGAAGAGTTATTAAAATTGATTGTAGAAAACTATATTAAAATGGCAAAACCAGTAAGTTCAAAGTCACTATGTAAAGTCCTCAAATGTTCGAGTGCAACCATTAGGAATGAAATGAGTTTATTAGAAGATTTGAATTTGCTTGAAAAGACACATACCTCTTCAGGTCGTGTGCCAAGTGAAAAAGGGTACCGCTATTATGTTGATCATATTATGCAACCGAAAGAATTAACGGGGGATGATATGTTAAAGCTACAGACCGTTTTCAGAAATCAATCGTTAATTTTAAGCGATGCGATTGCCAAAAGTATGGAAATTATTTCAGACCTTACCAACTACACATCAATTGTGCTTGGATCTTCTTCCAAAGAAAATCGTATCAGTAAAATAGAAGCAATTCCCATTGATGAAAACAACATGGTGGCAATTGTGGTAACTGATAAAGGACATGTGGAACACAAAAATGTAGCCATAGAAGAAAAAGTATCTGCAATTGAAATCAAACAAACCGTCGATTTGATTAACAAGTTTTTAGTAGGAACAAAACTGGATGAAGTGAGTGCCAAATTGGAATTTGAAGTCAAACCACAAATTGGTAATTCTGTAAGACAACAGCGTGCCATCTATGATGCGTTATATAATGTACTGACTGATTTACAGGAAGAACCAAGTGTCCATATTACGAAACCAAGTAATATTTTAAAACAACCAGAGTTTAATGATGCCGATAAAATTCGTAATATCTTAGACAAATTTGAAGACAAAGAATTTATTCAAAGTGTTGTAGAAGATGGTGACGATGCATCTGGTATTAACATTTATATTGGAAGTGAAAATACATTTGATGAAGATGTAACGGTTATTAAGACCAACTATTCTGTCGATGGTGTGGAAGGAACGATTGCTTTGATTGGACCCAAACGGATGGAATATGATCGTGTGACAACATTATTAGAATTTATCAAAGACCATATCAATGAATAAAGGAGGAACCAAAATGGAAAAAGAAACATGTCAATGTGAAGAAAATTGTGCATGCGAAGAAAAATGCCACTGTGAAGACAATCATGAGTGCACATGTGAAGATTGCGTTTGCGAGGATTGCACTTGTGAAGAATCAAGTGGTGAACAACTAGATAAGAAAAAAGAAAAAAAGAATAAAAAGGACAAAAATAAACAAAAAATAGAAGAGTTGGAGCAACAATTGAAAGAATTAGAAGATAAAAACTTACGAGACAAAGCAGAATTAATCAATTATCGTAAACGAAAAGATGAAGAAATGTCTCGTATTTTAAAATATAGCAATGAAGACATCGTAAAACAATTGCTACCCGTTGTCGATAACTTTGAAAGAGCAATTAAAATGGATGACAACAATTTAGATGATCAAGTTTCTAAGTTTTTAGAAGGATTTAAAATGATTTATTGCAATTTAACCAATATTTTAGAAAATGCCGAAGTAAAGGCGATTGATGGAGTTAATAAACCATTTGACCCAACCTACCATGAAGCAGTTTTAACAGAAAAAGTAGAAGGGGTAGAATCAGGTCAAGTATTAGAAGTATTACAAAAAGGATATTTACTCAAAGATAGAGTGATTAGACCAGCCATGGTCAAAGTAAGTGAATAAAGGAAAGGTGAATATATATGAGTAAAATAATAGGAATTGATTTAGGAACAACCAATAGTTGTGTTGCTGTACGTGAGGGTGGTGAAACAAAAGTTATCGCCAATGCCGAAGGAAATCGTACGACGCCATCTGTTGTCGCATTTGGAAAAGATGGAGAAATTATCGTTGGTGTCAAAGCCAAAAACCAAATGATTACAAACCCAGAAGTCATTTATTCGATTAAGAGATTAATGGGTACAAACGAAAAAGTCCATGCAAATGGAAAAGATTATACGCCACAAGAAGTATCTGCCATGATTTTAAGCGATTTAAAGAAAACTGCTGAAGCTTATTTAGGAGAAAACGTAAATAAAGCCGTTATTACGGTACCAGCATACTTCAATGACGCCCAAAGACAAGCAACCAAGGATGCAGGAAAAATTGCAGGATTAGAAGTTGAAAGAATTATCAACGAACCAACAGCTGCAGCTTTAGCGTATGGTATGGAACAAGATAAAAATGAAAAAATCCTTGTATATGACTTAGGCGGAGGTACATTCGATGTTTCTATCCTTGAACTTGGAGACGGTGTATATGAAGTATTATCAACCAGTGGAAATAACCATTTAGGTGGAGATGACTTCGATCAAAGAGTAATGGACTATTTAGTGAGTGAATTCAAGAAGGAAAATGGAATTGACTTAACAAGTGATAAAATGGCAATGCAAAGAGTCAAAGATGCTGCAGAAAAAGCAAAGAAAGATTTATCTGGAATGTCTTCTACAGAAGTATCTATCCCATTTATTACCCAAAGTGAAAATGGACCTATCCACTTAGCTGTTACATTAACAAAAGCCAAATTTGAAGAATTGGTGGATGATTTATTAACATCAACATTAGAACCAGTTCGTAATGCTTTAAAAGATGCAAACTTAACCAAAAATGACATTGATAAAGTTTTATTGGTAGGTGGATCTACTCGTATTCCAAAAGTTGTTGACTTAATTAAACAAGAACTTGGAAAAGAACCTTCTAAAGGTGTAAATCCAGATGAAGTTGTCGCAATGGGAGCTGCAATTCAAGGTGGTGTCTTAACGGGTGAAGTAGAAGATATCGTTTTACTTGATGTTACACCATTATCACTTGGAATTGAAACAATGGGTAATGTAATGACTGTATTAATTCCAAGAAATACAACGATACCTACTAGTAAATCACAAGTATTCTCAACTGCTGCAGACAATCAACCTGCTGTAGACATTCATGTCTTACAAGGGGAACGTCCAATGGCTGCAGATAATAAGACATTAGGAAGATTCCAATTGAC
The DNA here is from genome assembly GCA_947648915.1 of uncultured Caryophanales bacterium. Taxonomy (GTDB): domain Bacteria; phylum Bacillota_I; class Bacilli_A; order RF39; family UBA660; genus UBA5026. The sequence goes on along the minus strand of CANSPQ010000024.1, from coordinate 16,626 downwards.
CAATATTCCTGCTGCTCCAAGAGGTGTTCCTCAAATTGAAGTTACATTTGATATTGATGCCAATGGTATTGTCAATGTAAAAGCGAAAGATTTAGGAACCAACAAAGAACAATCTATCACCATTACTTCATCTACTTCATTAACAGATGAAGAAATTGATAAGATGGTAAAAGAAGCAGAAGCGAACAAAGAAGCTGATGAAAAACGTAAAGAAGAAGCAGAAACACGTAATGAAGCAGAACAACTTGTCTTCCAAACAGAAAAATCAATCAAAGATTTAGGTGATAAAATCAGCAAAGAAGATAAGGAAAAAGCAGAATCTGAAATCAAAGAATTAAAAGAAGCTTTGGAAAAAGATAATTTAGATGATATCAAAACAAAGAAAGACAAATTACAAGAAACCGCTATGGCATTTGCAACCAAAGTGTATGAAGAAGCTGCAAAAGCCGCTCAGGAAGCCCAAGCATCAGAATCAACAGAATCAACTGATAAAAAAGATGACGATGTAATCGATGCTGAATTCGAAGAAAAATAGGATGAAAGTTCTAGGAAACTAGAACTTTCATCCTATCTAAAAGAAATGGAGAATAAAAGTGGAACAAATAAAAACAAGAAGTGAAATTGAAGCGAAGTACAAATGGGATTTAAAGGCAATTTACAGTAGTGAAACAGAAGTATTAAATGCTTTAAATGAAATTGAAGAGCAAACGAAAGAACTTGTTTCTTATAAAGGAAAAATTATGCAAGATAGTGATACATTATATGCATTTTATGAACTTCATGACCAGTTATCGCGGTTACTCGAAAAAGTGGGAATTTATGTACTATTATATTTAGATGAAGATACTACCAATTCGGATGCGCAAGCACTTAAAATGAAAGTAATGCATTTATTAGAACGTGTTGGTGAAGAAACTTCTTTCATTGGCCCTGAAATGTTAAAAACACCATATGCTGTGGTAGAACAATATTTAAAAGAAAATCCAAAATTAGAATTGTATCGTTTTGATTTGGAAAAAGTGTATCGTTTTCAAAAGTATACGTTAACAGAACGGGAAGAAGAAATTATTGCCATGGCATCAAATGCATTAGATACCCCAGATGAAGTATTTACACACTTAGATAATGCCGACGTGCATTATGGTAAAATTCGAAATGAAGAAAATCAAGAAGTGGAACTTACCAATGAAAACTATAGTGTCTATATTGAAAGCAAAAATAGAGAGGTTAGAAAAAATGCCTTCGAGACCTTATACCATTATTGGGAGGGTATCAAAAATACTGTTTCTGCTACTTTAAAAGGGCAAATTAAAGCAACCTTATTTCAAAGTAAAGTACATCATTATGACAGTTCTTTAGAAGCAAGTTTATATGATGATAATATTAATCTTTCTGTTTATCACAATCTAATTGATACTGTACACAAGAATTTAGATAAAATGTATGACTTTATGGAGTTTAAAAAACATATGCTAGGATTAGATGAACTGCATATGTATGATATTCATGTCGATTTGACAAATGAGGAAAGTAAAACGTATTCCTATGAAGAAACGAAAGAAATCATATTAGAAGCTTTAAAACCACTTGGTGAACAGTATGTAACGGATTTAAAAAAGGGACTTGAAAGTGGATGGGTAGATGTATATCCAACGCAGAATAAAAAATCAGGAGCTTATTGTACTGCCAGTTATGAAACGCATCCTTATGTGCTCTTGAACTACTATGGAAATATTGGTTCTGTTTCAACAGCTGCACATGAGTTAGGGCATGCCATGCATTATTATTATTCGATTAAAAATCAACCTTCTGTTTACTATTCCTATCCAATCTTTTCTGCTGAAATTGCTTCAACAGTAAATGAAGTGTTATTAAACGAATATATGTATCAACATGCAGAGAGTAAGAATGAAAAGATTATTATTTTAACAAAATTTTTATCCAATGTAAGGGCAACCATTTATCGTCAAACCATGTTTGCGGAATTTGAGATGTTGATGCATGAAAAAGAAGCAAATGGCGTTCCATTAACAGAAAAAGAGTTTAGTAATACTTATTATGCATTAAATCGTCTATATTATGGAGATGGGGTTGTAAGCGATGATTTGATTCGTTATGAATGGGAAAGAATTCCCCACTTTTATACACCATTTTATGTCTATAAATATGCAACTGGATTATCTGCTGCTTTAGCAATCGCATCTAAAATATTGGCAGGCGATACAAAGACAAGAGACAAATATCTCCAATTTTTATCCAGTGGAGATTCTAACTATCCATTAGAATTGTTAAAAGAAGTAGGTGTCGATATGACAACACCTACTCCAATCGAAGAAGCGTTACATTTATTTGATGTCAAATTACAAGAATTAAAAGAACTATGTGGATATTAAACAACATAGAAAGGAGTATGTGTTATGAATAAAAGAGATTATTATGAGGTACTGGGTGTCAGTAAAAATGCAACAGATGCGGAAATTAAAAGTGCATTCAGACAATTAGCAAAAAAATACCATCCAGATGTTTCCAAAGAACCAGATGCAGCTGAAAAATTCAAAGAAGCCCAAGAAGCATATGCGGTATTATCGGATGCCGATAAAAGAAGACAATACGATCAATATGGGCATGCAGCATTTGACCAAATGAATGGTGGTGCTGGAGGATTTGATTTCTCTGGATTCGACTTTTCCGATATCTTTGGAGACTTATTTGGAAGTAGCTTTGGTTTTGGTGGTGGAAGATCGACAAATCGTGCAAGACAAGGACAAGATAGTTTATTACGCATGGATTTGACCTTTGAAGAAGCCGTATTTGGTTGCAAAAAAGAAGTTGAACTGAATATTCAAGATAATTGTGATCAATGTCATGGTAAAGGGGGATTTGATGAAGAAACTTGTCCAACCTGTCATGGTAGTGGACAAATGACTTCAGAACAAAGAACTTTATTTGGAACCTTTATGACCAAAACAACTTGTTCTACTTGTGGTGGGAAAGGACGTACTTATAAAACAAAATGTTCCACTTGTAAGGGAACAGGTAAGGTAAGGACTCATAAAGTAAAAGAAGTCAAAATTCCAGCAGGTGTGGATACTGGAAATCGCCTACGTTTAGCGGGTGCTGGAGAAGCAGGTTATAATGGAGGACCGAATGGAGATGTGTATATTGAGTTTAGGGTAAAAGAACATCCATTATATGACCGTAATGGCAATGACATTTACTTAGAATTACCTATTACCATTACCGATGCCGTTCTTGGAGCCAAAAGAGATGTGCCAACTTTATATGGACCCGTCAAATTAGCCATACCAGCAGGAAGTTCTAGTGGCGATAAACATCGTCTCAAAGGAAAAGGTATTGAAGATGTTCAATCAGGAAGAAAAGGAGATATGTATGTTGTTTTAGATATTCATATTCCTAAAAAATTATCAAAAGAACAAAAAAAACTATTTGAGGAACTTTCTCATACAGAATTAGATGATAGTAGTGATTTTGATAGAATAAAAAAATATCTATAAATATATATTGCAATAAAATCATTCTATACTATTAAGAGAACTTTGCCATTAAAAAAAGGCAAGGTTTTTGCTTGCATTTAGTTGATAATGTAATACTTTTATGATAGAATAAGAAATCAATGAGGTGAAACTATGAAAAAATAGAATTTGTAATGCGATTTATAAAAGATGATATTACAGGCATCTGTATGAGTGAAAAATTCATCGTTTTAGCGAATCAATTAAATGCAAGAGAAGTTAATGAATTAGCAGATTTAGTTATTGCAACTGAAAATGTTCGTTATATTTATGAATTTGCCTGTAATGTTAAAGGAGCACCAATTGATAAATTGGCAGATGCCGTTATTGCATATGGAAATGATGAATTAAGTTCTGCATATATTTGTCATTTTGCTCGTGAGGTCGAAGGTGCTCCAATTGATAAATTAGAAGATGCAATCATTGCAACTGGATATGCCTATCGTATTTATGATTTTGCCTCTAATGTTAAAGGAGCTTCAATTACTAAAATAGTAACTAGTGTAACGGGTTGGGTACGAGAAGCATTCATTAATAAGATTGATAGATTTTCTAGTGGTTCATTGTATGATGCTTCATCATTTATATATAAATTAATAGATGCAATCATTGCAACTGGAGATGCCAAATATATTTATGATGTTGCTACTAGAATTATACGTGTTTATGGCCGTATTAATGAACTTAATGAACAGTTAATAAAAAAATTTGCAAATGCACTCATAGCAACTAAAGATGCTATGTATATAGATTCATATATTTACCAATATATTTATAAAGAAAAAATGGTTACAGGCCATGATAGAAGAACACTAATAGAAGAATCAATAAATGTAATTATGGCAACAGGAAATGCTGAATATATTTATGAAATTGCCCGTTATGTTAAAGGAGCACCAATTGATAAATTGGCAGATGCAATCATTGCAACAGGAAATGCCGAATATATTTATAAATTTGCTCGTTATGTTAAAGGAGCACCAATTGATAAATTGGCAGATGCAATCATTGCAACAGGAAATGCCAAATATATTTATGAATTTGCTTGTAATGTCAAAGGAGCACCAATTGATAAATTGAGAGTTGCTATTTATCTTACAGGTGATAAACTTCATACAGATTTGTTTGTATATAAATTTGGATTAGAAGCAAAAATAAGAAAAACAATAATAGCACTACGATCAGGAAATATAGAACAAATTAAAGAAATATTAGATTCTTTTGATATAGAAAATGAGAAACCAAATCTAGATCCAGAGACTGGCAAACAAAAAATAAAAACAATTGATGGTGAACAGGAAAGGCGATTTTGATGAAGAAAAAAGATATAGTAATTCCAGTAGCTACAGGTGCCTCTGTAGGTATTGTGCTTTGTTTTTATAAATTATATCGTCAAAGATTAGTGGAAAAGAAGCATTTGGAAGTAAAAAATATAGATGTAGATAATTATATGGCAATCTCTCCTAAAGACTTAAGAGAGGAAGAATCTACTTTAGAAGATACGAAAAACACAAAAAGAAAATATATATCTTTAAGAGGATAGTATAATGAATCCTATTACTCAAATTTAGTAATAGGATTTTTATTGCTATAATTTTGAAAAAAATTGCGATTTCGTTCATCTTATGTTATTATCTTATAAGAAATGAAGTGATAGAATGCAAATACCTAATCTATTAGAAGCAAAAAAAAGAAATCAAAAAGATATTTTGATAAAAACAAAACAATATATATTAAAAGAGGATTTAAAAAAAATTGGTTTAGGTAAAACCTATTTTGTGAAAACCTATGGATGTCAGATGAATGAACATGATGGGGAAAATATCAAGGCCATATTGGAAGATATGTCTTTTACAGAATGTGAATCTATGGAAGATGCAGATGTTATTTTACTCAATACATGTGCAATCAGAGAAAATGCGCATAATAAAGTATTTGGCTATTTAGGTAGAGTAAAACATTTAAAGGAAGCAAAACCAGATGTCATTGCAGGCTTATGTGGTTGTATGGCACAGGAAGAGGTTGTTGTAAGTGAGATTATGCAGAAACATAAATACTTAGATTTTGTCTTTGGAACGCATAATATCCATGAGTTACCAGTGATTTTAAATAATACGATCGAAGCAAAATCGCAACAAATTCAAGTTTATAGTAAAGAAGGAGATATTATCGAAAATATCCCTGTGAAAAGAGAATCCAAATATAAAGCTTGGGTGAATATTATGTATGGTTGTGATAAATTTTGTACATACTGTATTGTTCCTTATACAAGGGGAAAACAAAGAAGTAGAAATAAAGAAGATATTCTTGATGAAGTAAAACATTTAAAGGAAAAGGGTTACCAAGAAGTCACTTTGCTTGGACAAAATGTCAATGCTTACGGAAAAGATTTACAAGAGAATTATAGAATGGAAAATTTATTAGAAGCTGTTGCAAAAACAGGTATTTCTAGAGTTCGTTTTATAACAAGCCATCCATGGGATTTTACAGATGAAATGATTGATGTGATTGCACAGTATGATAATATAATGCCTTACATTCATTTACCATTACAATCAGGATCTTCGCGGATTTTGAAATTAATGGGAAGAAGATATTCAAAAGAGAGTTATTTAGAACTTGCTCATAAGATGAAAGAGCGTATTCCCAATTGTTCTTTAACAACTGATATTATTGTTGGTTTTCCGGAGGAAACAGAAGAAGATTTTGAAGAGACATTATCTGTTGTAAATGAATTGAAATATGATTCTGCTTTTACCTTTATTTTCTCTCCAAGAGTAGGAACTCCTGCTGCTAAAATGGAGGATCACATTCCTCTTGCCGTCAAAGAGGAGAGATTGCAAAGATTAAATAATCTAGTGAATCAATATGCGTTGGAAGCAAACCAAGTATATCTCAATCAGGTAGTACCTGTATTATTAGAAGGTATGAGTGAAAAAAATGAGAATATGTTAATGGGATATACAGATACTATGAAGTTAGTAAATGTAAAGGCAGATCAAAAATACTTGGGTCAGATTGTCGATGTAAAGATTACCGATGTGAAAACTTGGAGTATGGATGGAGAAATGATAAATATCTGATTGTATTTTATAGAAAAGTATGATAATATAGAAAAAGCTTTTTCAAAAAGGAGAAATCAATATGGAAATAGTATATTCATCCCATAATTATCAAAATTTACTGATGGATTATGAGATATTCCATGATCTTGACATTACAACGTTACATTATCTATTTCAACATTGTTCTTGGTTGGCTTTCATAGAAAATCATTTTCAATCTGATTGTGTCATACATGAAGGACAAATTACTCTAGCTATGACTATGTCAAGTGGTAGTGCAATGGGGATTCGTTTTTACCATTCGCTTTCATTAAGGCAATTTATATAAAAACATAGAATAGATTTAAAGGAATGGTTGTATGTAAGTAAAGACATGTGTAACATCTATCAAATAAAAGCAAAATATTTCATGGACTGTTGCTTTGTAAATGAAGGATATAATGATATGATGCAATTATCTCATATTCATGAAATAAGACATTTTGATGAGATTGTAAAGATATTAAGATAATATATCAATTAACATTTCCATATTAATTTGACAAATGTAAAAATAATGATATAATACAAAATATTCATTGAATAAAAAGGGAAAATATCATAATATAGTTTGCAGTAGTGAATAAAATACTTTGTTTGCTATTTGTAAACAGAGAAGGGGGGGGACACCCTCTTTTTTATGATGTGAAAGAAAAGGAATGATAAAATGGCAAACATGGAAACCAATGCAGATATCTTATTATCTATAGTAGATTTAAATCGTTCGAAAGCTCATCTTTTGGAACAAATGCGAAATTTAGAATTAGCAAATCAAACCGAAAATTTGGCTCAATTAATTGATGTATATGAATTAATTTGTAGTACAATCAATCAAAAACTGAAACGAATTAATCTCAACAAAAAAGTAGAATTGAGTAATGTTTTAGGAGATTTAAATCAATCATTGTGTGAGAGTAATATGGCTTTTGAGGTAGACTTGTGTGCAATGTTAAAAGGGTCAGAACATGAGAGAATTATATTTAGAACTCTTTTTGATTTATGGAATGGAGAAATACCGCTTGAATTTTATGAATCATTTGGGAGAATAGAAAATGATTTTATTCAAATGTTAAGTCACCTTGGAATTCAAATAGAAGAAGAGACTATGCCATATGAGGATGTTAAAACAATTAATCAGTATATGATAACTGATTATATTCAAACCATTTATTTTGTGATAGAATCTAATTTACGACAATCGGGATTATCACCAAAAGTTAAGAAGGAATTGCTTCAACTTAAATATAATGCGATTTTTCTGTTTGATGTAATAGAAGAAAGACAATTGATGATAAGATTTAGTCCCTCTAAGGAACCTGCTTTAACTGATCAGACTTCAATTGAAACAACAGGTATTTCTTTTAAAAAGTATCTTGAATATTTGGATACTACTATGATTGTACTGTTGAAAGAAGCATTTTCAAAAATAAATAAGAAGGATATAAATTTAGATATTTTGGATAAAATTCGCCTACAATCTAGTGTGGCTCTTCTTTCTAATAAAAGAGTAATTTTGAATATACTTCATGATACTTCTACATATCATACTAGTAATGAGCAAGAAATGTTATTTATGCAAGAAATAAGAAATACAATTCAAACATTTAGCGATACTGAATATCAATATCAAAGAAAGTATCCAAAGATTTAAAAGACATAATACGTCTTTTTTGTATTCTTATTTTAAAAACATGTGTTATAATGAATATGGTGAATGACATGGCAAAAATAAGGGTAATGGATGAATTACTTGCCAATAAAATTGCTGCTGGGGAAGTAGTAGAAAGATGTGCAAGTGTAGTCAAAGAATTAGTAGAAAACAGTATTGATGCTGGAAGCAGTGAAATTAAAATTGATTTAATAGAAGCAGGTACAGTACAAATTAAAGTAACGGATAATGGGAGTGGTATGGATAAAGAAGATGCTGTCATGGCCTTTGGAAGACATGCTACCAGTAAATTAAAAAATGAGGATGACTTATTTCATATTATGACATTGGGTTTTCGTGGGGAAGCTTTAGCGAGTATTGCAAGTGTAAGTAAAGTTAATTTAAAAACGTGTATGCAAGATGTAGGAACGGAAGTAGTCATTCATGGAGGAAAAGTACTATCAGTAGAGCCTTGTGAAGCAAGAAAGGGAACGATTTTAACTATCGATAGTTTATTTTACAATACACCTGCTCGTTTAAAACATATGAAAAGTTTATATACCGAACTCGCAAGTATTACAGATTATGTGAATAAAATTGCCTTATCTCATCCGGAAATTAAGTTTGTATTAACCAATAACAATAGTAGTTTACTAAATACTGATGGAAGTAACAATTTATTAAAAACAATTTCAGCAGTTTATGGAATGGATATTACGAGAAAAATGGTAGAAGTGTCATCAGAAGATGAAGATTATAACATTACTGGATATATGTCACTACCAGAAGTACATCGCTCCAGTCGTAATGGTATGGTAACAATTGTCAATGGTCGTGTCGTTCGGAATATGGATTTGAATCGTGTTATCAATGATAGCTATCATTCTTATAAACCAGATAATCGTTATCCAATTGTGGTATTCAATATCGAAGTAGATCCAACTTTAGTTGATGTCAATGTTCATCCAACAAAAATGGACATTAAGTTTTCGAAAATGGAAGAACTACAAACATTGATTACGAAAATGATACAAAATCAACTCAAAAGTCGTTCTTTGATACCACATATTGAAGTGGAGGAAAAGGAAGATGAAGTAGTAAATGAAAAGCCAATTTATCAGGAACAAACATTGGATTTAAATCGTGTTGCTGAAACAGAGGATTATATCGTAATCAAAGATGAAGTAAAAGTAGAAAGCCCTTTGTTTCAAGTGAAAGAATCAAAAGAAGAAGAGGTAGAAAAAAAATCATCAAATCATTTACCAGAATTATATCCAGTTGGGTTAGTTCATGGAACTTATATTATTTGCCAAAATGAATTAGGTATGTATATGATTGATCAACACGCTGCCAAAGAACGCATTAACTATGAATTGTTCAAAAAGAAATTGGGTAGTCCCAATAACGATAGTACACCATTGCTATTTCCTATGACATTTGAATTTTCAAATAAAGATTTTATCATTTTAAAAGAAAATTTTGAAATATTAAGAAATATGAGTTTTGAAGTAGAAGAATTTGGTCTTAATTCTATTATTGTGAAAGCACATCCAACTTGGCTTCCCAAAGGATACGAAAAAGATGCAACATTCAAAATTATGGAAACATTATTAGAAGTGGAAAAAGATTTTTCTATCGAAAAATTCAATGAGAAAGTAGCAACCATGATGTCTTGTAAGTTAGCTATCAAAGCAAATGAAAATATTACGGAATTAGAAATGAAGCAATTAATTCAAGATTTAAAGAATTGTGATAATCCATTTAATTGTCCACATGGAAGACCAACCATTATCTTTTATTCCAATTATGATTTAGAAAAATTATTCAAACGAAGTGGATTCGATTTACCAAAATGGTAACAAAAGTAGCAAAAACATGGATAATAAAGGAATTACATTTTTAAATAGGTTATACAAAGATTTACATTTATCAGAAGAAGTTATGCATAGTGCAAATAAATCAGACACAAAAGAGGAAAAAGTAAAGAAATATTTAGATAGAATAGAAAAAGCAGAAAATCTTGCTAAAAGTAATGACAGAATATCACTATTAAAGCAATTATATTATAATAAATACGTAATCAAAGAAAAAAGTTTAGGGAGGGTTTATGAATAGATTGAAAAAAATTGTATTTATGATGTGCTTATATACTTCTTTATTAGCCAGCTGTGGCAAAAGAAATAATGATACTGGAGATAAATTGGATGAACTGTTAAATGATTTAACACATTTGGAATTAGAGATAGAGTCTTTTTCAGAAGAACAAAATAACTTAACTGAGCAACTTGGTGTACAACAAGAAAAAAATCAAGAATTGGAAAATTATATTTTACAAATGCTACAACAACTAAAACAAATGAATGTAAAAGAATCAAATGTTCTAGTTAATAACTTACATGTGGAAAATTTAACATTTCAAGATAATGGAGAAAGATTTCGTTTTAATTATATTACTGACTACGATGGTGGAGGAATGGGATTGATATATGATGAGATTGGTCCAGAATTTAGAATAATTTATGTTGATGGACATAAACTTTTAGTGAAAGCTTCGGATGAAACTCAAGTTTGCTTGCGTGATTTTGAAAATTTAGGTAAACCATTCTATTTTAAAGAGTATGATCCAGTGTATGGAGGAAAAGATAGTAAGGATGGATATTGTGGATGGGTATTACCAGTTTACAATGGTGATACATACAGTCTATATGATTTTGATACTTTTGAAACACTTCTTGTCGATTGTGATATTGATTTTGAATTTAAAGCATATGGTGATATATTTTATTATAACCCATTATATAGTTTTTACTTAGAAGCATATGATCCAATTTATGGTGGGCATGACATACAGAATGGTGGATGTGGATTCGTATGTCAAATATTCAAAGATGACGTTTGTTATTTAGTAGATGCGAATGATTTTAGTTTGATATTGGATAGTAATTTTATAAATCAGGTATATTCTTACACAGATGAAAATGATATAACGCAAGCAGTATTTAATTATCAATACATGGATGAATATGGCTGTTATATAGGTAGTTTCGAAACAAGAATGGCAGAGGAAATCATTCCTTATAAATCTGATGTATTAACAAAAAAATAAATCATTTCAAAAGGATAGACTAATCTATCTTTTTTTGATATAATGTATTAGTCTTTTTATGAATATAAAAAAGAAAGGAGTAACTATGAGTAAAATTAAAATATTTAGTCTAGGTGGACTAAATGAAAACGGAAAGAATATGTATGTTGTTAAAGTTGACAATGACATATTTGTATTAGATGCGGGATTAAAATATGCGGATGATAAGATGTTAGGTGTAGACTATATTATTCCTAATTTCGATTATTTAAAAGAAAATAAGAAAAATATTAAAGGTATTTTTGTAACACATGGACATGATAGTCAAATGGGAGCGATTCCTGATATTTTAAAGGAAATACCAGAATTAAATATTTATGGAACTGCATTTACAATTGAAATTATTAAAAATGAATTGGAGGACGAAGGCATTCAAAATGCTCATTTGCACACCATTCTCCCTCATAAAAAAATGAATTTCGGAGCTGTTTCTATTTTTCCCATCTCTTTAACACATTCTGTTCCTGGAACAGTAGGATATGTGATCAATACAAGTGATGGAGCAATTGTCTACACAGGTAACTTCGTATTCGATCAATCTATGATGGGGGCCTATAAAACAGATATAGGAAAACTAGCTTATGTTGGAAAACAAGGTGTTTTATGTTTGATGAGTGAATCATTATACGCAGATAAAAGAGGATATACCTCTCCAAACAATCGTACAACATCTATTATTCGGGAAACATTAGATCAAAGTGATGGGCGCATCTTATTTAATATTTTTCAAGCACAAGTATATCGTATACAAGAATTATTCAATGAAATCATGCATACAGATCGTAATGTGGTTATTATGGGTAAAAAAATGGAAGCTATTATTCATAAGGCAATTGATATGGGATTTATTCAATTTGATAAAAATCGTTTGACCAATATTCATCATTTACATGATTCCAATATTGTTGTTTTGATTTCAGATGAAAGAGAAAAACCATTTTCCAATATCGCTCGCATTATTAAAGGTTACGATAAGTTTATTAAGATTACAGAAGAAGATACTGTTGTATTTGCGTCTCCTGTTTATGAGGGGATGGAAAAAAGTGCAACGAGAGTATTTGATGATATTGCGAAAATTGGGTCTAATTTAGTGATTATTCCAACCAAAAAATATTTAGGACATCATGCTTCCAGTGAAGATTTAATGATGATGTTAAATTTAATGAATCCTGCGTATTATTTTCCAGTTATTGGAGAATACCGTCATCAAGTTGCCAATGCGGAAGCAGCTGTTACTATGGGATATCCAGAGGAGCATATTTTATTACGACTAAATGGGGATGTTGTAACATTTGAAAATGGTGTCTTAAAACCAGATAATGAAAAAATAAAAGTGGATGATATTTTAATCGATGGAAAGACCGTTGGAGATATTGGGGAGCTTGTTTTAAAAGATAGAGAATTATTAAGTGAAAATGGGATTGTCATTGTAAGTGCTACTTTAGATCATACAACGAAAGAAGTACTTGCAGGGCCAGAAATATTAACAAGAGGATTTATCTATGTAAAAGATAATATTGATTTGATTAAAGAAGCTGAGAGAATATCTTTAGATGTGATTCATGCCAATAGTAAACCTAATTACGTGGATTTCAATAAAATCAAATCAGAAATTCGTGATCAATTAGGAAAATATCTTTATCAGGAAACTGAATGTAAACCAATGATTTTAATTGTGATTCAAGAGGTATAGTATAATGCAACAGAAAAAATATGATTTATGTATTTTTTTCTTGTCTATGCATATAATTCTATGATATAATACATATGGCTTTTTCAAATAAACACATTATGAATTGTAATGCCGAGTGCCAGTAGGTGGTGTTATTTCGAAATAATGGAAGAAAATAACAAAAGGAGGAATAAAATATGGCAGTAGTGTCAATGAGTTATTTACTAGAAGCAGGTGTTCACTTTGGTCATCAAACCAAAAGATGGAACCCAAAAATGAAAGAGTATATTTTTACAGCAAGAGATGAAATTTACATTATTGATTTACAAAAAACAGCAAAGAAAATCGAAGAAGCTTATGTTGCTTTAAAAGCAATCGCAGAACAAGGTGGAAAAGTACTATTTGTAGGTACAAGAAAACAAGCAAGCGAAGCAGTAAAAGAAGAAGCACTTCGTTCTAATTCTTATTATGTATCAGAAAGATGGTTAGGTGGAACTTTAACAAACTTTAAAACTATTCGTAGAAGAGTAAAAAGATTAGAAGAAATTGAAAAAATGGAACAAGATGGAACATTTGATTTATTACCTAAGAAAGAAGTAATTGGTCTTAAAAAAGAATATGACAAATTAAATAAAATTTTATGCGGTATTCGTGAAATGACAAAATTACCAAGTGCTTTATACATTGTAGACCCTTCAAAAGAAGAAATTGCAATCAAAGAAGCAAGAAAATTAAATATTCCAGTATTTGGTATTGTAGATACCAACTGTGATCCAGATATGGTAGACTATGTTATCCCTGGAAATGATGATGCCATTCGTGCAGTTAAATTGATTACAGGTGTTATGGCAAATGCAGTTGTAGAAGCAAACGGTGGAAAAATTGTAGAATATGTCAAAGAGGATGACAAAAATAGTAGTGCAGAAGCGATTATGGAACGTGCTGTAGAATCTGTAAAGCGTAAAGAAGATAGACCTAAAAGATTTGAAGGAAAAAATAATCGTAATGATAAATTCCATGGAAATAATAAAAATGTAAATTCAGATCATAAAAAATCTTTCGAAAAAACTGAAGTAAAAAATGAGAATCCAAAAACTGAAACTGTAGAAAAAGTAGTTGAAAAAGAAGAAGCCAAAGATTTATCTACATTAACAGTAACTGAACTTCGTGAAATGGCAAAAGCGAAGGAAGTAAAAGGATATTCAACAATGAAAAAAGCAGAGCTTTTAGAAGCTTTAAAATAAAAAGAAAGATGATATTGTCATCTTTTTTTAGAAAAAGGAGGAAAATGAAATGATAAGTGCAAGTTTAGTAAAAGAATTAAGAGAAAAATCTGGTGCTGGAATGTTAGATTGTAAGAAAGCATTAGAGGCAAACAATGGTGATATCAATGCATCTATGGATTGGTTAAGAGAAAAAGGAATTTCAAAAGCTGCTAAAAAAGCAGATCGTATTGCGGCAGAGGGACTTGCTAGTATTTTAGTAAAAGGAAATGAAGCTGTGATTGTAGAAATTAACTCAGAAACTGATTTCGTTGCTAAAAATGAAGAGTTTACTAGTATGGTATCAACTGTTTTAGAAACTTTAATGAATAGTAATGTTACTACTGTAGAAGAAGCATTAGAACTTCCATGTATTGATGGAACTTTAAATGATTTAATCGTGAATAAAACAGCTAAAATTGGTGAAAAATTATCTTTGAGAAGATTTGCAAAGGTAAGTAAATCAGATAATGAATTTTTTGGTGAATATATTCATATGGGTGGTAAAATTGCAGTGTTGACAATTGTGGATGGTGGAAATGCAGAAGTAGCCAAAGATGTAGCAATGCATGCAGCTGCTATGAAACCTGAGTATGTAAAGAAAGAAAATGTACCTGCTGATGAACTTGAAAAAGAAAGAACCGTTTTAAAGGAACAAGCAATAAATGAAGGAAAGCCAGCTGAAATTGCAGAAAAGATGGTAGAGGGCCGCATTCAAAAATTTTACAAAGAAATTTGTTTAGAAGAACAAGCTTTCATCAAAGATGGCGATATTTCCGTTGGAACTTATGTAAAGAATAACAATGGTACAATTGTAAATATGGTTCGTTACGAAGTTGGAGAAGGTATGGAAAAAAGAGAAGAGGATTTTGCTGCTGAAGTTGCAAAACAAATCAACGGATAGGAGAGTAATCTCTTTTTTTCTTTGGCAAATTATGATACGATAATTTTGGTGAATAAAAATGGATGCGTTAGAAAAAAGAAATTTAAAACAATTGGACCGAGTTGCAGTACGAAAACTATGGCCTTATTTTACGAAAGAGGATCTTTCTTTATATGATAATGGTTATATTGGCTTTCATCCTGATGTTACAGATGAAATAGTGGAAGAAATTGTATCACAAACAGAAATATTAGATGACTTTATGCAACAATATTATCAAAGTTTACAAATTGATTATCATCACAATTCAGAAAGAGGTTGCCATATTCTTTCTAGTATTTTTTGTCTTGTAAATCCTTCATGGCAGCTTGTACAAGGAACATTTGATTTTGAGGATAAATCCAATCATTATTATCATTCTTGGCTCAAAAAAGAGGGAATTATCTTTGATCCTGCTATGCGTGTAGTAACATTAGAATCATTATATAAAGAATTTTTCATCAGCAAATATACTTATTTCAAAGAAAAATTAACATCACTATTTGAGCAAACAGGTATGTTTACTTATTATGAAGAAGACTTGAAAAATGGATGTGTAAATCCAATTGGTCAAATGTTTTATTACAATACAGAAAATGCTAAAAAAGCAGCTCATGAAATATTAGATCAATTAAACCAAATTTTACAAACAAAAATCAAATAAATTTCTTGAATAATTAAAAGAGCTATATTATAATAATATTAATAGGAGAGATAAAAGTATGGAACAAATTTTAGAAGAAACAGAACTTAGAATGGAATCAGCCATTGAAAATTTAGAAAAGAGATTATTAAATATTCGTGCAGGAAGAGCAAACCCTGCTATCTTAGACAGTATAGTAGTATCTTATTATGGCGTAGATACGCCATTAAAACAACTTGCTACGATATCCATTCCAGAAGCAAGACAGTTATGTATTAAACCATTTGATAAATCTAGTATTGGTTTAATTGAAAAAGGGATTTTTGAAGCCAATATAGGACTTACACCAAACAACAATGGGGAAACGATTATTTTAAATATTCCTGCTCTTACAGAAGAAACGAGAAGAGATTATGTAAAACAAGCCAAAGTAGTTGCTGAAGAGACAAAAATTGCCCTTCGTAATATTAGACAAGATGGCATGAATGATATTAAAAAATTAGAAATTCCTGAAGATGCTATTAAATCATTACAAGATGAAATTCAAGAGTTAATTCAAAAATATAACAAAATTGTGGATGATAAAGCCAAAGAAAAAGAGCAAGAATTGATGAGTATATAATCTTTGTTCTTTTTTATTGGTGTTAGTGTAGAATAAGTGTGGAGATATAGAACCTAAAAAATAGAATTATAACTA
>CANSPQ010000023.1 GCA_947648915.1 uncultured Caryophanales bacterium | reverse complement strand
TTTAAATACGATGTCATAACATCCATTATAAAACTTTTTCAAATGATCACCTCACGATTAACATAGTGATTCTTTTCTTATTTTCCTTTTTTTACCACAATTTCCCATAAAATTATCAAATTATAAACACAATTTTTTCCTAAAATGAAATCATCGGAGGTGATAAGAGAAAGAAAATAAAAAGTTAATAAAATAATATAATACACTCCTAAAACGATAAACCAAGAAGGAAGGTGAGAAAATAAATTAATCATGATATACTATTGGTGAGGTGATATATATGTATAAAATTTGTTTGGTGGAAGATGAAGAAGATTTAAATCATCTGATTACAACTTATCTCAAAAAAGAAAGTTATGAAGTTGTATCGTTCACAAAAGGAATGGACGCGCTTGATTATCTAAAGAGGGAAAAAGTACATTTATGGATTTTGGATATTATGCTTAAAGATTCAGTAAGTGGGTACGATATCATTAAAGAAATTCGGAAAATCAACCAAAATGTTCCAGTTATATTTACTTCTGCAAGAGATCAAGATTTGGATAAAATTATTGGCTTAGAATTAGGAAGTGATGACTATATCACAAAACCTTATTCACCAAAAGAACTTGTTTTACGCGTCAATAACATGATGAAAAGAGTATATGCGACTTATTCTAATAAAATCATGTATGAAAATTATGAAATTGATTTGGATAAGAGATTGGTGTATGAACAAGAGAAAGAAATCATACTAACCAGTTTAGAGTATGATTTGTTATTACTTTTTTTAGAAAATAAAAATCAGTCTTTTAGTAGAGATGCGATATTGAAAAGAGTATGGGGAGAAAACTATTTTGGTAGTGACCGAGTGGTCGATGATTTGGTAAGAAGATTGCGAAAAAAAATGAAAACATTGCACATCAATACCATTTATGGATTTGGATATCGTTTGATATGAAGCCATTAAAAGAAACTGTATATCGTCAGTTACTAGCCATTGCGTTTTCCATCATTCTTATCATTGCAATCTTCCTAGGTATTTTATTACCTAAGATGTTACTTCCTGTATATGAAAAAAGTATCTACGAATATTTAAGACAACCCCTAGATTTGATTGACTATGAAATCAATGAAAGTGAACTAGAAACCGAAGTTGCATATCTCTATATGAAAGAGAATACAAAAATTGTTGCGTCTGAGAACTTAAGTCAAATTATTCCATTAGAAACCAAACAAATTTTAGAAAAAATTACAGATACATATGGCAAATTTAAATATCGAGGAATTACTTACTACTATAATACAGTTGATACCACCTATGTTACGAAAATTGCTTTAACCAATGATTCTTATATCAAAAATATGAGAAAAGATATTTTGTATAATATATTTCCTATTATATTTATTGTATTAATTTTAATTGTGGGACTGCTTGTCGGTTGGGCAAGAAGACTTGTTCTTAAAATTGAACATTTGAAAGAAAAAATTGATAATCTAGATAATGAAAATTATGTGGATCACTACCATTACTATATGGATGATGAACTGAAAGTATTATCGGATGCGATTGATCAAATGAAACAAAATTTAAAAGAACAAGACGAATATAAAAATACAATGTATCAAAATATATCACACGACTTTAAGACACCTATTACAGTCATAAAGTCTTATCTAGAAGCTTTAGAGGATCATATGGTGGAGGTAGAAGAGGCATACCCAATTATCAAAGAACAAGTCAGTAAATTGGAAACAAAAGTACACTCCTTACTATACTTAAATAAATTGAATTATATCAAAGATTTAAAAGTGCAGCCGGAAAAAAAGGTTGACTTAAAACCAATTTTAAATACTTCTTTCGAAAAATTCAAATATCATAGACCAGATATTACTTGGAAAATTGAGATTTATGATAAAACGACTATTTACCGTGGTTCAGAAGATATGTGGGAAGCAATTATCGATAATTTGCTTAATAATTTTATCCGTTATGCGAAATCAGTGATTCGAATTACAATTAAGAATCACAAAATCACATTCTACAATGATGGACCAAATTTTGATCCAAATGTATTAAATGATATTTTCACTCCTTATAAGAAGGGTATCAATGGACAATTTGGATTAGGATTATCGATTGTAAAACAAACAATCTCCTTATTTGGTTATGAAATAACCGTTAAAAATGAAAGAAAAGGTGTCAGTTTTATGATAAAATGAAAGAGTTTTTGTACTACGGTACAAAGCTCTTTTTTTTTAAATCAAATCAGTTTTCTTGAATAAAGGGAAAGGATATGATACTATAAAATAGAATGAGATAATTATAATAATAGGAGTTGATTCTATGAAGAAAAAGGGATTTGCAGTATCTGCCATTTTGTATACGATGTTATTACTATTTTTGGTATTGTTAGTGGGAATTTTAAATAACCTTCAAAATAAAAAAACAGTATTAGATCAATTAAAAACAGAAGTAATATCCTCACAAGTGAAAACCAGTGTACCAGTTATAAGGGTCACGGTAAGTAATAAAACTGCATTATTTGACATAAGCGATGATTTTGGACTTATTGGATATTTCGTTGGTACAACGAAAAAAGTCCCAGAAGAGGAAGAGTGGATTGATTTAAATGAAGATCCAGAAACAACAATAGAATGGAAAGCACCTGGGATAGGAATCTATTATATTTATGCGAGAAATATATTAGGTCGAGTTTCAATGAAAGAATATACCATCAAGACTTTTTGCCCTTATGATGTTGGAGATGTATGGAGTTATTCTTATAAAAATGATGCCGAAGAATTTGTGGTTCCGTGTACTGCAACATATAAATTAGAAGCTTGGGGAGCAGGTAATGGCACCAGTGGTGGTGGGTATACAACAGGAGAAGTCGTTTTGGACAAAGATAGTAGTTTGTATATATATGTAGGGGGAAGTTTAAAACCCTTTAATGGAGGCGGAACAGGAAGATACCCTGGTTCTGGAGCAACAGACATACGAGTAATACCTGCAACAGAGGGGTCTTGGTATGATACAAAACATACAGCTTGGGGACAAGACGAAAGTCTTTTATCAAGATTAATTACCTCTGGAGGAGCAGGTGGGCAATCCTATTTTAATGATCCTAGAGGAAGAACTGCAAATAATAGATATACAGGGGGCTATTCTTGGTCGAATGGACAGAAAACTGTTACGAATGGTTATGCTGTGGCATTAGGTGAAACGACCACTAATTCTACCTTTGGCTTGGGAGTATCAGGAAGTTCATACGAAATTAATTATAGTTTAACTTCCTATGAGCAATGGGTTACTCCTGCAGGCGGAGGTGGATGGAATGGCGGATATGGAACTAATTTTTTATCGAAATCTGGCTATTCAACCTATAATGAGGGAAATATGCAAGGAGAGGGAACATCAGTAACCAATTATACAAGTATTAAAGTTCCGCTTGGAGCAACAGGGGGTACTAATCATATCCAAGTAACATATGATAAATATACATTGACTCACACACAATCCCTATCTGGTAGCGAAAAAATGCCTACTCAAGACGGTAATTCTACTATGACAGGAAACCTAGCAGATGGATTTGCAAAAATCACATTGGTTTCATTTGAATGATAGAAATAATATAAGCAAATTGTATTCTGAATTTTGAACCTTTTTTAAAAAGAATGATTATATTCTTTTTTTTTGCTACGAATACATGTATAATATATTTAGAATAGGGTGATGACATGAAAGGCATAAAATTAGTACAAAACAAGGAAATGTCAAAAGATCGCTTTACAATTTACAATAAACCAAAAAATATATACATTCCTCTTATTGTGGGAAATGATATTGATATTACGATTTTGGTAAAAAAAGGGGATTATGTTTGTAAGGGTGAGATCGTAGCAAGAAGGAAAGGATCTCTTACGATACCATTACATTCTAGTATCAGTGGAACAGTTGTTGGATTTGAAGAACAGCTACATCATAGTGGAAAGTATGTAAAGTGCATTAAAATCGAAAATGATTTTAAAGAACGTACTATCGAAAAACAAGAAGAAAAACCAATTTCTAAATATTCTAAACAAGAATTTATAGAGATTATAAAAAATGCGGGAATCATTGGAATGGGTGGGGCAGGCTTTCCTACCTATATTAAATATCAAACAGAACAAAATATCAAAACTCTGATTGTCAATGCAGTAGAGTGCGAGCCCTACATTACAGCTGACTATACAATAGGTATACAAAAAGTAGAAGAGATATTAGAAACAATTGACGCAATATTAGAAATTAATCGAATTCAAAATGCTGTAATTGCAATCAAAAAAAACAATAGTAAATTGTTGCAGGCCTTCCAAACAAAAATTGGAACTTATGTTAATATTAAAATTGTAGAAGTACCAAATTTATACCCAATGGGTTGGGAAAAAACGTTGGTCCAATTTATAACTGGAAATACTTATGATAGACTTCCAATTGAAATTGGGATTGTTGTAAATAATATATCCACGATATATGCAATTTATCAGGCATTAAAAAAAGGAGTTCCTTTAACTGAACGAATTGTAACAATTACAGGAGAGATGTTAAAACAACCAACCAATGTACTCATTAAAATCGGAACGCCTATTCATGAAGTAATTGAAGCAATTGGAGGAATGAAACGTACCAAAGATATTTTGTGTATCGCAGGAGGTCCCATGATGGGTATTACGTTACCGAATGATAATGTGATTGTTACTGCAGATATGAATGCAATTGTTATTTTAAAAGAAAAAGAGGATTTTTTAGAACAAACTTGTATGCGTTGCGGAAAATGTGTAGAAATTTGTCCATCTAGAATTGAACCAGTATTAATTAAAGATTCATACGAAAACAAAGAAGCATTATTAAAGTTACAAGTAAATAAATGTGTAGAATGTGGTTTATGTTCTTATATATGCCCCGCTAAAATAAAGGTAAGAGAGTATGTAAAAAAAGCCAAAGAAACATTGAGAAAGGATGAATAAAATGAAAGTGTATCATAGTCAAATTGGACCATTTCAAAGAAGTAAAAATAAAACATCCTCTATGATGTTTCATGTGGTACTTGCTCTTTTCCCTATTATAGCATTTAGTTTTTATAAAAATGGAATTGTTCCATATGTACATCATAATGTAGGAATATTTGGCTTATTTTATCCATTACTATTTATTGCAATCCCACCTGTCATTACTTTTACAACAGAATGGATTGGAGCATATTTTTTTCTTCGTAAAAAAAGTGATAATTTAAAAGAATATATGAAAAACTCCTATGCGATTTTACCAGGATTATTTTTGGCTCTTATACTTCCAATTCATACACCGATTTCCATTCTAATACTAGGTTCAATCATTGCAACTGTAATTGGTAAACTTGTTTATGGAGGTTTTGGTAATAATATTTTTAATCCTGCTTTAGTAGGACGTTTATTTGTTATCACTGCTTATGCAGGTGTGATTGCAACTCATGATGGTTATTTGAATTCCTATGAAGTAGATACCATTAGTAAGGTAACGCCACTTTCCAATGCATTAAGTATAGAAGGAATTGGCACTTACGAAACCTTAGTAAAACCATATGGAAATTTATGGAATTTCTTTATAGGAATGATTCCGGGGGCAGTTGGAGAAACGAGTGCATTATTATGTATTTTTGGCTTTCTTTATCTTACATGGAAACGAGTCATTAAATGGAGAATTCCTGTCTTCTATATTGGAACAGTCTTTTTCTTAACTATGGTGATTGGACTTAGTAATGGACTTTCCATCTGGTATCCAATTTTCCAAATTTTAAGTGGTGGTCTTTTCTTTGGTGCTATTTTTATGGCAACAGATCCTGTTACTTCACCAGTGACCAAAAATGGACAAATTATTTATGGAACTGGGTTAGGTATTTTGACAGTTATTTTCCGTTATTTGACATCTTATCCAGAAGGTGTATTAACGAGTATTTTAACAATGAATATGCTTGTATTCATTGTAGATAGACTTGGTATGCAATGTAAAAAAAGAGAAAATGGATTAATTATGATTGCTACTATGCTTGTACTATTTGGGATTGTAACATATACGATAAATACTCGTTATACCAACAGTGGGGAAACAGTAGATCCAAATTTTGTATTATTGGAAGAAAGACAAGTGGGAAATCAAGTGATTTATAAAGTTTCTGAAAAAGGAAACGGAGGACCTATTATTTGCGAGGTTACAATTAAAGATGGTAACGTTATAAAACTACAAGTATTAGAACATAATGAAACACCAAATTATTATGCATTAGTAGAAAAAGAAGATTATATTAATATACTGATGAAAGAACAGAAAAAATTACCAGAGTTAGATACTGTTAGTGGAGCAACCATTTCATCCAATGCACTAAAAAAATTAGTGATTAATACATTACAAGAATATGAGGAACATTATGAAAAATAAAAAATTACAAGGAATACTAGCACTTACCATTACAACATTTATCTGTACATCAATTTTATATTTAGTAATGACTTTTATTGGGGGTTAAAGATGGCAATCGAGAAATTTTATTATGATATATTGCATATTTATCCAAATCAATTATCAGAAAAAGAAATTATAAAAATAATAGAACAAACAATTGAAATGCAAATGAAGCCAATTAAAGCTGTTTCTGATACTATGGAGGAATTATGCAAAGTAGCTAGTTATAATATTGGAGAACAATTAAAACAATGTGGTATTAATATTCAATATTTGAATACAAAAGTTATATTGGGTTGTTTTGAACATGTTGCTATCATCGTAGATTATAAAATAAATGATGTAATAAATTATATTTTGGTAGATACAACGTTTGAACAATTTATCCCAAAGAAATTTAGTGAAAGAAATTCTGCATTATATGAGTGGCCTAGTGAAATTTTAGAAAATAGAAATCCCAAACTTTATAGAAATCTAATTACCAAAGGATATTCTAAAGTAAAACCTAAAGATTATGAGGATTATTTAAAAAGTTTTTCTACTGATTATCAAGTAGGGGAGAATATATTATTAGGCATGGTATTAAAGGAACAAAAGAGAAAGTAGGAATTAATAGTATGAAAACAATTCAAAATGGAATTATAAAAGAAAACCCAGTCTTTGTTTTGTTATTAGGCTTGTGTTCTACACTTGCAATTACAACAAAGTTTGAAAATGCCTATTTAATGGGAATCTGTGTAACCATTGTATTAATCGTTTCCAATCTGATTGTATCTTGCATTCGAAAATGGATTCCAGATAGTGTAAAAACACCTGTTTATATTTTAATTATCGCAACACTAGTTACCATAATGGAATTGTTATTGCAGTCTTATGCAAGGGATGTTTATCAAGTCTTTGGAATTTATCTTCCTTTGATTGTAGTGAATTGTATTATCTTAGGAAGAGCGTTAGCAGTAGCTTCAAAAACATCTGTTTGTAAAAGTATACTAGATGGAATGGGAATTGGTTTAGGTTATACAATTGCTTTAATGATTATTGCGTGCATTCGAGAAGTGCTGGGAAGTAATACGATTACACTTATGGATTCTATTAGTACCATAACAGGCTATCGGGCAATTTATCATATTTTTCCAGAAAATGAGCTGATTCCAATATCTTTTCTAATTTCACCTGCTGGCGCTTTTCTCACTTTAGGATTATTAATGGCAATATTTAACGCTATACGTAAAGGAGGAAAACATGAATCTCATTAATCTATTTATCATGAGTATTTTAACAGAAAATATCGTACTGATGAAATTTTTAGGTATTTGTCCTTTTATTGGAACTTCTAGCAAAGAAAAAAGTGCATTTGGAATGGGAGTTGCCGTAACCATTGTTATTACATTGTCATCCATTATTACTCATCTTTTATATTATTACATATTAGTGCCAACAGATACTACATATTTAAAAACTTTATCATTTGTATTAGTTGTTGCGTGTATGGTACAGATAATAGAAATGCTGATTAAAAGAAGAAATATCAAACTGTATCATAGTCTAGGAATTTATTTACCACTAATTACGACTAATTGCGCAGTATTAGGTGTCTTATTACTTAATATTACAAATCAATATTCTTTTTTAGAAATGTTAACCTTTAGTATAGGATCTAGTTTAGGCTTTACACTTGTTATTTATATTTTTTCTACCATTCGTGAAGCTTTGGAAAGAAGGAATGTTCCTGATAGCTTTAAGGGATATCCAATTGCGCTCATTACTGCATCTATTATGGCACTTTTATTCTCAAGGTATTTGATTGTATGATTGCATATATGATAATAGGGGCTCTTATTTTCTTGTATTTATTTCTTGCCAGAAAGAATAAATGTCATGGATGTATGTTATGTGAAAAATGTAAGGAGAAAAAAGAATGATAGGAATTTTAATTATGACTATACTCGCTTTTGTTTTAGGAATTTTATTGGTAATCATTGCTGATAAAACAGAAAAGCAAGATTATTTAAAATACTTACCAAGCTACAATTGTGGCGTTT
This sequence comes from uncultured Caryophanales bacterium, assembly GCA_947648915.1. Lineage (GTDB taxonomy): Bacteria > Bacillota_I > Bacilli_A > RF39 > UBA660 > UBA5026. Next base: position 13,951 of record CANSPQ010000023.1, on the reverse strand, counting down.
GTGGCTTTGGTAGTTGTAAAGGTATGAGTGAAGCAATGGAGAAGGATATAGAAAGTTATAAAAAGTGTAAATTGTTAAAAGGTGAAGCATTAAAGAAAATAGAAGAACTGGTAGAATCACAAAAATAAATAGTTCTCTTTTGAAAATTCTTAACATAAAGTTAGAATGATGTTATACTAAATTTGGTATTGAAGTGAGGAGAAAAAATAATGTATAAAAATCAAAAAATATTAATATTAGGCATGGCTCGAAGTGGCTATGAAGTTGCAAAACTATTATCCAATTACCAAAATGATATTATTGTGACAGATGGAAAACCACAAGACGAAATTCAAGTACAAGAATTAAAAGAATTATATATTCCTGTTATTATAACTGACAAACAAGAAGAATTATTAGACGATAGTTTTGATGTGGTAATTAAGAATCCTGGAATTAAATATACGCATCCATGTATTTTAAAAGCAAAAGAACTAGGGATTCCAGTTGTAAATGAATTAGAGGTATCATATTCTTTTTTGCCTAGTGATATTCAGATAATAGGAGTAACTGGTTCTAATGGAAAAACAACAACAGTTACACTAATTTATGAAATATTGAAAAATGCGATAGGACATGTTCATTTATGTGGAAACATAGGAAAACCTTTTGCTAGCATTATTCCAGAAATTCAAAAGAAAGATATCCTTGTAGTTGAGATATCAGATCATCAATTATGTGATATGTATGATTTTAAGACCAATATAAGTGTTCTCACAAATATAAGTGATGCACATACAGATTTTCATGATTCTCATTCTCGATATGTAGAAATGAAAAAAAGAATCTTTAACCATCATACAAAAGAGGATTTTGGAATTATTAATTTTGATAATAAAGAATCAATCGAAGCAACAAAGGATATCATGACAAATAAACTATATTTTTCTAGTACAAAAGAACAATTATGTTATTTAAAAGATGGTAAAATCTATTACGATGGGAAAGAATTCATTTCTATTTCTGAAATTCGTCTGAAAGGAAATCACAATTATGAAAATATTATGGCATCTATTATAGTGGCAAAAATATTGAATGTAAGTGATGGAAAAATAAAAGAAGTATTAAGAACTTTTAAAGGAGTAGAACATCGGATTGAATATGTTACAACGCTTCACAATCGGGAGATATATAATGATTCTAAATCCACTAATAATGTCGCAACAATGACAGCTTTGAAATCATTTCAAAAACCAATTAGATTATTATTAGGTGGATTAGATCGAAATCAGAGTTTCGAAGAATTATACCCTTATATGCAATATGTAAAAAAGGTATATTGTTTTGGTGAAACGAAAGAAAAAATAAATCAGTTTTGTATTCAAAAAAATATAAATTGTGCAGGATTTGAAACATTAAAAGAAGCAACTATTAAGTCATATCAGGAATCAGAAGAAGAAGAAGTTATTTTGCTATCTCCTGCTTGCGCCTCTTGGGACCAGTATCAATGCTTTGAAGATAGAGGCAACGAATTTAAGTCAATTATATTAGGTATGGAAAAGGAATATCAATAAAACGGTCTAATTTCACTTGACAAATTAAGATGATAGACTATAATAGTCTATCAAGAATGGGGATTTTGCTTATGAATATAATAGATAGAAAATTAGATTTTTATCAATATTTATATCAAAAGAGGATAGAACATAATCAGCAAGTTAAAGCCTATATTTTAGCGTATAAAAATGGTGCAGAAAATCAAGAAATAGAGATGCTACAAAAGTTGTCTGTTCACTACTCTAATTCTAAAAGTAAAAGTCAATATTTATCTAGAATGATATTATTTTATCAAGAAGAAAGAAAACAGCTATTAGACTATATCTGGAAACAAGAACCTAGACTTTTGAATCTTCCCGTAAGTTATTTGGGTAATTTATTAGAACGCATGGAAGGTCAATATAATTTTTCACAGGAAGAATTGGAGAATCTGATACAAAGGGAAAAAGATTACAAAAGCAATTCACAAAAAAGATATAAGAACTTCAAGAGAATAAAATAAATTTTTAAGTAAATTGGACAAATAAGTTCAATTTTTTTACCTTTCAAGAGTAGTAAATTCGTAGTAAAAATTGAAGATTTCTAAATTACTAATTTTATTATTAAAAAAATACTATGCGATGACATAGTATTGTATAAGATATAGTATTACTCTTATTATGTAGCATATTAATTTATTAAAGATTCAATAATTATATTAAATTATTTCTTTAATAGTCCTTTTTGAGATTCTAGTGGAAAGAAACAATTATTAATACCAATTTCATAATAAGAATGAACTAAACTATTAGCTCCATTTTGATAATTCATTTTTTGTCTACTTATACCTAATAAAGCACTTAATTCTTCATCAGTATAATCATCATAACATACACTAACTAAATTATCTAATAAAGACACATCTCCAATTGATAACACTTCTCTTAAATTTTTTATTTTCTCAAACATATCAGGATCTAAATCTTGCATTAATCTTCCTTTTTGTAATAAGATTTCTTTAGAATTATCATCTCCAACTTTTGGTGGAAATTCGTTTCTAAAGGCTAAATGATTAGGATACTCCTCCTCATTTAAAAATACATGTAATTTATCTTTAAGTTCTCCTTTTTCGGCACCATTAAAAATTCCAGCATATCTTCTATAAGGATAAGTCTGTTTTTCTTTATCATATTTTCCTTTTTTTATATCATGCAGAAGAAAACCATTTAACCAATCCCAAGGTCTTACATCTATTAATTCATAATTTTCGCCAGATACAATTTCAAGAGAAAACATGCTTCCATCTCTTAATATTTTCAAAGTTACATTTCCTTTTTCGGGAACTTCACAATTTATTAAAGGGCAGCAAAGACAAGTTACTCCAAATTCAGAATTTGCTGAATTCTCTATTAAAATTTCTCCAGATAATTTTACAATATTTTGTTTTTGCACCTGAAAAGAAATTTTACTAGACCATTGACCAAATAAAGCGTTATCACCTTCTATATCTACAAAGCCTGATATTTTGGCAATGTTAAAATTTGCATCTAATACACTATTATTATAATTTGCGGACATTATAACTTTACCATTACCAAAGTGTAATTCTCCAACTTCATTCATAGACTTATCAAATATTTTCATTTTTGAAAATTGATTGATATCACTTCCATTTTCTAAAGTAAGACCAAAAGTATTTAAAAATATTCTAGCAGCACATGTGTTTTGTTCAAGAGTCAAATATTTTTCACCCATTTTACGAAACCTCCCTCATAATACCGAATATTATAGCATATAAATTTAACATTTTCTATTAAAAAATACGTAAAGAAAATGATTACTCATAATTCTTCCTTTTGTTTCAATTGAAAAGAAAAATAAAATATGATATACTTTATAGCGATGAAGGTGATTGGATGAAACTAGATATGATAATAGAATCTATTCAAAAAATAATGGCATTTATAAAGCAATATTTTAAGACAAATATTCTTTTTATGGCATTTGTAATTTCTTCCGTAATGAATGCTTGTATTTTACGTTTTGTAACAGTCAAAAATTATTTTGATATCAGACCAGTAATCGCTGATTTGGCAATTGTCTTGATTGTTGGTGCATTTGGTTATTTTATCAAACCAAAGCATCAATTTCGTTACTATTTAACATGGTCTATTATATTTACACTCATTTGTTTAATTAATTCTATTTATTATACGAACTTTTTATCTTATGCATCATTCTCATTATTAGAAACTTTAACACAGGTATTTAGTGGAATCACTGGGGCTGTAACAGAAAATATCATGGAACTTAAAGATTTTTGTTATATATGGCAAATAATTGCAATCATTTTTGTACATAGAAAGCTTAAAAAACGTGAATACTATAACTATGTTGCAACGATTGAAGTTGGTAAAGTACGTGCCTTAAATACGATGGTTGCAGGACTCATTTTTATTGGTATGTTTATTTCTACTTTAACCTCTACAGATATTAGTAGATTAGATAAACAATGGAATCGTGAATATATCGTGATGCGATTTGGTATCTATACATATCAAGCAAATGATTTGGTTGCAACTCTAAAAGCGCAAATCAATCCCTTATTTGGTTACGATGAACATGCCAAAGCCTTCCGTGAATTTTATGAGACAAAAGATAACACACATAAAACAAACGAGTATACCGATGTATTAAAAGGTATGAATGTAATTGCCATTCATGCAGAAAGTATGCAACAATTTGTATTAGATACAGAATTCAATGGAAAACCCGTTGCACCTAACTTAAAACGACTTGCTAGTGAGGGACTATATTTTTCTAACTTCTATGCACAAGAAAGTGTAGGAACCAGTAGTGATAGTGAATTTACTTTTAATACCTCTTTAATGCCTGCAAGTAGTGGAACGGTCTTCGTAAGTTATTTTGATAGAGAGTATGTAACAATTCCAAAACTTTTAAAAGAAAAGGGTTATTATACATTTAGTATGCATGGAAATAATGGATCTTTTTGGAATCGTTTAAGTGCACATCAAAGCCTAGGGTATGATAGATTCTATAATTATAAAAATGACTTTGAAATAGATGAAACGATAGGTCTAGGACTAACTGATAAATCTTTCTTTAGACAAGCAGTTCCATATATTAAAGAAATTAGTGAACAACACCAAAACTTTTATGGCGTATTAATTATGCTTACAAATCATACACCATTTTCTGATATTACAGGACATACGGATTATGAGGTCAATTATAAATATCAAATGTTAGATGAAGAAACAGGAGAAATGAAAGAGATGATTGCTCCTTATATGGAAGGAACCAAACTGGGGAATTATTTTAAATCCTATCATTATGCCGATGAAGCTTTAGGAAAATTTTTAGAGGATTTAGATGCAGAAGGATTGTTAGAAAATACAGCAATTGTCATCTATGGAGATCATGATGCAAAATTAAAAACATCAGAGTATAAACGTTTTTATAACTATGTTCCAGAAACTAATAGCATACTTCCTTCTGATGATCCTGATTATGTCAATGTAGACTACTACACTTATGAATTAAATCGTAAAGTACCATTTATCATTTGGACGAAAAATAAAAACTTACAGGGAGAAATTACAAAAGTAATGGGAATGTATGATGTCTTACCAACTTTAGGAAATATGATGGGATTTTCAAGTCCTTATGCTTTAGGTCATGATATATTTAGTGTAGATGAAAATGTCGTTATTTTCCCAGATGGCAATTGGTTGACGGATAAGATGTACTATAATCAAAGCAATGACACTGGAAAATTACTCAATCCAGATGATACAGTAAGTGTAGAATATATAGAAAAATATACGCAAATTGCAGATCAGGCGATTTCAATTTCTGATTCTATTATTGTATACGATTTAATTAGAAAAACGAAAGAAGCACAAGAATTACTAAGACAGGAGTAGACATATGAAAAAAGAAAAGGTAAAAAAAAGAAGATTCAAAACGTGGCCTATTATTATTGTATTAGTACTAATTTGTTTTATCATTTTGTTGTTGTGCTTAAAAGATATATATCAGAGTTTAAAATCAGGATCTGTATCACAGGTAGAAATTCTATCCACAATTGAAAATTATGGTTACACATTAAATGAGAATGATTCTGAATATGTGGAAAAAAAATTCAAGGAATTAAAAAAGGAACTAGAGCATGAAACACCAGATGAAGAAATCTATGCTTCTTTGATGAGTCAGATTTTTGTAGCGGATTTTTATTCTTTAAAACAGGCAATTAATAAAAATGATATTGGAGGAACACAATTTGTATATGATGCTTATCAGCAGGATTTTGTACAATCCGCTAAAACGAGTGTATATGCTTATATTGAAAACAATATTTATGGAACACGTAAACAAGAGTTACCAATGGTAAGCGAGGTTGAAGTAACTAGTATAGAGCATACGCAATATGATGGAAATACAATTTCAGATGAAGAAGCTTATGAAGTAGACCTATTTCTTACATATGAAGAAGATTTCAATTATCCAACACATGTTACTTTGATTTTAGCACATATCAATAACAAACTACAGATTGTAAAAATGCAATAAGATTGATTTCTCTTTTTTCTTGTAATATTTTTTAAATCCCATCATATAGTGAAATAGATAGTACTAGGAGGGAAATAAATGATTAATAAAAAAAATTTGTGGTTTTTAACTTTGTTCAGTTTGATATTAGTACTCAGCGTATATTATATTACAATGCCAACTGAATTACTGTTAACCAGTAATGGCAATTATGTTGATACCAATAAAGAACAGACAGAACCAACTGTTGCGATAGAAGAAAGCGAACTTATAACGGCACTTCGAGTTTCATCCGATGAAGAATTAATGCATGAGTTGGATGCATTAAAAGAAGTATTAACCAATACAGAATCCTCTGTAGACGAAAAAAATACAGCCTTTGAAAAAATGAAAATTTTAAATATTAACAAGGGAGAAGAAACAAAATTAGAAAAAAAATTGTTAGATGAAATGCAATTAAAAACATTTGTTAAAATAGATGGCGATCAAATCAAAGTCGTTGTGGATAGTAAAGAGCATGATACGACTGTCGCCAATAATATTATGCGAAGTGTTCAAAGTAACTTCGATAAAAAAATGTATATTACAGTACAATTTAAAGGATAGAAATGCTATTCTTTTTTCTTTTTGGGCGAATAACTTCACGTGAAGTTATTAGTTACATAGAATAATATGAGTAAACATAAAACCACCCAGCTTAGGAAGTGAGGGAAAGTATGAGTAAAAGTATTTTAACCAAAAGAGAAAAAGAGGTATTTGAATTATTAATCGTAAATCAAACAACTGCTGAAATCGCCGAGAAGTTAGGCATTAGTGAAAAAACCGTAAGAAATCATATATCCAACGCAATGCAGAAATTAGGCGTAAAAGGTAGAGCAAGTGCTGTTGTAGAACTTTTAAAACTTGGAGAATTAACATTTTAAAAAATCGCATGAAAGTGCGTTTTTTTTCATACATTTAAATAGAGGTGGATTCATGGTAAAACGTATTTGTCAAAAAAAGATTATTTTATCATCAGCAGTATTATTTGCTTTACTTCTTTTGTATCTCATTCCCAAACAACAATTGAACCAATTAGAGCATATTCCAACAAAACTAGAATATGTAGATCAAATGGCAGAAAAATCAACCATATATTTATTGGATCCAAATGATATGGTTGCACGTACAAAAGTTGTAATGGATGCAGATGCTGATATTGAAACGAAGGCGAGAAATTTACTCAATATTTTAATTCAAAATGGGGAAGGCGAGAGTAAAGTTCCAAGTGGGTTTCGTGCGGTTATTCCAAGTGACACAAAAGTACTTAGCATTCACTATGAAAATAACTTAATCAAAGTTGATTTTTCCAAAGATATTTTAGAAATGAAAAAAGAAAATGAAGAGAAGGTAATTGAAGCAATAGTGTATACATTAACCAGTATAGAAGATGTAAAGCAGGTAATTATTTATGTAGAAGGTGATATCTTAACGAAATTACCACATACAGGAATTAATTTACCAAGCACTTTAGATCGTAGTTATGGAATTAACAAAGAATATGATTTACAATCTTATAAAGATGTGAACCAAGTAACCGTTTACTATATTGGAAAATATAATGATGAAACATATTATGTACCTGTTACAAAATATTTAAATGATGATCGTGAAAAAATAAAAATTATTATAGATGAACTTGCAAGCTCTAAATTATATACGACCAATTTAATGAGTTACCTAAATAGTAATACCAAACTACTTGCAACGGAACAAGAAGTAGATTCCTTATTCTTAACATTCAATTCTTATATTTTTAATGATATGAATGAACGAAATATATTAGAGGAAGTCATTTATACGATTAGTTTATCAGTAGGGGATAACTATGATGTAAGAGAGGTTGTTTTTAATGTAGAAGACCAAGAAATTTATAAAAGTGTAATTAAAACTATTGAATAAAAAAATATTTTATTATATAATGAGTATGTTCTTGAAAGAACATATTTGTCCTGGTAGCTCAGCTGGATAGAGCAATGCCCTTCTAAGGCATCGGTCGGGGGTTCGAATCTCTCCCAGGACACCATATAGATACAAAAACGACTTTTTGACAAGTCGTTTTTATGATATTACAGTTATAAATAACAATAGTAAAGAAGTAATTACTAAAAAAACTAAATAGACTTAAAAATTTTAGTTGGGCCTTTTATATCTACATTTCCTTGTTTACTTAAACCTAACGTTTGATAAAATATTTCTTCCATTTTATTTGGATTGTCTACCAATTCATTTTCTTTATAATAGGATATTAATTTTTGCAAAGCATCTTGTATTTTATCAAATTCTTCGTATTCAAATTTTGATTCCCTATCAACAATATAAAATTTAAAGTTATCTTTAGATTCTTCTAAGCAAATATCACCCATTCCAAAATTCTTACCTGAACCTAGATATGGTAAGTATGTTATTAATAACTCGCTTTTTAATCTTTTATAAATAATATCATTATTCTTGATTGTAAAATATTTTCTTTCAGAATCGCTATGAACAATAATACCACCAAAAGGTTTATCTGGCATTTTTTTAATATGTGTTTTATTCTTATAATTTTTTTCAAAATCTTTATACTCCTCAATAAAAGAAGTTGTTTCCTCCACATAAGCCATTTTAGGATTCGTTAATTCTGAAATTGGGATATCTTCAAAAATACAAATTGTTGAGTCCTGTTCTGGAGATATCGTATATAAAATTCTTCCCAATTTTAATTTTGTGATTGCTTCATCAAATTCTTCTGAATAATAAGAAATACCATTGCTTTTCAAATTGACTTCTTCTAGTATTTTTGAAAATTTAGAATTATTTTTGCAAAAACTAATAAATTCAATCAAATTATTTCTATCAAAAGAATATTCTTTTTGTGAAGCAAGCAATGCACTGAATAATGTAAGTAAATCATAAGCAGTAAATTCAGGATTATAGAATCTTCCGTAATATTTAATATGTTTAACACTATTATTTGACATAAAATCTCCTTCTGAACATATTGTATCATATATAATATTGATTAGTAAATGATGGATATATTTGTAACAAATAGAAATAAATGTTTCATTCAAAGGATAGCTATTATAATTCTAAAATTGTATTCCCCATATAATATTATGAAAAGGAGGAATACAATATGGAAGTTTTAGAACAAGCAAAAGTAACTAGTCCATATGGAGAACGAACTGGTGGGTTTCATACAGGTATTGATTTAATTTCTAAAGTAGGAAACCGTGAAGTAAGAGCAAATTCCAAAGGAAAAATAATTAAAGTAATTAATGCATATCCAGATTCAGAAATTATTAATCCAGTTACTGATCCATCCAAACAAAAATGGGGTGGGAATCGTGTATGGATTGAACATAACGATGGATATCAATCTAGATACAATCATTTAAAATATAATTCCATTGGTGTGAAAATTGGAGATATTGTCGAAGAAGGACAAGTGTTCGCATTAGAAGGTGAAAGTGGATATGCGACAGGTGTGCATTTGGATTTTGAAGTACGAAAGGATGGAAAATTTATTAATCCCACCGCATATGCATTAGGACAGGCAAAATTACCAGAATATCATGAATCATCAACAGGAACACAATATGTAAATTTACCACCTACAAATAATGGAGAAAATATTACAAGTTGGAGAGTTTATCCACTTGATAAACCTGCACGATATGGAGCTAACTTTGATAATTCGATTGGTAGACTAAATCCGTCTAAATTTGGTGGTATTTCATATGAATTAAAAGGCTATACCAAATGGAATACGCCTATCATTGAAACAAGAGATTTTGGTACTGTTCATTTAGCTTTGGTTAAAATTGGAACAATTACAGATACACCACAATTTGAATTATATAAAAAATAGTAGAATAAAACTGTTGGTAGAAAATACAAACAGTTTTTCTATGTATTTGCATTTTCTTAAAAACTTATTGTATAATCATATTAGGGTGGTTATCGTATGACAAAATTAGAAACAATTATGAAAATAATAGAAGAACGTGAAGATGCAAATATTACAACCAAAGGTCTAAAAGAATATGGACTAAATCAGTATACTATAAAAAAGGCTATGGATATTGGTAAATTGGTTAGAATGAAAAAGGGAGAATATTACATTGTCCGGATTCAAAGAAGAAAAATATTTTCCTATTTTAAAAAATTTACTGACAATGTATTTCATTGTCAGTATGAAGAAGCTTACAAAGATTTAGTTGCAGTTATCAATTTACAACTGGATCATCAATATGATAACCATATGCGAGTTTATGGATTATTATTAAAAAGATTACTGAAAGACGAATCCTATGATTTTTCTTTTATTGATGATTTGTGGGAATTTAGTGAAATAGATTATGAAGAAAGTGATTATACATATTTTATAAAATTTAGAAAAGCCGTTATGGAATCTAAATTTGAAGATGCTTTTCAATATTTATCTACCTATAGAAAACTAGAGGGGAAACAGGGACAGGTACGCATAAGCACAAAAATATTTGATCATTTGCTTTCTAATATTATTTATCCAGAAAACAATAAGCAAAAAGTTCAAAGACAAAAATCTCATAACTCTTATATGGATTGGAAAAAATATAATTTGAATATAAAAAATAATCAGTATGAAGAAGCAATTCAAAATTTAAAAAACATAATGGAATATTCAAGTGATACAGATATACCAAAATGGATTGATTTACTAAATATATGTATTCATATGGAAAAGGAACAATCTATTATTGTAGAACGAGATGAAAACTATGATAATTTAGATAGGTTACAAAAATTATATAAATCGCTTGAAAATGAGGATTATATAATGTCTTGGCGATTTGTCTTGCTATGTATTCAACAAAACCCAACTTCTAAGAATCTATTAAATTATAGAAATATATTACAAAAGATTATGCAAATAAATACAAAAAATAAAAAACAAAAAGAAGAACAAGAAAAAATTAAAAAACAAGAGAAAAAAGTAGAGGGAATTCAAGAAGTTACAGTAGACAACATCAAAGATTTGATTTATGATAGAGAGTATGAAAAAGTACAAGAGCTATTGGAAAAGTATCTTCAAAATAATGACAATAGGACCTATACATATGTTTTAAAGTTGATAAAAAGATTAGATCAAATACATCATTTAAAAATGCCTCCTGAGGTGAGTAAAATTCAGTATACAACTTCTGAAGTTGATATTTTTAAGCATTTTTTTGAAGCATTAAAATTTGAAGATTATGAGGAAGCATATGAATATGCGTTTCAATGCGAAGTAAGAAATAAGATCACAAGGCCAGATGATATAGAATTTACACTATATCGTTTGATATTGCAAGATATTATAGAAGCAATAGAAATTGCAGAAAAACAATTAGAAGCCAAAAAGCAATTACAAATATTAAATGAAAAATTAAATTACATTATTTATGAAACCAATATTACAGAACAATTAGAAAATTTAAAAGAACTTTTGCAAGAAAAAGCAGAATGGAATACTAGTGAGCAAGTTATCATGTATGAAACTTATGCATTAGATATTTTAGATACGATTGAAATAGCCAAAGAAAATAGACTAGATGAATCTTATTTTGAAACGTATGATAGTCAAAGTAACCAACTTTCTACAAAATTCCTAAAAGCAATTCAAAATGGAGATTATGTAACAGCTTATCAAATCATTACAAATGAGAATTGGATTGATCAAACAAAAACAATAGAAAATAAGAAATATTTTGTTTTATATAAGAAGTTATTATCTTTACTAAATAATGAACTCAATAGGAAAGAAAAGGTAATATTTGAAGAAAAACATGAAGAATCGAATCATATAGTGGATGTTTTAGAAGAAATATGGCAACTTACTAAAAAATATCAGTATAAAGAAGCTTATGTTGTCAGTCAAGAAAATGCATTAGAAATGAGTGATTCTTTAAGGATTGTACTAGATACTTATTTACCTTTATTACAGACTATTTTGAGCAAAGAAATACATTTATATCTAAATCAATATGAAGAAAATATGCGTAGGGGTAATTTTGATATTGCTACTAAATCATTAATGGAATATCAAGAATTTGTAAAAAGATTAGGATTCAACTATGAATTAGATTACTACTTTGCTCGATTGGAGTCTATGCAAAAAGAAGCAAATAGTGATTGTTTTGTTCAAAAAGAACGATTATATGATTATGGATTCTATTGTTTTGAACAATGTGAATATGAAAAATGTATAGAAATTATGAATCAATATATAGAATTAGATCATGATTTCAGTGCGAAAGGCTATATGTTAAGAGCAGAAGCTTATAGAGTATTAGATTCACTAGAAGCTTCTAAAAAAGATTACGAAAAAGCAATTTCCATCATTCCAGAACCAACTGCATTTCAAAAATTAGGCATGATAAATATTCAAACTGGAGATTATGAATTGGCTTTATCCAACTTTTTAGAATATGAAAAGAGATGTCCAAATCAATCTCTTGATAATTTAACGTTTATCAGTAATAGTTATAAAAACTTAAAGGATACTGAAAATCAAAAGAAGTATGAATTACGTATCCAATGTTTCAATCAACAAGAATGGATGAAAGGGTAAGTTAGTACTTATCTTTTTTTCTACTTTATTATATAATGTTTTTGGTGAAGTATATGGAATTCTATAGAGAAGTTGAAAAAAGTATTATAAAAAAGTATCGCAAAGAAATATGGAGTAAATTTGTGCGTGCAGTAAAAGAGTATCAGCTGATTCAAGAAGGAGATAAAATTGCTGTTTGTATCAGTGGCGGAAAAGATTCTATGTTGATGGCAAAATGTATGCAAGAATTAAAAAGACATGGGCAAATTCCTTTTGAGGTAGAATACTTGGTTATGGATCCTGGATATCATCCTAGAAATCGTAAATTGATTGAAGAAAATGCCCAAAAATTAAATATTCCAATCCATATCTTTGAAAGTAATATCTTTGAAGTAACAGATCATATAGAAGGTAACCCATGTTACTTATGTGCACGTATGCGAAGAGGCTGTCTTTATAGTAAAGCGAAGGAACTTGGCTGTAATAAAATTGCTTTAGGACATCACTTTGATGATGTAGTCGAAACGATTGTTATGAGTTTATTTTATGGAGCAGAATTTAAAACAATGATGCCTAAATTACACAGTACCAACTTTGAAGGAATGGAGTTAATTAGACCTTTATATCTCATCAAAGAACAAGATATTATTAGTTGGAAAAATAGCCATAGTTTACAATTTTTAAATTGTGCTTGTCGTTTAACAGAGAATACAGAAGATTTATCTTCTAAGAGAAAAGAAATTAAAAATTTAATTAAATCCTATAAAAAAATAAATCCTAATATTGATATCAATATATTTAGAAGTATTGAAAATGTCAACTTAAATACACTGATTGGCTATCATGATGAAAACGAGAAACACTGTTTTTTGGATGATTATGACAAATTGACAAAAATAGAAAAATAGTTATAATAGAATGCGAATGGAGAGATAAAATGAATGGGACTTTAAAAGAATGTAGTACCGTTAGTATTCCCTCATGGAAAGAACAATATGAACAAGCAATGGCAGCAGGTGTTTCTGCAGAAGAGTTATTAGATGAATTAGAAGAATCTTTCAAAATTGCAGAATGTAGTCTTGTTTGGAACAATACAGAACTAGAAAATATTAAATCTGTAGATGCGTTAGCAAAACAATCAATTCATTATGATGAGAAACGTGCTTATTTACAAAATATAATCGATTCTAAATGTAGAAAGACAATGTAAGAAACAGGATAAAAACATGAATAAAAGAAGAAATGGTTAGAAAAGCCTTAATATAG
>CANSPQ010000022.1 GCA_947648915.1 uncultured Caryophanales bacterium | reverse complement strand
TAGTTATAATTCTATTTTTTAGGTTCTATATCTCCACACTTATTCTACACTAACTCCCCTAATATTTCAATCTTTCTTACGACCAATTGATACTTGTCGAACCGTCTTTCCACATGACCTGTTATCTCAGCAACACTACCAGTTGGGATTTCTACATAGTTCTGATATATATTGGGAAATATGACAGCATCTATACTACTACTTTCGTCACTACAATCCAAAAAACACATCTTTTCTCCTTTTTTCGTATCAATTTGTTTCCATGAATCAATCACTACAATGATCGCTATATTCTGATCAAAATAATTTTCGATATCTTTTAGAGAAATTTGATTGTTTTTTTGAAGTCTATATTCTGTTACCGGATGATTACTTAAATAAAAACCAAATGTATCTAGTTCATTTTGCATGAGTTCCTTTTTACTATATTCTTCTACTACTTCAATTTCAGGTTTTAATGCATATTCTTCATCTAAATCTTTAATTAATTCTCCATAATTTAAAATAAGATCTAAACTTTGTTGTAATGTTTTTTGATTCATGTGAAAATCAGAAAAACATCCAGCCGAAATCAACCTTTGTAATACCTTTTTATTAACGGTTTTCCTGCTTGTTCTTTTGACAAAATCATAAATATCTTGAAATGGTCCTGTTTTTCTTGCTTCTAAAATTGATTCTACTACAGAAATTCCAATATCTCTAATATTTGTGAGTGGATACCGAATTCCTGTTTCTTCTACTTGATAATCTTTTCCACTTTTATTAATGTCAGGTTTTAAAATTGCAATATGATTCATCTTACACTCGTCTATATATTCTTTGGTATCCATACTACTACCGATGACAGAAGTGAGTAAACTCTTCATAAAAATTTTAGGATAATATGCTTTTAAATAAGCCATTTTATAGGCAATAATCGCATACGCAACAGAATGAGAACGATTAAAACCAAAAGAAGCAAATTTTAGAATCAAATCGTAAACAGTTTCGCTCATTTCTTTCTCATAACCACGTGCAACTGCATTATGAATAAATTTATCTCGTTCCTGTTTTAACACTTCTTCTTTTTTCTTGCTCATCGCCCGTCTTAAAACATCTGCTTCTCCATAAGAGTAGCCTGCTAATATACTTGCTACCTGCATAATTTGCTCTTGATAAATCAAAATTCCATAAGTTGGTTTTAAAACTGGTGTCAAATCAGGATGAAAATAGTCGATTTTTTCTGTTCCGTGTTTTCGTTTGATGTAATGGTCAATGTTGTTCATAGGGCCGGGTCTATATAAAGCGAGAGCAGCAAAAATATCTTCAAAACAGTTTGGTTTGAACTTCCTTAAAAAATTCATCATTCCTGCGGATTCAAACTGAAAAATACCCGTAGTGTTGACCGTTGTAAAGATGGAAATTGCTTTTGGATCATTGAAAGGAATGGTATCAAATGTAAGTGTATTTCCTTCCCTGTTCACTTCATCTAGAATCGTCTGAATGGATGTTAATGTTTTGAGTGCCAAAAAGTCCATTTTGAGTAATCCTAGTTCCTCTAAATACTCCATAGAATACCCTGTCAAATAAAATGTTTCATGTTTTTCTAGAGGAATTACTTCATCTAGATTGCGATTACACATAATAATTCCAGCTGCATGAATCGAAGTGTGACGTTTTAAACCTTCTAATTTAGCAGCAATTTGATAGAGTTTTTGGAGTTCTTTTTCTTCTCTAAATTGGTTTCTTAGTTTGGCATTTTCAAGATAATTTTCTTTTAGTGTTTTTTTAGAATCCAAGGATTTACAGATTTGATCCACCTGACGAATCGGTAATTCCATAACCCTTCCTACATCACGAATGATTTGTTTCGCACCTAATGTTCCAAATGTAATAATACCAGCTACTTTTTTTTCACCATATTTTGCTCTACAGTAAGCAGTCACTTCTTCTCTTTTATCATATGCGAAATCAATATCAATATCTGGCATGGTAATACGTTCTGGATTTAGAAAACGTTCAAATAATAATTGGTATGCAATTGGATCAATTTCCGTAATACCTAATACATAAGAAACAAGAGAGCCTGCTGCACTTCCTCTTCCAGGTCCTACTAAAATATGATGGTCTTTGGCATACTTCACATAGTCCCATACGACTAAAAAATAATTACAAAATCCCATTTTTTGAATGATATCCAACTCATATTTTAAACGATCAATATAAATACGATTCACTCGATTTCCAAATCGTTTTCGCATTCCTTCTGTACATAATTGTTTTAAATATTGATAACTATCTAGTCCATTTGGACAAGGATAAATGGGAAGTAAATCTTCCTGTTTTTGGATTTCTATGTTACACAAATCGTAAATCATTTGAAAACCATCCAAAAAGGTATTGTCAAGTTCTTCTGGGCTTTTGAAATAACATTCTCTTGAAAGTGAAATCGCGTCTAATGTTTTTCCATCTTTGATTGCAAGTAAATACTGAAGATATTCTAAATCCGTTTTTTCTAAACATAAAATTTCTGGTAAATAAATGATATTTTTGGACTTTAGTAATATTTTTTCTTCTTTATTTTGATATCCAATCAAAATATGTTCAAAAATTTTAGTACAATTTTTATATTGATTTTTGCTTGCAACTGGGACAATGCATAAAAGTCCCTCACTGTGGCTACTTAAATCCGCAATGGTAATTTCGCGTTCACTTTGGATTGTTGCTAGCCCAATTAAATTTTGATATCCGAGGTTATTTTCACAATATAAAAGTATTTTATCCTGTTCTACTGTTACTTCTAATCCAATGATGGGTTTTATATTTTCTGTTTTACATGCTTTATAAAATTCATATGCACCGTAAAGATTGGAATCGGTAATCGCAAGTGCGGGTAATTTATACTTTTTCGCAAGCGCAATGAGTTCGGGAATTCGAACCATGCTTTGGAGTAGTGAATTTTCTGTTTTTACATATAATGGAATATATATCATGATTCGTTCCTCCTTAGCATCATTTTACTATAAAACCATTTTTTTTTAAAGTTTTTCGGCATAAATATTTGACTTATCTGATATATTATGGTAAAGTGATAAGGCATAGGACAAATCTTAGGATTAAGGAGGATTATTATGGCGAAAAAGATTACAAGTAAAAAACCTTTATTTGGAAATAGAAGATCACACTCTTTAAGAGCTACTAGACATGCACAACGACCAAATTTACAAAAAGTAACATTGGATAACGGTGAAAAAATCGTTATGAGTGCGAGAGAGTTAAGAACACTAAATAAAATGGCAAAAGGTTCTGAAACTGTTTCTGAATAATGATAGTAAGATACTTCGAATGAAGTATCTTTTTTGTTCCATGAAAAAAAGTTCTTATTTGAACTCTTTTCCACGTATGTTATGAAAGGAGATCCATTACCATTTAAATTAATACTTGTCAGTTCACAGTAAAACTAACGCCGGTACTACAAGTAGTCTGCTGATGACACATGCTGGTAATCTGACATGCATCTAAAAATAGTATAGCCTTATTCTTCCTTTTTATTTACGGTTGTGTCTTCCAAATAGTGGTAATCATTTGTATTAATCGCAATTCCAATGACAAATATATAAGCAATAATATAGATCCACATCATTAGAATGACCAATCCAGAAAGTCCACCATAAAATAAATTATAATTTGCAACATTATTTGCATAATAAGAATAGATAGCTGTTACAAGCAACCAACCAACGGTTGTAAATGCTGCACCTTTATTGACATATTTGCTAGAAATTCGCTGATCAGGTGCCATGGTATAAAGCAATTTTATCATGATAAATATCATAATGGTTGCGATTGGCCATTTGAGTAAAATAAATATGGAATAAATTTTTCCTGCAATACTTGTAAATATTTTAAGTCCTAATATGAATTTTAAAATGACGTTTCCAAATGCGAAAAAGATTAAAATGAATAAAAATAGAAACATTAAGATAATGGTGAGAAATAAAGCTTTGACTCTTCTTTTAAGGTAAGACTGATTTTTAATATGATATAAGGTGTTGGATGCAACAATAATAGAATGGGCACCATTGGACGCTAATAAAAATCCAAGGATAAAGTACCAAGTAAGGTTGCCTGTATTGACTGTTCCTGAAACAAAAGGTGTTAACATATCTTCTACCTGTTCTGGAATGAGTTCACTTAATAGATTGGTAATATCAACTAAGGAAATGGAAAACAAAGAACAGATTAATCCAACTAAAGTAATAATTGGTACAATGGAAAGTACTAAAAAGAATGCTAAATTTCCAGGCAAAATTCGTAATTCTTCTCTACGAATAATTTGCATCAATTTATGAAAGTATTCTTTCACTTGTTTCACAATCTCACAACCTTATCTTTTATTATTATACCATGAATTTTCAAATTCATGAAAAAAGCGATTAATGACTCGCTTCTTCTTTATTATTTCTCATATCTAATGTTGCTTCGTTAATTGCATCATCTACTGTTTTAATGGCATCTTGAATCATACTATAACCAATCGCAGCACCAAATCCATGAGCCAATTCTTTGAATTCTTTGCTCAATTTACGAATGTAAGCAACGACTTGTTTTTCATCATATTCTACCATGTAGATTAAGAATTCATTCCCATTGGTTCTCATAATTTCACTGTTTTCAATTTGATTGCGAATTAAAATGTTCGCTGCTTCTCTGATGACATTATCGCCTTCCTCATGTCCATAATTATCATTAATATAAGCTACATTATTCAAATCTACGATGACAATAGTCTGTGGATAGATTTCGCTATCATCCCATGCTGATATGTTATCATTTAAATAGTTTCTGTTTTTTAAAGATGTTAACATATCAATATATTTTAGTTTATTTTCTTTACTGATAGAACTTATTTTTTTCTTAGGTTTGATGTTCTTTTTCTTACATAAAATGATAATTCCGGCAACAAGAACAATGATAACCGCTATGACAGTGGCAATTGCTTTTGTATAATTTTCAATTTTACCTATAAACATATCATAATGAATTTGATTTGCAAATGATGTTTCATCAATGTAAGATAAATAGAAATTAAAGTATCTTGCAAAGACTGCATTTTCAGAAATATCCCGAATGACAAAGTTATACTCATGATCAAGTTGGAATGTGTAATCAATCTTATAATTTTTAAGATAGTTATGCGTATAGGTATCATAAGTGGATTGGTCAATTGCTAAAATACTATCTTTATTCAAGTGTTCCATTAAATCGTTTATGCTATCATATATTTTAATATTGATATTATGGTTTAAAAGTGTTTCCCCAATATAACTATTTTTTAGGGTTAAGACAGTCTGTCCATTCAAAGATGAAAGTGAATTGATAGTTTGATTATTTTCTAAATGAGACACTAAGACTACATTTTCTTTATAGATAGAAACTGTTTTATAGGCGTCCATTTCATATTTGTCCTGTGTTGTTGTATTCATAAAGAAGTCAATTTTATTAGAGTTGAAGTCTTCTAATAGCTTATCCATAGAGCTATATTGTTTAAATCCAATTTCAATATTAGCAAGCTTAGAAAATTGTTTCATGACTTCATTGTTGATTCCTACCAATCGATTATCCACTAAGGCATTGTATGGAGCAATGTTAATGAACCCAAATTGATATCGTTTACTTCTAAAGTTTGCGATTTTTTCTTCATATATGTTATTAAATGCAAAGTAGTTTTTTGAAAAATAGTCATTATAGACACCTTGGTAGTTTTCACTACTCCACTTTCTATAATATTTTCGAATAATTGTATTGAGTCGTTTGGTATCCCCTAAGCGAAATACGAGGTTTTGATTCATTTCGGTAATCTGGTATACAATATACAATTTTCTTTTATTTAATTCTTGCATATAGGTTGTTTTTGGTAATACAATACCTGCAATTGTACTATTTTCTTCTTCTAATGCTGCAAATAATTCATTGACATTAGAATAAGTTTTATAACTTAATTTTTTGTTTTCTTTTGTATAGAAGTTGACATTTTCTAAGTCTTTTTCTAAGACACCAATAGTCATTTGTGGAATATCGTTTAAGTTATTATATTTTACATTTTCTTTGGTGAAAATAGCGTAATGGTCTTGATGAATCAAGATATCATTTTCTCCCACTTGATCGGTATATAGGAAGGAGTACGCTGCCGGTGCTTGACTGGAAACTGTATAAGATAATTTGTTGAACTCAAGGCCTATATTGGTTTCTAATGCATCGATAAATTCGAACAACAATCCTTCTCCATTATAGTTGAAAATAGGAACTCCATTTACCATGCCTAAGTCAATGATATTATTTTTGTTATCTTCTACCCATTGTTTTTCTATAATCGTTAATGTCGTATTTTTATCTTGTTTTGTTAAAATATAGTATATACTTCCACTTAGAATTGCCACTACTAAAATAGAAATGGCAATTGTGATCAATTTCTTTTTATTCATATTAGTTCACTACTCCTGTGTTCCATACGTATGTATCTCTGGTTTTATGTTTTGACCCAATCATTGGATAAATTTCACTTTCTTCATCTGTAGAAACAAAGATTTGAATATCATAGTAAGATTTGACTTCGTCTGTAAAATACTCTAATGTTTTATTGGCATACTGAATTGCAATATCTTTAGGAACTGCTGCACCTAATTTCATAGTAATATTTATACGTCTTCCATTTACTGTATAGTTTACAGATTGTACACCTTCTAAATTGGTAGCAAATTCTATACTCATTGCTTGCATTCGTTCTTGATCAATCGGATATTTTTCGATATCTACTAAACGATTCCCATAGGCATTTTTTCTAGAATCTGGTGATAGTTTCAAAAAGAGAACAATTATCGTAATTAATAGTATGACTATGACTGCTAATACAATAAATAATGTTTTATGTGATTTGATAAATTTCATAGGTATCCTCACTTCCGTATTTTGATTATACTATATATTTACACTTTTTTCAATTCTATTATATTCTTTCTATTCATATATCTTCTCTATTATATCAATAATTAAAACTTTTTACATCTTTTTTTATTGTTTTCATATAATAAAAGTAAGGAATCATTAGAATTGATTTTCTGAATTGTGATTTTTTCTAAAAAATGATTGACATTCCCTAAATTTCTAGTATAATTAAAGATGCCTACTAAATTGCAGATGTAGTTTAATGGTAGAACCTCAGCCTTCCAAGCTGACTGCGTGAGTTCGATTCTCATCATCTGCTCCAGATAAAAATTAACCGTTTGATATAACGGTTTTTTTGTATCTAGATTCACGCAGTCAGCTTGGAAGGTATCTATTATAATTATCTTTTTCTCTTAAATTTTTATTTTCTTTGCATTATTTGGTTATTTTTATATTCGATAATATCATCAAATATACTATACCATTTTATTTGTACAAGGAATCTTTTTCTTTCTAATTTTGGATTATGGTTTAAGCATCTAGTTAATGGTTGGCAAAATAGTGGTCCAAAGTGAACTGATGTGGACTCCATATTCATTTTACTGATTATTATATTGATGATATCACTACTAGTTATCCAAAGAAAGTCATCTTTTGTACCATATAAAATCGCATCTATTTTTATATTAGAATTTTTTCCTTGTAGCAGGAATCGATTGATTGCTCTATTTAGTACATAGATTGTATTCATTTCTTGATTAATAAGGTTAATATCGCATGGGTTTTGTTTTTTATATTCTTCTATAGATTTTCTTTCTTTTCCTGTTCCATTTGTAGTACCATCCGCATAATGGTATTTTAAATAAGCAACTACTGCTTCTTTTGAAACCCCACTATCAATTAGAAAATGAATAAAACTTGATATTCCCTCTACGTGCACAGAATTACAAATTCCTTTTTTATGCTAATTCTTTTTATTTTTTTATCAATTTCGATTATCATGTCAAATTTTTTCTTTGTGTAATCTATTTTTGTATGAATTCTAAGTTCGGGATCTAAATTTCCATAAAGTTCTGTTATAAGGTCCAAGAAATTAGGATTTAGTTGTCTTATCTTTTTTCCATTTAAATACCTAGAAATTTCTAACTCATTTTGAAAGCCATCAATATTTTTTTCTGTTAACATTTGTTTTGTTCCTCTACCCATTTTAGTAATTCTTTCAGTACCTTTTCCCTATCATTGGATGTATTTACAAATTTAATGTCATTGTCTTTACAGTCGTTTTCAAGTTGTATACTATTTTCTACCCAAGTATGTGTTAATAGATTTAATCGCCAATATGGTTCAATGTAAGTCCAATCTTTTTTCGTTTCATATTCTTTTATCGTTTGATATAATTGCTGCGGGGTTTGGTTTGGGTATCCAAATGCAATGACGATTTTCCCCTCTTTTTGATATTGTTTTGCCTCTTCTAATGAAAGATCCCATGCATCCAATATAAATCGTATTTCTGGTTCTGATTTAATGGATTGTGTAAAAACATATTTTGCTAGTTTTTGATGCACTTCTGACTCTAATATTTCTTTCAAATTTAGGATTTTCCCTGTTTTTTCTGCAGCTTTTTCTAATGCCTCTATGTAAGCACATCCTATTACGTCCGTTTCAATCCAGTTATATATGGGAAAACGCTCTTTAATCATTTTTGCAAATGTGCTTTTTCCTGCGCGTGGTACTCCTAGTAATACAATATGTTTCATATTTGTTTCAATAATATTGTGTTTGATAATAGAGAGCTTTACAATATTATCTTGCTCCTTTCATTTTACTCTCTACTATATCATTCGATTTTTTTATTAATTTTCCTTTTTTTATTTTCAATTTTTGTAAAAAATGAAAAAAAGTTTAGAAGGAGGATAAAATTCATAACTTATATGTGATTTAGACCATTAACATATTTGTTTGATTTTTTTGAACGCTAGTATTAAAAAAAAGCCAACACTCGATTGGATATTGTCTTTTCTTATATAAACTTTAGTAAATTTGAAAATTCAGTATAACCACTTTCTGCATTTAAGTGCCCACCATTAGAAATCATTATTTGGTTTTCCGTTATGGTATCAGCAAATTGTTTTTCTGCTTCAAATTTCACATAAGGGTCATTATCAGAATAGAAACAGGTAATGTCATCACAATAGTTTTTAATATCTGCAAGATTATCAAAATACATACTTTTATTCACTGTATCATAATCTTCATCAATTCCAAAATAGTTGTTAAAACCACATACGAAGACCAATCTTTTCACTTTTATTTTATGTTCAACAAGAAACTTACAAATGAAAATAGGTGCGATAGAATGAGCAAATATAACCGTATTTTCATTTACTATATTTGCATCTACATAAATCTTTAAAAGATTAGACCAGTTTTCATAATTTTGGTAACCTACTCCTGTTGGAAAATCTGGTGTGTAAACATCTAAACTTTTTCTCTCAATTTCACTTCTTAACCATGGAATCCAATTTGAAAATGGACTTCCAAAACTTCCATGAACTAATAAATAGTTATTTTTCATAATCTTCCTCCATTCAAACAATTTACAATGTTATTAACTAATTCCAAATCCATTCTTTCAATAGCTTGTTTTGATACTCCTGCTGTGTGTGGCGTGATAATTACATTATCTCTATATTGAGATAGTAAATCTTTATGCTCATCTAAGTCAATATCTAATCCAACATAGAAAGTATTATATTTATCTGCTTTTTCTATTAATGACTTAGTATCAACAATATCAACTCTAGATGTATTTATAAATGTTGCTGTTGGCTTCATTAATTCTATTTTATCTTTTGTTATAAGATATTTTGTTTCGTCATTTAAAGGAATACTAACATTTATAATATCACTTTCTTTAAGAGTTTCATCTAGTGATTTAAAGACTACTCCATATTCTAATAAATCTTTATGATTATTTGGATTTCTAGTATAGCAAGACATTTGCATATTAAATACTTTTGCTATTTTTACAACTTCCTTAGTTATATTTCCAGCACCAATTAATCCTAATTTTTTATTTGATATATCTTCTGGTCTTTCATGTAAATTTTTCTTATGCCCTTTTTGTTGTAATACTAAATTATTAGATTCATAAACTCTTTTATTAAGTCCTAGTATTAAAGAAAAAATATGTTCTGCTACTGAAATAGTATTTGCATCTTTAATATTAATAACATGAACTAAATCAGATTTTCTTACTTCTATATCAATATGATCTAAACCGATAGATAAAGTTGCTATAATTTTAGGAGAACTTATATGTTCTAAAATATCTTTTGTGACTATAGTTTTTACCCCAATTATTAAGACATCATACTCTTTCAGTAAATCAATTAATTCTTCAGTATTAGGTATATAATCAGCATCATTTATTGTTAATTTTATATTATTTTTTTCTAATAAATTTATTGCTTCTTTACTTAAATTAGAAATTATTGAATATGCCTTTTTCATTTATAGTTCCTCCTTCAATATTTCAGCATATTTATCTAAACCTTCCCAAACTATAACAGAATAAAGATTATTGATATCCTTTAGTTCATTAATAATATAAATGGCAATATTTTCAACAGTTGCTCTAGTTCCTATAACATCGTCTATATATGTTTTATCCAGTTTACTTATAACTGAATCAATTTTTGGATTAATTTCGTGGAAATCTAAATTGCCAACCATATTGTTAATTAATTTATCTACAAAATTAATTTCAATTTTAAATGTATGTCCATGAATATGCTTTCCATGAGCAGAATCAATATTTCTAATTATACAAAGTCTTGCCATCCTTATTCCCCTCTTTCTTTTAATATTTTAACAGCTTCTTCTCTATGTAATTCTTTTACTATTTCAATTTTATTCTTGGAGTATTTTACCAATTCATCTATGTTGGTAATCATTTCTGGACAATAATTGTCATTGCTATCTTGAAGAGTTGCAGCATAAACTAATTTACTAAATTCTTCATATAGTATTGCTCCCATACACATCATACAAGGTTCACAGGATACATACAATGTTGCACCTTTTAAATCACCATAAAGACTCTTATTTTTAGAAGCACTTTCTATCGCTTCTAATTCAGCATGAGAATACATACTTGTTTCCATTAAAGTTTTATCATCACTTCTACCAATAATTTCTCCATCTTTAACAACTATAGCTCCATAAGGATATTTAGCATTTTTACTAATCTCTATTGCTATATCAATATATTGTTCATCTGTCATTATATTTTTTCCTCCTTTTAATTTTAATAATATCTCTAAAGTTAAGTTTTATCTTTTATTATAGACTATTATATTTTTATTTTTTCCTACTTTATAAGAAGATATTAAATTTGGTAAATTCTATTTTCATTAAATTACATCTCTGCGTTATAATTATATGCATAGCTACTTTTTACTTATTTCATAATCCATAATCCATTTGATATCCTCAATCGATTTATCTATATTAAAGCGACCATTTCCAACAGGATAGTATACTGAATAAAACTTATATTGAGTACCATTTATATCTTTTATAAAACACTTTTTTCTAGCTTGTGAAACTGATATTTTTTCATCTAATACAATAGAGCTTACTTGATTGCCAAATAAAATAATTACTTTAGGATTGATTATATTGAATTCTTGTTTTAAGAGATGTAAGTACTCTTTATAAACAGAATCAGGTAATTCTCTCGCATCTACTTGCGTACATTTTCCGAGGTTTGTAATAAAGTATTTATATCCTTTTACATCTTCATAAACCTTTTCTGCAAATTCTTCTGTCCATTCACTACCTTTTATTGATTTAATTTTAGAATATAATTCTTCATCTAATAAATCTATCGCATAAAATAAATCCCAAATGTTTTTTGTTCCAATCCAAGGGGACTTTAATCCTTTCCAGTTTTTTGAAGATGCTATATTTCTTCCTGTTGGATTCATAAATACAAAACAGATATCAGGATTATGATCACAACCACCATTATAAATAGAGTCCAATTCTTTTGCTCCATACTTTTTTTGAAGTTTATCATACTCTTTTGTCAAATCTTTTAACTGCATGCAAATCACCTAATACTATTCTATACTAAAAACATACTTTTTGAAAGAATTAAAATAAATCTATATTAAAATACCAATCTTCTAAGTGAAAAATCTAGTATAATAATATTGGTGAAGATTTATGACAGATGTAAAACAAATGTTAGAACAATTATCCCATTCTAAATTTAGAAGCCAATTTCATTTAAAAAGATTGATATTGCATATATTCAGGAAAAAGGTTTCGATACCATACAAAAACATGCAGAAGAATTGATTACCAAAAGACTTGCGCCTGCAATGATTTCAAACGATGGCAAACAAACACCATACCATGGCCACCCTGTCTTTATTGCAGAACATGCAACCGCTACTTGTTGTCGAAATTGTTTATATAAATGGCATCATATCGCACCAAATCGTCCACTTTCAAAAAAAGAAATCGATTATATTGTAACTATAATTATGACTTGGATACAAAATCAAATGTAATAACAAAAAGAGAATTCATAGAACCCGAATTCTCCTTTTTATTTGAATAAATTTTTCATTTTTGTCCAAAATGATTCTTTTGGTTTTTCTGTTTTTACGACTACTTTAGCATCTTTTACTTTAACAGAATCTACTGTTAAGACAAATTGAGTACTCCCCTTCGTATCAGAAGATTTCATTGTAAAGGTATCATATGTTTCGCCTAATTTTACCAATGATGTCATCTTATCTTTTAAATTTTTAGCCTTATAGGCATAGCCACTTAGTGTTTGAATGCCTTGCTCATTAAATGCAGTAATACCACTTGCCAATTGGAAAGCACCATCTGATAGACTTTGTGTTCCAACAGATAGTTCTTGCATTTTGCTTGTTAAAAGTGCTACTCCATCTTTGATTTTTGAAGTCCCATCGACTATTTGACTTGCACCTTTTTCAATTTCTACCATATACCCTTCCAATGTTGCAATTAAAGTATTCACTTGTTCTCCTATATTTTGAAGAGTTGTTAAAGTCGTTTGTAATGCTTGATTATTACCTTCTAATAAAGTAATCAATTGTAGATTGGATTCATAACTCGTTTCATAAGTATTTTTGATAGTTGCCAATTGGATATTCATTTCTAATACTTGTTCATCACTTAAATTTGGTTTTCCTAAATTTGCATACGTATCTTTTGTAAAAGACATAATAGACGCAACTGTCATATCCTTTAAATGATACGTATCATATGCGGTCTTAAGTGTGGTACTCGTTGTGTTTAATTTCGAAATTGCGGCACTATTTTGTTCGATTAAATATTTTACTTGTGCAATACTTTCGGTACTATTTCCATTTAATAAACTCTTTGTTTCATTTAACTTTGCTAATATCTGTTTTAATCCTTGATCTACACTTGTAGCACCCGCTTCTAACTCACTTAATTTATTTACTACTACATTCATATTTTCATAAATTTGCGAAGCACCATTATGGATTCGTGAAGCACCATCTACTAAACTTTTCGCACCCGCTTCCATTTGATTGATAGAAGATTGTAGTAGATTTACACTACTATATAAAGTATCCATTTGATCAAATATTTTCAAATCTTCACTTCCGATGATTTTGGGTGTAATAATAGAATAAATGCTTGAAAGTTCAAATTGAGTGGTATCATATGAAATCGTAATGGTATCCATGCTTTTCAGTGCTTCTAGACCTAAACTTTCATATAATCCAGGAGTCGAAAGACCAACTACGATAGTTTTTGTTCCATTGCTTACAATCTTTCCATTACTCACCTCTACATTGGAATTATTTGTCGTGTCAATAATGGTTGCCGTTGTAACGACAAATGGTGTATATAATAGTTCTCCATTCACATAATGAGAATCGTGATTTTGATAGCGTAATACAATAGAGACTCTACCACTTTTTCCCAATATTTCTTCTAACGTTTTTTCTTCGCCATTGAGGTAATATTTGATTTCTACCTGTACTGGTGTCTCTTTTTGAGTGAATCCTTGATAGAAGATATCATTCCCACCTGCATTCCATGTTAAATTTTGATCTACGAGTGCAAATGCCTCGTTTCCATTTACGTTTAAGATATTTTGTAAATCCGAAATATCTTTCATTTCTTCTAACCTTGTAGGATTGATTAAATGTTCACTTACAAATGTACTTTTTCTACTTCCATCTGCATTTAACTTCACATAAACGGTTTCTTCTTTCGTCATTGCAGATACAGGAATACTCGATAATCCAATGGAAACGAGTAATACAAATGTAGCAAATTTTTTGATATTCTTTTTCATTGTTTTTCTCTCCTTTCGAACTTCAATAGTTGTTTTACCAATCAAAGAATCAAATAGTAATAAAATAGATGGCAACACAAAGATTACAACTATCATACTGATAATCGCACCTCTTGAAATCAAGGTACATAAAGAACTAATCATTTCGAGTTTAGAGTAAACTCCAACCCCGAAGGTGGCTGCAAAGAAGCATAGTCCACTGACTAAAATGGAATTGGTACAATTCTGCATAGTTGCTTTCATCGCCTCTTCCTTTGCCATTCCACTACCACGATTTTTCAAATAAGTAGTGGTCATTAAAATGGCATAGTCAATAGTAGCGCCTAATTGTATCGTTCCTAAAACAATTGGAGCCACAAATGGTAATGTGATATCTCCAAAATAAGGAATGGACATATTGATGAAAATCGCGAACTCAATTGCCATAATCAGTAAGATTGGTAAAGAAATTGATTTCAGTACTAACAACATAATGACAAGTATACAGATAATTGATGATGTATTGACGTTTTTGAAATCTGTATCACTGATGGTAACCAAATCTCGCATCAGCGGTCCTTCACCCGCCAATATGGCGTTTGTATCATATTTTTTAATAATGGTTTGAATGTCAGAAATCTGATTATTTAATTCATCGGTTGCGATTCCATAAATAGAATTGATCAAAATCATCTGATATTGGTCACTTTCAAAAATACGAACAACTTCTTCACTGAGCATCGATTCTGAAATTCCTAATTTGGATAATTTACGAAAGGATAGTACAAAGTCAATTCCTTCTACTTCTTCGATTTCTGTAATCATTTTACTTACTTCATTTGTTTTGATTTCTTTATCTAGTAAAATAATTTCTGGAGATACGATGTTGAATTTTTCTGCTAGTTCTTGATTTGCTACAATACTGTCTAATGTTTTTGGTAAAGACTCATCTAATTTGTAATATACCTCTACTTTGGGATTGGCAAGATAAGCAGGTATGAGTAAAATTAAGAAAATGACAAAGATTTTTTTATGTTGTTTGATAATAAAATGATTGGTATGTTCAAATCTAAATGAGATTGATTTGTGTTTTGTTTTTTCAATTAAATAATCAAATACCAATAACAAACTTGGAAAAATAGTTAATACACATACAACCCCTAAAAATACCCCTTTGGCCATGACAAGACCTAAATCCGTTCCTAAAGTTAATTGCATTGTGCATAGGACTAAAAATCCCGCAATTGTAGTAAGGGAACTTCCCACTACTGATGTAAATGTTTCTACAATGGCATGACTCATAGCTTCTTCTTTTGTTTTGTATAACCCTTTTTTGTTTTCATAAGAATGATATAGGAAAATAGAAAAGTCAGTTGTTACACCCAGCTGTAAGACGGCGACTAATGCTTTGGTAATATACGAGATTTCCCCAAAGATAAGATTGGTTCCTAAATTAAATAGGATGGCAATCCCAATGTTGATTAATAGTAAAATTGGGGCAAAATAGGAATCAAGAGAAACTTCTAATACCAATATACATAAAAGTACTGCAATCACAATATAAATGGTAATTTCCGTTTCAGATAAATTCATGGTATCTAGTACCATCGCACTCATTCCACCGATTTTACACGCATCCCCTGTGATTGCTTTTACCTGTTCCACCGCATCTAGTGTCGTTTCCGATGAAGTGGAATCCTTATATGTAATCATCAGTAAGTCAGCATTCCCATTTTTTACTTTTTCATGAATATCATTTGGTAACATTTCTAATGGTATTGTCGTTCCAATCACATCATAAGCACTGATTACCTTTTCAACTCCATCGATTTCTTTGATTTTATCTTCAAGTGCTAGAATATCTTTCGCATGCATATTTTCAATAATTGTAATGGAGAAAGCCCCCATATTGAAATCATCGGATAGGATATTTTGACCTTTTACTGTTTCAATATCTTCTGGCAAATAAACTAAGATGTCATAATTGATTTTGGTTAATTTCATTCCAATGAGTGATGGAATTAGTAGTAATATTGTTATTATTACAATGGAAACTTTATGCTTACATATAAAATCTGCTAATTTTTTCATATTGAACCTCCCAGTACAAAACATTGTATGTCATTTTTTGACAGAATTCACGCACATAAGCAAAATCTTGTATGATATCCAACATTTGTATAATTATGTATGAATAAATATTCAACATTATGTCGTTTATATTTACAACTGTCCTAATTCTTTGTATAATTTGAATACAGGTGATTTTCGTGGATGAACAAAAGATAGATTTAAGAATTATAAAGACAAAGAGATTATTATATGAAACTTTGGAAGATTTAATGAAGAATCAAGCATTTGAAGAGATTAAAGTTTCTGATATTTGCACCCATGCAATGATTAACCGGTCTACTTTTTACGCACATTATGCAGATAAATATGAATTATTGGCAGCTTATATTAATGATCTTAAAAATTCTCTTGCGAGTGAACTTGAAAAAAATCAAAGAATTCAAAATTCAAAAGAGTATTATTTAGAGATGATTAAATTATTACTGGATCATATTGAACAGAAAAAGGAAACTTATGCATCCATTATGATTCATAATCGAAATAGTATTACAATTGATATTCTCTATGATGTAATTCATAAAGATATCATGAAACAGATTAAGGAAAGTAAAGAAAGTAAAATAGATACCATTCCAAGTGATATTATCTCTAAGTTTTATTTGGGAGCAGTATTCAATGTCTGTTTGGAATGGTTAAAACATGATAACCAGTATTCAAAACAAGATATCATTCATTATATTGATTTGTTAATTCCAAATGAGTTTTATCAAGCATCAAAAAAAGATCTAAATTGATCTTTTTTCATTTAAGGGGTACTATGTGAACATAACTAGATGTTAGGAGAGATACTAACAATTCTAGTATTCTTGCTTTTTTTCATCTCTCACTATAATTTATGATGCTCTTTCAATTGTAGTAACAACGGTTGTCTTTAGACTCTTATTTTTTACAATATTTTTAAAATTCCTGTTTCAAAACCAAAAAACAGGAAAAACTGTTTTAGCTATATTTTTCTAATTCTAATAGTTTTTCTTTGATATCGATTCCACCTGCATATCCCACTAACTTTTTATTTTTGCCAATTACCCTATGACAGGGAATTAAAATCGCAATGGGGTTGTTATGACATGCCATACCTACCGCACGACAAGATTTTGGACTTCCAATTTGAATGGAAATATCCTGATAACTCCTAGTTTCTCCATAAGGGATAGTCCTTAAGGCATTCCACACTTTACATTGAAAAGAGGTACCTTGTAACTGAATTGGTATTGTAAATTCTATTCTTTTGCCAATTAAGTATTCCTCTAATTGTTGAGCGGTTTTATATAATAGGTTAGTTTCTTCAATTTGATAATTGGACTTTATTTGTTGAAAGGAAATCTCTATAATCAATCCATTCTCTTCTACAATGCCAACTTTACCAATCGTTGTTTGATAGAAGTAACCTTTTTTCATATAATCACCAATTTGATTGTATCATAAAAGGTCTGTAGCTAACAGACCTTATTTCAAAAATGCCAAAATAATCAGTATTATTCCACTAATCCAAGCAGACTCAAATTTATACTTTTTTCCAATACGCATTCCAAACAAATGACCAGTTGCAATTAAAATAACACCAATTACAAAGCTAAGCAGTGTTACTAATATATCTGTTACATCTAATAATCCAATTCCAATCCCGATGGCTAAATTATCTAAAGAAAGTGCTAGACCTAAACAAATGGCTTCTTTACAGGAAATGTGTTTTGAAAGGTCCATATCAGATGCTTCTGGATTCGCATAAATATGAAATATAAATTCTACCTGATGCATTCGTATTTTGACTTCTTTTTCTTGACTTGTTAACTTATGGTAGATACTTTCTAATATCTTGCTTACACCCAATATTAAAAATAAAATCATACTACAAAATTGTGCAGAATGAGGTAAAATGATATGTTCAAAATAGGTACCAAACCAAATGGACAGTAAAAGCAAACATGCACCAATTCCATTTAAAAGAAATAAATATCGGATTGGAACACGAATACGGTTCATACCAAGTGAAAATCCTGCCATCAAAGAATCAATGGATAATGAAAAGATGAGAAGAAATACTTGTACCATACATGATCACCTACATAAATAATATATGAGGGCATAGCTTTTTCGTATAGGTCGCATATCTTTTATGTGAATCCAAAATGCAATATATTGCTGTCAATTCGCTATAAAGGTGGTCTTGGATAACTCAACTTCTGTTCTTTAAACGTAAATATACAAAAAAATCGAAGTTTCGATTTTTTCAGGTTAATGAAATCATGCATTATCTAATGACGAAAAAGTAAACTAAAACGACAATTCCTAAAATAATACGATACCAACCAAATGGTTTGAAATCATTCTTTTTAATATATCCCATTAGAAATTTGATTGCTAAAATAGAAACAATAAAAGCCGTAATCATTCCAACTAGTAAGATAACAAGCTCAGATGTTGTAAATGCAAATCCAAACTTCAGTAATTTCAGTAAACTTGCTCCAAACATAGCGGGTATTGCTAAAAAGAAGGTAAATTCGGTTGCAACTGTTCTAGAAACACCTAGTAACAATGCCCCGATAATCGTTGCACCTGATCTAGAAGTTCCTGGAAATACAGCCGCAATTAATTGCCAAATACCGATTAAAAAAGCTGTATTGTAAGTAATTTCTGCAATAGAATTTACTTTTGGAATTTTATTCTTATTACGATTTTCCACTACAATAAATAAGATACCAAATAGGATTAACATAATGGCAACTGTTTGATAATTGTTAAAATATTGGTTCATTTGATCTTCAAATAATACCCCTACAATGGCAGCTGGAATTGTTGCAACGATAATTTTGAACCACATGGAAAATTTTTCTTTATCTATATGAATTCCTCTATCGATTGTAAACGGAAATAATTTCGAAAAGTATAAAACAACAACCGATAAAATTGCTCCCAATTGGATAACAACCAAAAACATCTCCTTGAATTCTGGTGTAATATTCATATGAATAAATTCATCCACTAAAATCATATGTCCTGTACTACTAATTGGCAACCATTCTGTAATGCCCTCTACAATTCCTAAAAAAATCGTTTTGATGATTTCTATCAAATTCATAATATCCTCTCCTACTATACGTTATTCATTATACCATAAATTATATGAATTGCATGTTATTATCATCCTAAATAATTAGAAAAAGGACTACTGAATTAAGTCCTTTGTCGTCTCATTTACATAAATTTTAACTGTTACATCATCTAGTAAGCTATAATTAAATACTTCTTTTCGGTTCAGTTGTTTGATTAATTTTTCTTTAATATCTCTTTTCCAGTTAAATGAATTACGTACATTAGAAATGGAGAAATAGATATTATTATGAGCTACCCTTTTTTCAACGGTTACATATTCATTATAGTAAGCAACTTCGATTTTGCTCTTATGGTCTTCTAAATTGGGATCCACAATAATTTCAACACGGTCCGCTTGAATATGAGTTGGAGTTGTAATTGTTTCTTCATATATCATGGTACCTTGTTTGAAATCATCTGGTAAGGTATTGTAATAAGTAAAATCACTTACATAATCTAAAGTCATAAAAGAACCAATCAATACCATTATAAAGCCAATCATAAGAGAACCTGCATGAACTCTTTTTCGAATAAATAGTAAACGATAAATAATATGCGCTAGTTCAAAACCAATTGTAATCATTCCGAGTAATAGAATCAGGATGCCTACCATATGGACTCCTTGGCATAGTAAATAAATGACAAAAGCAAGCGCAACTACAAGTCCAAAATTAGCACACCACATTGGGAATAAAATCACAATGCATACGAATATTTTTAGAATAGTAATGAAAAGATTGCTAGAATGTTCTTCATTTACTTGTTTTTTTTTAGAAGCTATAGGTTCAGAGTCAACATTTTCTTCTGATTTTTCTTTTTTCATCGCTTCTATTTTTTTAGAAATGGGTTTGGTATATTTTGTAATCAATGTGAAAATTACTAAAATACAAGCTGCGAGATAAATAATTTCTACTAAAATCTTCCATACCGTTTCTGTAAGCCAACTAAATGGAGTAAAACCAATATTAAATATACTTGCACCCAGTTCTCCTATAAAATAAAATGGAAGTTTTAAAAGTGCTAGTCCAAATAATACTAAAATGACTTTTAAAATAATTTCAAATATTTTTTCTGTCGTCAATTCTACATCCGATTTTTTCAATGTATCTACCATATTTTCCGTTACTTCAGATAATTTTTGAGCTCCTTTTTTAATAAAACCTTCTGTTGTTTCTACAAAATCTTTTGTTTTCGTTGTTTCTGTTTTTTTCTGATTATATTCTGGGTTAATCTTATAGGTAGATAATATTTCTTTGGAAAGTTCGTCGATACTTCCAAATTCTTTGACTGCCTCTTCCTCTGTTTTTCCATGTTTTACTTTTTCTTCAATAATATCACGATATTCGTTTAGAATGTCTTCTTTTTCAGTTTCACTTAAAATTGCTAATTTCTTTTCTAATTCTTTTAGAAATTTTTGTTTAGTCATTTTTTTCACTCTCCTTTATAAATTGATTGACAGAAGTGGCAAATGTTGTCCAACTATCAATGAGTTCTTGTAACCTAGCTGTTCCTAGTACTGTAATTTTATAGTATTTTCTAGGTGGTCCTTCGGTCGATTCCTCTAAATATGTATCTGCATACTTTTCATTGGTAAGTCGTTTTAATAATGGATAAATTGTTCCGTCGTTAACATCTACTACCTTCGATACTTTCTCGATCAGTTCATACCCATACATATCTTTTTTACTGACACATAATAGAACAATCAGTTCTAAGACACCTTTTTTAAATTGTGTATTGATAGTATCACCTCTCATTACCATTTTATACATACTACTATGTATTGTCAAGTACTAATTAAAAAATAATAGCAGTTTTTCTACTATTACTTCGTTTTTTGGGCTTCTACCACGTTAAATATTTGTTGTTGGAATGTTTTATAGGATTCATTTTCCTTCTCTAATTCTTGAATTTGTTCAAAATAAGTAGATATCTGTTGCTGAGATTGATCCAATTGTTGTTTCAAGAGATTTACTTGAGATGCGAGTGCTTTATACTGTTCTAGTAAATCAGTATATGTCGTTTGTGCAGAAGTATTACTCTCACCCTTACAAAGTTCATTATTATGAGTTTGAATCAATTGTATCATTTCTTCATCTAGTTGTTCTATCATTGTGTCATCTACTTGTTCAAGTGAAAATATTTCATGATTCCCTACTGCTTTTGCCAACTGTTGGCACATAATCTTATAGGATTTCATTTTATTTTCTTTTATGATATTTCCGTTTATTGCAAATTGACATTCGGATGAGGTATCAATAGAAATGCCAGTTCCATATCGGCTATAGTTGTTTAATTTATTTACTTTTTCCAATTTTAGTGGAAGATTCATATGTGATGTATTTCTAAAGTTAGTAATAGGATTTGTAATAGATATTGCATTTACAAATGTCAGTATCTGATTCTTGAATAATTTCTTCAATTTAGATGCTTGAGTTTCATCTTTATGAAAAACCATACTTGTCATAGGGGCATAACCATTTGTTTGACGGATCAATCCTAGCAAATAAATGTCATTATTTTTGCTTTTCTTTGCAAGAAAATAATCACATGGGTAATCAGTTTCCAATCCTAGTTGAAATGTTCTACTTTTATCATATTTACAAACAAATTCAATATCATCTGGTGATAAATAGTATAGGATATTTTCAAATGTTTCTAATTTTTCTTCTAAGTAATCTGAAAATATAGATTTGTACGATAGGTGTCCTACTTGCACATTTTGATAAACAGAATATGCATTATCTAAAAATTCTTTTAAGAGACTATAACTATCTTGATTTTTAAATAGATTTGTAGATCTTAAATAATCTAATCGTATTCCAAGTAAATGTCCAATATATTGCGGTAACATCTCAAAAGAAATTCTATCTCCATTCGCTAAATAAAATTGATATTGATTATAATGAAGACCATTACTTTCGTATTGTTTTACCAAGCTATCTATCTTCTCTATTATCTGATCAAACTCTGCTTTTGTATTTATTTGTAGCATTTTCATCACTCCTTTTTATTCAGACCATAAAAAAAAGAGGGTATCCCCCCCCCCCGTTTGCAAATAGCATACTTGTATTTTACCTACCCACAAACTATATTATGATTCCTCTTTGTCTAATGTTGCCTATTATAACAGAAAATGAAATCTTGTCAAATTTTACACAAATTCTGATAGTGTTTCCAAAGTGTGGAGATATAGAAGAAAATCATTAAAAACAAAGAAA
>CANSPQ010000021.1 GCA_947648915.1 uncultured Caryophanales bacterium | reverse complement strand
TCTATATTAAGGCTTTTCTAACCATTTCTTCTTTTATTCATGTTTTTATCCTGAAAATCTATAGTAATTCTTCTATTTTATGTTGTAGCTTCTCATCTAATGACTTTATGATCTCTTTTATTTTTCCATTTCGTTCATATAAATGTAAATTTGTTTCGTAATAAGATAACTTTTCTTCCGCATCTTTAATTTGATTATGAACCGCATTCCTACTTACTTCCATATTTTCTGCAATTTCCGCTAACGATAAATTAGAAAAATAATAATCCTCAAAATACATTTGCTGTTTCTCGGTTAAAAGCTCTCCATATATATCATATAAATTAATCAAATATATTCTATCGTGCATCCTATCACCCCATAATAATGGTAAACAGAAAAGCAAAACCTGCAATTATATATAACAAGGTAAATCCTTTTCTTTTAAAAACTGTATGATTGTTATAACCCATAGTAAATAGTAATAGTACCACAAGTACCTGTAATGCTACTTTGAACTCGGGTACAAATAAAGTACATATGGCAAGTATAATCATGGCAATTAAAAGCACAAATTGGATAAATAATCCCAAAGAATAAATAGCTTCTTTTCCCTTTAATCTTTCAAATACTGTCTTGTTTTGTTTCATTTTTCTTCATCCATTTCTTTAAATAATCCATAAATATATTTTTCAATATCAAAGACACGTAAATCTTCTTTTTTCTCTCCAAGACCTACATATTTGACGGGAATCCCAACACTATCCTTGATTGCCAGTACAATACCGCCTTTCGCAGTTCCATCCAATTTTGTTAACACAATTCCTGTAATATTCGTAATTTCTTGAAAACTTTTCGCTTGCTGAATACCATTTTGTCCTGTTGTTGCATCCATAACAAGCAATGTCTCGTGTGGCGCATTGGGAATGATTTTACCAATTACTTTATTGATTTTTTCAAGTTCATTCATTAAATTCACTTTATTTTGAAGTCTTCCTGCTGTATCAATTAAAACAACATCATAAGATTCTTTTTTCGCTTTTTCTAGTCCATCATAAATCACGCTTGCAGGATCTGCTTCCATTTTATAAACAACATCACAAGATGTACGTTCTCCCCATTCCATCAATTGTTCCACTGCTCCAGCTCGGAAGGTATCACCAGCAATGAGTAACACTTTTTTGCCTTGTTGTTTGATTTGATAAGCAAGTTTCCCAATTGTTGTCGTTTTTCCAACCCCATTGACTCCCACAAATAAAACTACCGTTGGTCCTTCTTGACTATAATTGATTTTATTCACAATAATTTGATTCTGCACATAGATAATAAACATCTCATCCACAATAATTTCTTTTAAATCAGAAGCGGTTACTATATTTTCCTTTTTTACCCTTGCTCTTAATTGATCGATAAAGTGAATTACAGTATTCACTCCAATATCAGCTTCAATTAAAATATCTTCTAATTCTTCATAATACGCTTCATCGATCCGATTATGTTTCATGGTTAATAAATTTAATTTGGAAGTGAATTCTTTCCTTGTTTTTTCTAAACCAACATCATATTTTTCTACTTCTTCTTTATTCTCTTTTTGAAATAAGTTTTTAAACTTGTCAAACATTCCCATGCTATCACCTATTACTATTGTACACGACTCTCTTCAAAAAATCTATCTTTTCTAAAATTGTAAATTTTTCTTCATTTATAAGTGAACATAAGAATTGATAATATTTTTCATCATATTGTATATAATATAAACGTAAAAATAGATTAATATAAAATTTTTACGTTTAGAACCGTAAAATTTGACAATAATAGAAAATTAATATATATTAAATATGAGGTGAACTAATATATGCTGATACGTGAAAAATATCTAAATAAACTAATAGAAGGTAAAGATTTAAATTTAATTAAGGTTATTACTGGAGTTCGTAGATCTGGA
This sequence comes from uncultured Caryophanales bacterium, assembly GCA_947648915.1. GTDB lineage: Bacteria > Bacillota_I > Bacilli_A > RF39 > UBA660 > UBA5026. The sequence goes on along the minus strand of CANSPQ010000021.1, from coordinate 22,387 downwards.
AAAAGTACATTATTACTCCAGTATAAAGACTATTTGATAAAACAAAAAATCGAAAATAAAAATATTATTTACATGAACTTTGAAAGTGCTGAATTTTACAACATTAGAAATTATAAGGATTTGTATGATTATATAAAAGAAAAAATAGTGAATAAAAATAAATTTTATATTTTATTAGATGAGGTTCAAAATGTTGAAAAATGGGAAAAGGCAGTAAATGCGATTTTGGTCGATTTTAATACAGATATCTATATAACGGGTTCAAATGCATATTTATTATCTAGTGAACTAACTACACTTCTTGCTGGAAGAGTATTAACTATAAAAATATATCCATTCTCTTTTCCTGAATTTATGAGTGTATATCCTTTTAAAGGAACAGAGGACAAATTTGAAAAATTTGATAAATATTTAAAATATGGTGGAATGCCAATGATTGTAAATATGAATGATAATGAAAACTTAATCATTAATTATTTAAATGACTTAAAAGAAGTTGTATTAAAAAAAGATGTCATGAATCGCAACAATATAAAAGATGTAGTTTTTTTAGATAATTTAATAAAATATATGGCATCTGTAATTGGCAACCTCACAACCCCATATGCGATTGCAGAGTTTATGAAAAAAAATGGTAGTTCAATTACCAATGAGACAGTAGACTCTTATCTAAAAATGTTAGAAAATGCCTATTTTATATATAGAGTACCTAGATATGAATTAAAAGGTAAGCAACTGTTAAAAACACAGGGAAAATATTACTTTATAGATAATGGAATCAAAAATATCATAGATGGTATTTCATCTTATGATACAGGTAGCAGTTATGAAAATTTAATTTATATAGAATTACTTAGAAGAGGCTATGAAGTATATGTAGGACAATATAATGATATAGAAATTGATTTTATTGCAATAAAACCTAATGAGAGAGTATACTATCAAGTATCAAGAAGCATAATAGATGAAAAGGTTGAAGAAAGAGAAAAAAAATCATTATTAGCAATAAACGATAATTATAAAAAAGTGATACTTACTATGGATCATGTAAAAGATAAACAAATTGATGGAATACAAGTAGTAAATATTATTGACTTCTTATGCAATGATGAATAAGCATTTTTGCTCATTGTCAACAGTCTAAAAAATCTTTCCAATGCGGAAAGACTTTTTTATTTATTTAAAATAGCGTCAATCGGGTTGATTTTTACAATTCTATGAATGGAAAAGATAGTAATCAGTATAGCAATACAAATCGTATAAATGAACATAATCACTGGAATAAGCGGATGAACTACAATTCCATTTAACGTATAATATAAATGCCCAAACATAGAATGATTTAAAACATTACATGTAATATGAAGTCCAACAAGAGATAAAATCCAAGCTAGAATGCCAATCATAACAGATTCATATCCAAATATTTTAATGACATCCATGTGATTCGCACCCAAGGCCCTTAAAATTCCAATTTCCTTTTTTGAGTAAGAAATGGATACTGATATAAAATTAGAAAACAATAGAAAAGTAAATAACACAAATACCAAACTCACAATCAAAATATAAATAGTTAAAAATTTATAAGAACTCATAACAAATGCCATATCCTCTTTCCCAATATCGGTAACATAATTATAATATGTACCTGACGCTTCGCTGTAATCAATGGATTCTCGATATTTCATATGTTGAAATGAGTGGGTTAAATTTTTAGGATTGTCATCATAGATTTTAACAGCATTTACTTTCTTTAATGTTGGATGATATTCTTCCACATATTGTGTACTAATATAATTAGTTTCATCCAATGATACCCCAACTAATTTTACCTCTACATACTGATAAGAAGTATCCTCCTGTAGTGGAATTCTGATATAGAAAGAGGAATCCAGTTCATTTAGATAAATACGAAGAAATGCTTTTAATGTGTCATCATACACCCCATATTTATGTTCTTCTAAATAATGGTTCCATTTTTCCTCAAACGTTCGATCAAATTTTTTAAGAGAACCAATAGAAAGAATGATTTCATCCTTTTCTAATGAGGAGATTGTTTCAATCCCATTACGAGTAACAATGGTATTCATACCTTTCAAACTATGAATATTTCCAAAAATAGATTGTTGATACTTCCCATAATCACTATCTGTAATACTCATATAATTTAAAATTTGTTCTTGATTCATTCTTAAAACAACATTTTCTGTAAAACCTTTTACATAGATATTTTGCGCTTTCATTCTATAATTGGTATCAAAATAATGTTCCAATCGATCACTTTCAAAAACTCCCGTTTCTTTGGCCTTTTGATATAACGTGTCATTATCGTCTATTACACCCGTAATGATGACTTTATTTTCCCCCAACTGAAGTTCTATTTTAGAATTTACTAATTCTTCATAACTCTTTGGAACATAGAATTCATGGTTTGCAGTTAAGACTCCAAATTTGATGATATAATCTGCAAAATACTTATGTACTACAATTTCATTATTTTGCATTGGTTCCGTTCCAATGATATCTCCCAAAATACGAGAATCATTCACTTCTACGAATTGAAAATAACGAAAGGTGTCTCGATAATATGCATTAGGAGTTGGATTATCTCCAAATTGGAATGTTAAACCACTGCCATTATCCACTAACTCATATACAGGATTTCCCTTTTGTTTCGTTATCGCTTGAATCTGATGGATATTTGATTCTGTTAAACTAAGTGGTGTCATAGCCCCCCTTAATTCAAACTTAGAATAATAGACATCATAAATATAATTTTGATTTTCCTGCATCGTGTTTACCACAAGCATCGTGTCATCAAACAACGCACAATTTACTGTTATCCCCATAAAAATAAGGGAAATTGCAGTTAATAAAACGGTCATGAATAACTTAAAAGGTTTTCGTTTAAAATTCGTAAATGCCATTTTGAGTGCATACGAAATTGGTAATTTTGATTTTTTGAATTCAAAGGGTTCTTCTTCAAAATTTACCGTTTCATTCGAATCATGAATAATAGTTCCATCTTCCATTTCAACAATACGATCTGCGTATTTGAGCGCTGCTTCTTTATCATGAGATACAACAATTACTAACTGATTTTTACTGATTTCTTTTAGAATATCAAAAATCTGTTCTCCCGAACTTTTATCTAAATTCCCAGTTGGTTCATCCGCAAGAATAATCTGCGGCTTTTTGATTAATGCTCTTGCGATTGCAACCCTTTGTTTCTGCCCTCCAGATAATTCATTGATTTTTCGATTTCCTAATTCACTTAACCCCAGTTGTTTTAATAAATGATCAACTTGTTCTCTTTGACTTTTTCGATTTTGCAACCGCAAGGCCAATTCTATATTTTCATATACATTATATTGTTCTAAAACATTAAATTCCTGAAAAATAAATCCAACATAAGTATTACGATAGGCATCATATTTCTTTTTATGAAAACGACTGATATTGTTCCCATTAATGAGAAGTTCGCCACTGGTTGAACTATCTAGACCACCTAATAAATTGAGCAATGTCGATTTCCCACTTCCACTTTTGCCGATAATAAATAGCATTCCCCTATTGCCAATTTTTAAATTGACACCATTTAAAGCAAGGGTATCCTTGCCTTTTTTAGAATGATAAATTTTACTAACATTTTTGAGTTCAATCATTTTCAACACATCCTATTATTGCGTAACATCTAGGTGAATGGTTTCCCATTTCCAATCTTTTACTTCTGGCATATCTTCGCCATATTCTTTGATATATTGCTTATGCTCCACTAACTTATCGCGCATTAATTGGAATACATAAGCACCACGATTGCCAAGTTGTGGTAATCTTTGAATCATATCCATAACTAAATGATAGCGGTCAATTTCATTTTGCACACGCATATCAAATGGAGTTGTGATTGTTCCTTCTTCTTTGTAACCACATACGTGTAAATTTCGGTTATGACGATGATATAAAAGTTCATGAATTAAAGATTGATATCCATGGAAAACAAAGACAATTGGTTTATTTTTAGTAAATAAAATATCATAATCTTGATCTGTAAGACCATGTGGATGATCTTCATGCGGAACCAATTTCATCAAATCCACAACATTGATAAAACGAATTTTCACTTCTGGTAAATATTTTCGCATTAAAGTTACCGCTGCAAGTCCTTCTAAAGTAGGAGTATCCCCACAAGTAGCTAAAATAATATCTGGCTCTACATGTTGATCATTACTTGCCCAGTTCCAAATACCAATTCCTTGCGTACAATGTCTAACTGCTTGTTCCATGGTTAACCATTGTGGACGGGGATGTTTGGAAGCAACAATGACATTGACATAGTTTTTACTGCGAATACAATGATCAAATACAGATAATAAACAGTTCGCATCTGGTGGCAGATACATACGTACAATATCAGCTTTTTTATTCGCAACATGATCTAAGAAACCTGGATCTTGATGCGTATACCCATTATGATCCTGTTGCCAAACATTGGAAGTTAATATATAATTCAAGGATGCAATTTTTTGCCTCCAAGGTAATTCTTTGGTTACTTTTAACCATTTGGCATGTTGACTGAACATAGAATCGATAATGCGCGCAAATGCTTCATAACTTGCGAAAAATCCATGACGTCCTGTTAATAAATAACCCTCTAACCAACCTTCACACAAATGTTCACTGAGCATAGAATCCATAACTCTACCATCAGGCGCTAAAAATTCATCATTGTCTTTGGTTTCGACATTCCAAGCACGATTTACTTCTTCAAATACTTTACTCAAACGGTTAGACATCGTTTCATCTGGTCCAAAAATACGAAAATTATGTTCTTCTTCATTACGAGCAAATATATCTCTTACAAAATTACCAAGTACTAACATATCTTGTGCCTCTACGGCTCCTGGTTTTTCTACTGTAAGCCCATAATTTCTAAAATCTGGCATTCTCAGTTCTTTTAATAAGATACCACCATTGGTATGCGGATTAGAACCCATACGATGATCACCAGTCGGGGCAAGTTCCTTCAGTTCAGGAATTAAAGTACCATTTTCATCAAACAATTCTTCTGGATGATAACTTTTCATCCATGCTTCTAACATTCCAATATGTTCTTCTTTGTCCATTGGAATTGGCACTTGATGCGCACGAAAGGTTCCCTCAATTTGCTTGTCATCCACTACTTTTGGCCCCGTCCAACCCTTTGGAGAACGGAAAACAATCATAGGCCACATAGGTCTTGAAGCATCGTTCGTTGTACGTGCATGATTTTGTATCTCCTTGATTTCTGTAATGACTTGATCCATAACAGAGGCCATTTTCTCATGCATAACCATTGGATCATCGCCTTCTACATAGTAAGGTTTCCATCCACATCCTTCAAAAAATTTCTTAGATTCTTCATCTGAGATACGAGAGAAAACAGTTGGATTACTTATCTTATAACCGTTTAAATGCAAAATAGGTAAAACTGCTCCATCGGTAATCGGATTTAAAAATTTATTGGAGTGCCAAGAGGTTGCGAGTGGTCCTGTTTCCGCTTCTCCATCCCCAATTACACAAGCGACAATCAAATCAGGATTATCAAAAACAGCTCCAAAAGAGTGCGCTAAAGAATAACCAAGTTCTCCACCTTCATTAATAGAACCAGGTGTTTCAGGCGCAACATGGCTAGAAATTCCACCCGGAAATGAAAATTGCTTAAATAATTTTTTCATACCTTCTAAATCTTCACTGACATCTGGATAAACTTCACTGTAACTGCCTTCTAGATATACATTGGAAACAATTGCATTTCCGCCATGCCCAGGTCCAGATACATAAATCATATTTAAGTCATATTCTTTAATGACACGATTTAAATGGACATAAATAAAGTTCTGTCCAGGAACTGTCCCCCAATGTCCCACAATTTTACGTTTGATGTGTTCTTTTTTTAACGGTTCACGTAATAAAGGATTATCTAACAGATAAAGTTGTCCTACTGATAGGTAGTTTGCTGCCCTAAAATAAGCATCCATTTTTTTTAACATATCAGGATCTAATGTATTTTTCGCCTCGAGAATTGGCGTTGGATTATAAAAACTAAACATATAGCCCCTCTTTTCTATTCTTTTACCCTAATTATATTGTACATAAATTGATTTCAAATAGCAAGCAAAAAGAATTTTACTTTAGAATAAATAAGAAAAAAATAAATGCAAATTCAATTGAAGTAAATGTCTTTCATGTAGTATAATATTTATAAGAGAAATTTATTTATGGAAAATATTAAATTTATAAAGCAAGAACAATGAAAAGAAAATTTTGATTATTCAAATATTGAAAACATTGGAAAAATGATTGAGGAAGAAATGCAAACTCCATACTGTACATTTATGAATGAATCTGGTGATGGAAAGTCTCCTAAAATAACAGAAGCAAGTAGAAAAAGACTTGCAAAATCGTTAATTAATGGGAGTTAATATATGGATATAGATAAAATCAAAAAAGAGTTAATTGGTCAAAAAAAATCAAAATTCAAAGGAAATATATACCATTATTCACAAGTAAATTTTTCTTATAACTCAAATAAAATAGAAGGAAGTAGACTAACTAGTGACCAAATAGAAGCGATATTGGATACCTCCTATTTTGTTTCAAAAAGTGATGATTTGATAAAATTAGATGATCTAATTGAATCTAAAAATCACTTTAAACTATTTGATTATATGTTAGATAATGTTGATAATCAATTATCGAAAAAAATGATTATAGAGATGAATAAAATATTAAAGAGAAATACAAGTGATGAAGAAAACCCTAGATATAATGTTGGTGGATTTAAAATCGTTCCTAATATAATTGGAATTATTAATATAATTAATACGACTGATCCAAAAGATGTAGAAAAAGAAATTGATAAGTTGCTTCTTGAATATAATTTGAAAACGGACATTAGCTTAGAGGATATTATTGATTTCCGTTATAAATTTGAAAAAATTCATCCCTTTGGAGATGATAGTGATACCTTAGTCAAGAATAAATTGTTGTTTTCTAATTGAGTTATGGTGATAAAATATGATTTATATAACTGGGGATAAACATACTGATTTTAGAGAAGTATTTTATTTTTGCTATACTAATGAAACAACCTTAGATGATATATTAATTGTACTTGGAGATACAGGAATAAATTATTATGCAAGTGATAAAGATTATATGTTGAAAGACAGTCTATTACAGTATCCAATAACATTTTTCTGTATTCATGGCAATCATGAAGAAAGACCAGAAAATATTAAATCTTATAAAGCTAAAAAATTCCATGGTGGAATTGTATATTATGAAGAAGATTATCCAAATATATTATTTGCTAAAGATGGCGAAGTATATAATTTTAATAATAAAAAAGTATTAGTAATTGGTGGAGCCTATAGTGTGGATAAATATTTTAGACTATCTATGGGATATAATTGGTATAAAAGTGAACAACCAAATGATAAAACAAAAAATAAAGTAAAGAAAGTTTTAAAGAGTTTTGATAATAAAATTGATATTATCTTATCTCATACTTGTCCTTATAAATATTTACCAAGAGAAATGTTTTTAGATGGAATAGATCAATCAACAGTAGATAATGGGACAGAATATTTTTTAGATGAAATAGAAGAATCTACAGATTATACTTTATGGTATTGTGGTCATTATCATACTAATAAGAAATTTAATAAAATGATATTTATGTTTGATGAGATAGAAGAGTTTAAATGAGTGGGTTCAAAAAAGGTTCTTGTAAATTGTTTATTAAATAAGAGAGAAATACTAGTTTTATCCGAATTTTGAACCCCACAAGCAACAAAAAGGGTTATTTTTGCAAGTGCGAAAATGGTTGGCGGTGCATCTATGTAACATTCAGAGGCTTTATTCGTAAAGACTTTGAAGTTTCGAGGTGCATTCCCATATCCTGTTATAATAAAAAATTTAACTATTTCTGTAATATTATAGTAATTATTCGAAGTTTATTTTATAATATGGAATATAGTTTTTTGTCTAGCTTTGCTAAAGGATGGTGAACAATTTTATGTTAAATATAAATTTTAATCAAATTATTGATATGATTGAAAAAAGAAAAAATAATGCTTATAGAAAAGTAAATGAAGAAATGATTTTACTTTATTTAGATGTTGGGAAATTTTTATATGAATTAATAGAAAATAGCAGCTATGGGGATAAAATAACTACAAAAGCAGCAGATTTTATGAAAAATAATTATCCTGAAGTAAAAGGATTTACCAAAAGAAATATTGAAAGAATGGTACAGTTTTATAAAACATATAAAGATGATGAGATTGCGACACCACTGGTGACGCAATTAAGTTGGACAAATAATTTGCTTATTTTAAGTGGTTCTAAATCAATAGAAGAAAGACATTTTTATTTGAAATTATCTATTAAGGAAAATTATTCAAAAAGAGAATTAGATAGACAAATAACTTCTGCTTATTATGAACGATATTTATTATCAGAAGGTAATGCACTTCCAACTATAAATAAAACTATTGATGAAGATGATTATCCAGATACAAGAATTTTAGATTTTTATAGTTTAGAGTTTTTAGATTTACCTAAAGAGTATTCAGAAAGTGATTTAAAAAATGCTATAGTAAAAAATTTAAAGGATTTTATTTTAGAAGTTGGAAAAGATTTTACTTTTATTGGTGATGAGTATCGCGTTCAAGTTGGTAATCATGATTTATTTATTGATTTGTTATTTTTTAATCGTGAACTAACTTGTCTTGTTGCTTTTGAACTAAAATTGGGAGAATTTAAAGCAGAATATTTAGGAAAAATGAATTTATATTTGGAAGCATTAGACAGAGATGTTAAAAAGAAAAATGAAAATCCAAGTGTTGGAGTAATCTTATGCAGTTCTAAAGATAAAAACATAGTTGAATATTCTCTTAGTAAGAATATGTCACAAACTTTAATATCAGAGTATAAACTAAAATTAATAGATAAAAAATTATTAGAGAACAAATTAAATGAAATGAAAAAAATTTTAGAAACCAATAATGAATAAGAATGATTTATAAAGGAGAATTTGTATGCAAAAGATAATTGGAATAATGGGTCCTAATAATGCCACAGAAGAAAATTTAAGAGATGCTTTTGAAATTGGTAAACATGTAGCAGATAAGGGATATACAGTTTTAACTGGTGGATTAAATGTCGGTATTCAAAATGAAGGATTAAAAGGTGCAAAAGCAAGTAATGGATTAACTATTGGTATTATGCCTTTTAATGAACCAGATAAATTTTCTCAATATGTTGACATACCTATTATTACTAATATGAGAAGTGGAAGAAATTATATTAATGTTTTATCAAGCAATTTAGTCATAGCTTGTGGTATTGATAAAGGAACAATATCCGAAATATCATTATCGTTAGTTAATACTGCTAAAAAGCAAGTTATTATCGTAGGAGCAATAGAAGAGGCTAATAAATTATTTAAAGTAATAGATTCTGAAAATGTATATATTGCTAAAGATTATAAAGAATGCATAAATATTTTTGAAAAATTAAATATTTAACCAAATTTGACTAATGTATCATTTACAGATGGAAATGGTCGCGTTGGAAGAATTATTATGTTAAAGAATGCTTAAAAAAAATATTATGCCATTTATTGTCTTAGATAGCGATAAGTCCTACTACATGAGAGGACTAAAAGAATATGAGCATGATAAAATGTTTTTAATTGATACCATAAAGCATGAACAAGATTTATATCAAAAAATTTGTGAGAAATTATTAAATTTTGAAATAGAAGAACAATAATTATAAGTGTCTCAACCTTGACAAGAAACTTAGAAGTCTGCGTTTTCTTAGCTAAAAAGAAATATGTTGATAAACCATTTTCTTATCGTGTTGACTTATATCGATTTCAATTGATTCATACAAAAAAATATATACCAAACCTTTTGGCTTACACAACAAGCCACAATAACTTTATACTATAAGTGCAATATAATTTGACACATTTGAAAACTTATGTTATCATGTATATAGATGAGGAAAACCTCATAAAATAAAAATGGGAATACTTAACTTTTCCGTGTTGAGTACTTACCTAAATTTGGTTATGTACTTTAATCAATGCTTGATTAGAGTACTATTTTTTTATTGATAGAATCATAATAGGTTCTTCTGCAAGTTTAAGTATATAAATATATTGGTAGATAAATTTTGTATCTACTTTTTATATGTTAAAATGTTAAATAAAAAAGGGAACTGGTAGTATGATTAAGAAGTTATTAAAATATGGTAAAAATTACCACATAGAGAGTATAGAAGCGGTGAGAATTGATGATGTTGTAATAATTACTAGATTAGAACTATTGAAATATATCTTAACTATTGATAAAACTAAGAAAAATGAAGGAATTGATAAAAATATTGATTCCATTAAAGAAAAATATCCATTAGTTCTAGAATTAGAAAATATTTTTAATGATTTCCATAAATTAATGTTTGGAAAGAATCTAAATGAATTGGATATATTTATTGAAAAATATAACTCTAAAATAAGTTCATTAAATAAAATTGTGGAGCAAATTTTAGAAAATACTTAAACTTGCGGAAGAACCTCATAATAGAGACTATTAATAAAATGATAATTATAAATTGAAAATTTTCTCTTCTTTTCATAATATCAAGCCTCCTTCCTCATAGAAGTAGGCAAGTACTCAACAGCTAAATATCCCTATATTGATTATACTATTTATTCACCATTAGTATAATATATTTTACTATGACTTTATTGTACAACTCATAACTTATAAATTTGTCCTTATTTTATATAACAATTTTCCCCATTTACAAACTTAAAAAAAACGTTTATAATGTAATACGTTAGATTTCAAATCGAGAAGAAAGGAGTATTTATGAAATTTTTTAACAACGAGGACACCAAAATTTTTGCTTTAGGTGGCCTTGGTGAAGTCGGAAAAAATATGTATTGTGTAATGCATAATAACGAACTCATTATAACGGATGCGGGTATTACTTTCCCAGAAGGGGAATTGATGGGAGTTGACTATGTCATTCCAGATTTTTCTTTTTTGAAAAAGAACGAATCAAAAATCAAAGCTTTATTTATTACACACGGACATGAAGATCATATTGGTGCGATTCCATTTTTAGTACAGACAATTCAGATTCCAGTGATTTATGCACCAAATCAAGCAGTAGGATTGATTAAGAAAAAATTAGAAGACCGGAATATTCAATATAAAAATATTGTTGTATACGATGAAAGAACAAAAGTAAAATTCAAATATATTGAGGTTGAATTTTTTAGAACTACCCATTCCATTCCAGATTCACATGGAATTTGTATTACAACACCAAATGGAACTATCGTTACAACAGGGGACTTCAAATTTGATCTTACCCCTATTGGACCAATGGCAAATATCCATAAAATGGCTGCGATTGGAAAAAGAGGCGTCACACTACTCATGAGTGATAGTACCAATGCGTTAAATGAAGGAATGAGTGCGAGTGAATCCCGTGTCGATAATGCTTTACAAGAAATTTTTAGGAGAAAAAATGGGAGAATTATTATTGCGACATTTGCTTCTAATATTTATCGGTTAAAACATATTGTCGATACTTGTAAAAAAAATGGTAGAAAAATTGCGACATTCGGAAGAAGTATGGAAAATAACATTGAAATTTCAATACAAGGAGGATATATCAAAAACAAAGATATCTTCATTACTCCAGAAGAAGCCAATCACTTACCACCAAAGCAAGTATGTTTACTTTGTACAGGTAGTCAAGGAGAACCCTTAGCGGCCCTATCCCGCATTGCCAATGGGGTACATCGCTCCATTAAACTGCAACCAGATGATACCGTTATTTTCTCATCATCGGCAATTCCTGGAAATGCACTTAGTATTTCTAGAACCATCAATAAACTATATTTACAAGGCGTCGATGTCTACACCAATACCTCTTTAAGTGATATCCATACCTCTGGGCATGCATATCAAGAAGAACTAAAATTAATGATCCGACTTATGAAACCAAAATATTTAATGCCCTTCCATGGAGAATACCGTATGTTAAAACAACATGCTGATTTAGGTATTTTATGTGGTATTCCAAAAGAAAATACCTTCATTTTAGGAAATGGCGAAATTTTATCCATGTATAAAGGTAATATCAAAAAAGCAGGCATGATTCCGGCAGGAGATGTCTATGTTGATGGAAATCGTATTGGAGATGTTGGAGCAGCTGTCATCAAAGACCGTAAAATCATGGCCAATGATGGTATTATTGTTGTAATTGCCAATATTGATACCAAAAATACAAAGCTACTTGGAAAGGTCAATATTACAACAAGGGGATTTGTTTTAGTCAATGAAAATGAAGAATTGCTGAAAAATCTAGAAATGATTTGCAAAAATGCAATTTTATCAAAACTAAAACCACCTGTTAATTATGCTGATATCAAGCAAGAAATTATCACAGAATTATCTACTTATGCATATGAAAAAACAGGAAGAAAACCAATTATCTTACCTGTCATCATGGATATTAAGAAAAACAAAAAAGAAACTAGTGAATAGTCTCTTTTTTTCTTGTCTCTATCTGATGTAGTGTTCTTGTAAATGCCGCAATTTTACTATATTTGATATCTTCTAACATTTCATCAAATAGCATACTCATCCTTCTTTCGTTTTTCATAAGATCACCTATGTTCACTCTAACATAAAATTAAATTTGTTATCATACATTCGACAAAACTAGAGAAAAAAAGTATTTTATCATAAAATGACATTTTATTCATTTGCGCTCATTTTTATAGTAAATTCAAAATTTTTATAGTATAATGATAGTGGTGATGATATGAAATATCCAACGGGTATCAAACAACACACAAAAAAGGCGACCAATTATGGAAATCGTGGTATGTCATTAGAAGAAGATATCAATGTAACCAATGCTTACTATAGAGATGAGGACATTGCAGTTATCTATAAAAAACCAACTCCCATTACCATTACCAAAGTAGATTATCCAAATCGAAAGGAAGCTGTGATTAAGGAAGCCTATTTCAAGACACCATCGACAACAGATTATAACGGTATTTATAGAGGAAAATATATTGACTTTGAAGCAAAGGAAACCAAACAAGATCGATTTCCACTTAACAATATACATACGCACCAAATTACACATCTGAAACAAATCATTCGTCATGGTGGTATTGGATTTTTTATTATCCGCTTTACAAGAAAGTGTGAAACTTATCTATTAGAGGGAAAAACGTTATTTGAATTTATGGAACAAGAAACGAGAAAATCTATTCCATATACATATATACAAGAAAAGGGATATCGCATATCTGAGAAACTAAACCCAAGAATTGACTATTTAACTTGGATAGATAAAATCTATTTCAAAGGAGGAAAATCATGAAAAAAGTACTAAAAAATAAAGAGAATATTGTAATTCTAATTGTAAGCCTCGTTGCTTTTATAACAGGTTGTTTTGCGATTGGATGGTTAAAGGCACTTTGTATTATTGGAATTGCAGATATCATTCTATTCTTGCCCAATTTTTTACAAACAAGAAAAAAGAAAAGAACACCATCTAAGGCAAAACCATTGATAAACAACAATAAATCGAAGAAGAAAGAATCAAAAACAGACAAAAAAAGAAAACGAAGAAAGATAATTAAAATTATCTTAATTATCTGTTTTTCCATTGGTATTTTAATCATTGGTGCATGTGTTGCTTTTGCAATGTACATTGTCAAAAATGCGCCTGAATTTAATCCAAATAATTTATACCATCAAGAATCTTCCATTTTATATAAAGCGGATGGAACGATTTTTGCAAAACTAGGGGCTGAAAAAAGAGAAAATATTACCTATGATGAACTTCCTGAGATACTAGTAGATGCGATTGTCGCAACCGAAGATTCTCGTTTCTTCCAACATAATGGATTTGATTTACCAAGATTCTTAGTGGCAAGTGTAAAACAAGTCTTAACCCATAGAGGTGGTGGGGCTTCTACACTAACCATGCAAGTAGTCAAAAACAGCTTTACATCCAAAAAACAAACCATTACACGAAAATTTACCGATATTTATATGGCAATCTTCCAAGTTGAAGAAAGTTATTCTAAAAAAGAAATTATTGAATTTTATGTTAACTCTAACTACTTAGGCAGTGGTGCTTATGGCGTTGAACAAGCATGTCAAACTTATTTTGGAAAATCTGCCAAAGACATTAACGTAGCAGAAGCAGCATTAATTGCAGGTTTATTCCAAGCCCCTGATTATTATGATCCATGGAGAAATCCAGAAGGAGCAGAAGAAAGAAGACAAACCGTTTTATATCTAATGGAGCGTCATGGATATATTACGCATGAAGAAAGAGAAATCGCATCCGCATTAACGGTCGATAAACTACTCTATACAAAACCAACAACTGAAAACGATGATTACCAAGCATTCATCGACGTAGTAATCAACGAAGTAAAAAAGGATACTGGAAAAAATCCTGTTGTATATCCTATGGAAATATGGACAACATTAGATTCAGAAAAACAAATTTATCTTAATAAAATTACAAATGGAGAAACATTTCATTGGGAAAATGATGCCGTAGAAGCCGGAATCGCAGTTGTAGATGTCAATACTGGAGCACTTCTTGCCGTTGGTGGGGACCGTCATAGAACAGGAGAACGCCAATGGGTCAATGCTACCGATGAACCTCGACAGATTGGATCCACTTCAAAGCCATTATTTGATTATGGTCCAGGAATCGAATACGAAAACTGGTCGACTGGAAAATTATTTATGGATGAACCATACACTTATTCAAATGGAACCAATATCAATAACTGGGATCGAAGATACAATGGGCTTCTTACCTTACGTGAGGCACTCGCACAATCCCGTAACATTCCTGCTTTAAAAGCCTTCCAGTTAAATCAAAATAGTAACATTAAAAACTTTACTACAAACCTTCATTTAAATCCAGAATATGATGCAAGTGGATTAATTCATGAAGCACATTCCATTGGTGGATATAATGGAGAAACGCCTCTTACTATGGCAGCTGCTTATGCAGCATTTGGAAATGGTGGATATTATATTACGCCACATAGTTATACAAAAATAGTAGATCGTAATACAGGTGAAGTAACCGAAAAACAAGTCACAAAAACAAGAGTGTTGAGCGAAGAAACCGCTTATATGATGACCGATTTACTAAAAAGTTCCGCACAATATGGATTAGGAAACCAATCATATATCAACGGTGCTATCTATGGTGCCAAAACTGGAACTTCAAATTACCCACAAGAAGTATTTAATGCATGCCCAGGATACCCGGCAGATGCAATCAATGATTTATGGGTAAATGGAGTATCTCCTGACTATGCCATTTCTGTATGGTATGGATATAGAAAGAGAACTTGCGACTACACTAGTACAGCTTATTCTATTGGTCATAGACAATTATTCCAAGCAGTTGGAAAAGGAGTCTTCAAAACTGGAAGCAATTGGTCAAAACCAGCGGGTGTCATTGAAGTAGAAATTGAAAAAGAAACGGAACCAATTAAATTAGCAAGTCCATATACACCAGCAGAAATGCGTACAACTGAATTATTTAAAAGTGGTACAGAACCTACAGAAGTGTCTGACCGTTATGATACCCTAGAAAATGTGAAAAACCTAAAATCAACCATTAATAAAAAAACATTAACACTTTCTTGGGATGCTGTTTTACCAAATGCCATTAACGATGAAGTAATTAATGCATGGGCTAGAAGCATAGCTATAAGTGAAAACGGTATAAATGAGTTAATTAATAACCGCAAAAATGCCAATAGTGCACAACTAGGAACAGTTGTTTATGAGGTATACTCGAAAAATGAAAAAGGAGAAATCACCTTAATTAAAACAGTGGATAAAACGACAATTGATATTCCTATCAGTTCAAAATCTCCAACCACATATGTTGTCAAAACAGCTTATAGTATATTCAAAGCAAATCGCAGTAGCGGTGCTGAAACCAAGATTTCTCTAGATGAAGTGGAAACTGTCATTACCGCAGAATTATCTGGTCAAAAGGAAATCACTTTAAATGTTGGTGATACGTTTAAAGAACCTTCTCCATCTGTAATTGTACTAGAGGATTTGACCAACGTAACCGATAAAGCGACCATTAAAAAGGTAATTAAGGATAGTACTGGAAAAGAAGTTACTGCAATCAAAACAGATAAGGCAGCAACCTATACCATTACCTATAACATTAGTTATAAAAAATTCACAGATACCTTGACAAGAAAAATTGTCATCAAAGAAAAACCTACTACTCCAAGTAATCCTTCTCAAGGAACAGAAAAGCCAGTTGTAAAACCAGATGAAAAAGATAGCTAATCAACTATCTTTTTCTTATAATATTTACATCTTTCCTGTAACTGACAAACAGAACAAGAAGGGTTTTGAGCCTTACAATAATATCTACCAAATAAAAGCAATTGATGATGCATTTTATTTAATTGTTCTTTTGGAATTTTTTTCATTAACCTCTTTTCAATCACAAGAACATCGTCATTTTCTTTTGCAAAACCAAGCCGTTTACTTACTCTAGATACATGCGTATCCACTGCAATACAAGGTTCATTATATAGCATACTCAAAACGACATTCGTTGTTTTTCTTCCAACTCCAGGCAGACTTTCTAAATAGCTACGATTATTGGGAACCATACCATTTTGTTCTTCTAATAAAGATTTTGCAATCAAAATCACATTACTGGCTTTCTTATGATAAGTTCCAATCGGTTTGATAATTTGTTTGATATCTTCTATATCCGCTTGACTGAGAGCTTCCAAATTCTGATATTTTTCAAATAATATCCGTGTTACCATATTGACTCGTTTGTCAGTTGTTTGAGCACTTAACATAACTGCCATCAATAATTCATAGTCTTTGTGAAATTCTAATTCACAGACAGGATTGGGTATCAATTCATCTAAATAAGTCATTACTTCATTCATCATTATCATTCAACCAATCGTAATCAAATAATTCTTTTTTCTCTATTTTTTTATTTTGATAAGAAGCCCTATCCTTTTCAATATCCGCTTTCGTATGAATTCCCTTTTTCTTCCATTCATACAATATTTTATCGATATAACGCAAATTGGATACCCCATTATAAGTTGCTTCCTTTAGAGCCAAAACAATCACATCTTGTTCAAAACCAGCATCACGCCATCCTCCAATAATTTCATATTCCATTGGTGACAATGTTCTTCCAAACTCTTGCTCAAATAAATCATAAATCGTTTTAGATTTATTTTCCTTTTCTTCCTCATTCAATATCAAATAAGCCATTTTTTCATATAAACCATCTAACACGACTTGCTCTTCACGAACTCCATTATTCTTTGTAAGCTGAATGGATAAAATGCCACTGCTAGAAAGATGATCAATTGCTTCCAATACTTCAGGCAATGTAATATTAAGATTATCACTAATCTTTTTTGGATTAAAACTTATATCATGCTCATTATATAAATAGATTAATACAATCAAATCCTTTTCATTACATCTAAATTTTTTATAATTCAGTAATAATAATTTAGGAATTTGCATTGTATTTTCTTTTAATAAATTTATTATTTTTTCCATCATAGAAACCACCCTAATTCATAGTTATTATTTTACGGCAAATAAGAAGACAAATCAAGTAATTGAATCCATTCATTCCATTTCTTTTGATTGCGGACTTTTTGAATTTCCTTTTCCATTCGTGATAAAGATAATGTATTTAACAATTCCTTATTTTGTTTTATGCTTTCATATAAAGGGGTATCCATTTCAAAATCAAGATCAGAGGCAAATCTAAGTGCACGTATGATTCTAAGGGGGTCTTCTTTCAATCTAATATTAGGATCACCTACCATACAAAGCTTTCTATGGTCGATATCTTTTCTTGCACCCAACAAATCTATATATTCACCATTATCATTTATACACAAGGTATTGATTGTAAAATCTCTTCTATTTAAATCCTCTTTTAAAGAATCTACAAATTCAATTTTAGGATAACGATTGTTGATATAATAATCTTTACGATAAGTTGTGATTTCAAACCGAAATTGACTTTCTTCAATTACAAAAGAGCCATACTCAAAATGGCTTTCTACGATAGAAAAATTCTCTCCTATCATATCAGGTAACATAGAGGTACAAATATCAATATCTGTACTAGGAATACCCATATACAAATCTCTAGGATAACCACCAACAATATACGCCTCATATCCTAATTGATGAATTTTTTTGAGTAAGGAAAGCGCTGCTTCATACATATTATCACCTATCTATTATAGATTTGTTCTTATACTTGGAATTATCAAAATCTGGTAAATATCTATGAATCCAATCTTTCACTATATTTTCATCAATACACAAATTGCCATGTCCAATTCCCAAAGTATGGTTGATTTTTCTCGTACCATGAAAATCACTGCCACCACTCATATACATCCCTTTTTCTTCACATACTTTTACGAGATAATCCGATTGTTCCTTTGTAAAGGTTGTATAAAAACACTCTAAGCCATCCAATTCATAATTCATTATTATATTAAGTAAATCGTTTGCAATATTAGGAGAATAGGCAAATGTATGAGCTAAAAAGGCAAGTCCACCTGAATTATGTACCATTTCGATTGTTCTTTCTAAGCTAGGAAATAGCGATGACTCATCAACATATAATAAACTTTTAGGATTGTACACTTCATTTCTAGTAAATCCACTATCTGTTTTTATGGATTCTTGATTTAAGAAAAATTTATAATTTTCAGGATACTTTTTTATTTCTATCGCAAAAGCAGGTCTACAAGATTCCAATTTTGGATCAAACTGAATATTATTTTCATCAAAAATAACACCGATTTTTTTATATTGATTTTTGATTAATTCATATTCCCTTAATTGCTTTTCTTCAAATGTTAATACGTTACTATTCAAAAACTGTTGCATTATTTCCAAATCAAAACCGTATCCCAACACTTCTATTGTTTCACCATTGTATGTTGTAGTAATTTCAATTCCATGTATTATTTGACCATCAAATTTATTCCTTATATTCGGGTTTTGTAGTTCAGAATATGCCTGTATCGTGTTATGATCAGTTATGGCTAATAAACTTAATCCAACTTTTTGTGCCTCATTCAAAAGTTCTTCTACATTCGAACTTCCATCAGAATATGTAGTATGTGAATGTATATCAATCATATTAGACCTTCTTTCAATCCAATTATAACATTTTTTAAGTAGATGCTACTATCAAATAAGCAAAAAAAAAGAAACTTTTCAGTTTCTTAGTTTAAAGCATCTTTTAATTTAGAACCAGCTTTGATTGTAACAGCAGTTCTTGCAGCAATTTGAACTGTTTCTCCAGTTCTTGGATTACGTCCAGTAGTAGCTGGTTTTTTCTTACTTGTGAAAGTACAGAAACCAGTTAAAGTTACTTTACCACTTTCTTTTAATCCTTTTTCTACACCTTTCATCATAGCATCTAAAGCACGAGTTGCATCAGCTTTTGTTAACCCTGTTTCTTCAGCCATAAAATTTACTAATTCTGCTTTTGACATAATTTACCTCCTCATATTAATAAGCTATCTTGCTTACATTTACAGAATAACATTTTTCAAAAGTAAAATCAATAGATTTATGTATTTTATTTGAAAAACAGGCAATTTTTCACAATGTTTTCTCCGATTCTTTTTCTTTTTTCTCTATTTGTCCATTTACCTCACTAAAAGATACTGGACTATAAGATTCTAGTTTGTCATAGATAGTAGAGGCCCCAATGAAACTAAAAACACCTACCCATATACTTTCTTCTATATTGAAATGATAAAACATCATTCCAAAAGGAATTCCGAGCACAAATGAAAATATCAAATTGAGTATCCAAATTTGCCATTTTTTCTTAATTAAAGTAAATGTTTTTAACTTCTGAATCAAAGCCATTAAAACAACACTAAATACCATACTCACAAACAATATTTGCAATAAACTTTCTGGAATCACATACATAGTATCACCTGATAGTATCATATGGGAATATTACCAGAATAGCCATTATAAAAACCCGTATGTTATCTATTTTATCTGAATATATTGATATAGGTGAGATTATGAAAAAATATGTACTCTTACTAGTTTGCATTCTATTGATAACTGGATGTGCTTCTAAAAAAGAAACACACAATATTGATACTATTATTGAGGAAGAAAAGAACATATTGGTAGGAATTAACTATCCTGTTACTACAATAAAAAAACTAGATCGTATTGTCCAAAAAGACGTAGAAATCATCTATAATAATTTCAAAAAAGAATATGAAAAATTTGATACAATCCATGAAAAATCAGAACTCAATATCGATTACACATATGAAATCATTAATGACCGTTATATCAATATTACTCTACATATCTTTATCGATAGTTCTACCCTTACTAATCCAGATCACTATATGAAAAGTTATGTTTATGATAAATCGCAAAATAAACTTCTCACACTTCATGATTTGATTGCGGATGAAGATTTTTCCAAATTTATCAGTTTATTAAAAACGGAACTGTTTCAAAAATATAAAGATTGCATTTTATTAGATGAGTTCAAAGCAACGATTACAGAAAAGTACAATTATCCTTTATTTACGTTTGACCATGAAACACTTACCATCTATTTTAATCCAGCTCAAATTGCAGCATCCTATTGTGATATTTTAGACATTAATATTCCAATGAATCAACTTAAATTAAAACTTCCGATTACACCAGAGGTTAAACTAGATACCACCATCAATCTATTAGTGCCGAGTAAAGTAATTGACCCAGAACGAAAAGTAGTCGCATTAACATTCGATGATGGGCCAAGTAAATATACAGGTGAAATCCTAGAAATTTTAAAAGAAAATGATGCCTGTGCAACTTTCTTTGTAATTGGTAATAAAGTAGAAATCTATAAAGATACGATGCAAAAAATGGTTGCTTATGGAAACGAAATTGGAAACCATTCTTATAACCATAAATGGTTAACCAAATTAACAGAAACAGATTTACAAGAACAAATTACAAAAACACAAGAAATTGTCCAATCTACAACAGGGTTTACCCCTACTTTAATTCGTCCTACCTATGGTTCCATTAGTGAGAAGTTAAGGAAGCAATTATCACTTGATATCGTTATGTGGACAGTAGACACCAGCGATTGGAAATATAAATCGGTAGATCGTATTGTAAAAGAGGCCACAAAAAATACAAAAGATCTTGATATTATCCTTATGCATGACACCCACAAAAGAACTGTAGATGCGCTCAAAAAAATCATTCCCGAATTACAAAAACAAGGATTTGAATTTGTTACAGTAAGTGAATTAAAAGAAATAAAACAATTAAGGAATTCTAATATTCCTTATTGATTCATATAATACAATATGAATACACAAAAGCAGGAAGCGGATGTATTAGACCTACAATTAGTCGCAACCATCGTTTATATTGGTAGTTTAATCATTTCTATTTTTCTTACTTATAACGATAAAATGGATGTCTTAAATTTAGATAAAATATTCACAGAAAAGCAAAATCGTAATCTATCGATTTTTAACCGTTTTTTGGTGGTTATTTTAACCCTTGTATTCTTATATGCAAGTTATGAAACAAGAAGACTGGCGAAAATAAAAGGAGAAAAGTTAGAAAACTTTAACTTACAAGTAATGGCATCAGAGATTTCTTTGATTTCTACTCTAATTGTCCTTTATGTCGTCATTAAAAGTCAAGGAGAACAATATAGCATCATTTCGGGTATATCCAATCCAAATCTATAAGTATCGATTCCGTATTTTTGATTATAAATAAAAAAAGAAAGGAATGGATCCAATGGATGAAAGTTTAGAACTATTAGAATACATTTATGCATGCGCAGATATGGGCATGAAATCGACCGAAAAATTGTTAAAGATATTAAAAGAAAAGGATAATAAAATCAAAAAAATACTAGAATCAGAATTAAAAGAGTATGAATCTTTTTATAAAGAAAGTGATAAATTACTGAAAAAGAATAAAGTGGAACCAAAAACAAAAGGATTATTTGCCTCTCTTATGGCTGATATTTCTATGAAGATTGAGGTTGCAAAAGACAATAGTGATAGTAAAATTGCCGACTTACTCATTCGTGGAATGACAATGGGGACAATTGATATTCAAAAAAGATTAGATCATTTCGAAGGAGTGTGTAAAAAATTCTGTGTAAAATCCATCTAGCCATGATAATTTAATTATTA
>CANSPQ010000020.1 GCA_947648915.1 uncultured Caryophanales bacterium | reverse complement strand
TAGAGTCTCTTATATTAGAAATGTTAAATCCCACAAATTTTGTGATTGAGTCATAATAAATTAAAAAGTGAAAATCAGATGACGAAAGAAAAACAAATAAATGATTATAAGATGGCTATTTCGAAAATATTTGAAGAAGCAATATCAAAAGTAGGGAATTTAGAAAATCTAGTGAATGAAGCCTTTACAACTTATAGTATACAGGATACGAAAGATTGTAAAGGGTTGAGTAAAGAGGTACAGAAATATTTAGTAAGAAAAATTGATAAGTTAGAAGATAGCAACTTAATGAGTTCTGAAGAATCGTTTTTAGCTGTTGCAGGAGTTGGATCTGTCATAATTGATTCAAATGTAGATGAAACAAACCTTGGACCAGTCGAAACGGAATCTAATTGCCCAATGCATGCTGGTTTTATTAAGAAATTTTGTGGAACAATTGCTCTTATAGTAGCATTTAATACTTGGAGTTTTTCAGATAACAAAAGCATGGTTTCCCCTTTAGATACATCTATAATAAAAGATTTGGACAATTTATTTAACAATATAAAAGAGGAAATGTTAACACATAAAGAAAATGCACCTGAACGTAAAGAAGAAATCATATTAATGCCTCAGATCACAAATGAAGACAAATGGAATCGTATTTTAGAATTAGAACAAAGTTCCCTTGATTCTGCAATAGATACAATAGTAAATTCAGGTGCTAGCGAGGTAGAAACATTACAATTTATAGTAAAAACAGATAAACTGACATTAGAACAAAAAGTGTGGTATGCAATGTTACTATTTGATGTTCCATTTCCAGATGTATTCCAATCTTTATTATCAATCGAAGGTGTAACACAAGATCAAATTGTTATGGACATCATTAAATGTGATATGGTATCTTTTGAACGATTATTTGATGTCGTTTTGCAATTAGATGGACTTACCAAAGAGCAATTAATGAATTATTTATCGTTTTATTATGCAGATTACAATGCTGTGACTTTAACAGATACTGTCAATTATGTATTGGGGCTTGAAATTTTTACATACGAAGAGAAATTAGATTGTATATGGCATCTCTTAGATAAGTATTCATTAAATGATAAGATTCAGTTTATATTAGATTTTTATCAAATTACATATGAGGATTATCTCAATTTATATAGTATAAATAAAGAAGAATTTAGTGAAAATCAACATATTATTTTTGATTTATTTGAAAATGTGAATAAAGAAAAAGAACAATATATTCTAACACATTATGACTTTGCGTCTCAAGAACAACTTGATATTGTAGTTGCAGGTTGTGCTGCAGAAGGTGCGAATGCATATGATGATTTATATGGGGTTGCCAATACCATTTTCAACCGAATTACAAAATCTAGTTTTGTAACAAAATTTGGAACAAATCCATATCTTCAGTTTATTGCTCCAAACCAATTTGAAGTTTATGAACTGGGATCATATAAATATTATTTATTAGGGGATTCTCAATATGTAGCTAAATATGCTCTTGCAAGACAAGCATTTTATGATATGTTTTATAGAGGCTATGAGGGAATTAGACATAATTATACAGCATTTAGGAGTAATGCTACTATTAATTTTTCTAATAATCTTATTGTTCCAAATGGCAATCGGTATGGTGCACCAATGGATGAAAGTATGCGAATTGACTATAAAAATATTCGCATAAATGAACTTGATGGTAAACAACCTAAAAGAAAGATTTAACAGATATACATAATAATTGCAGAAATGCAATTTGTTTAAACAAAATTTTATAAATTGAATTAAGATGACTAAAAAGCTATCATTTTTTGAAATTTATGTTAAGATAATAGACAATTTCTGTCGATGCAACAAGAACTATCCTTTTGCAAAAAAAATTAACTGTATCTATTAGGGGGATATGAATGAAAAATTATAATAAACAAATGCGCAATTTATTAAGTAAGTATATGGAAAGCTATTTGGATCAAGAGTTAACTTTATTTGGTAGCGCTTGTAAGTTCGCAGTGATACTATATAGTCTTGAATGTGTATCCAATAAATATATAGCTTTATTCCGAAAGTATTTAATATATGTCATGTATTTAGATGCTTATAAAAAGGTTCATACAAACAGAAGGAATGTATCACAAGTGATGAAGAAATTGATTTTTTTGGACAACTTTCAGAAATTGAAGATGCAGATGAGTTGTTAGCTAAAATAAGTGTCAATCCAACCTTTTTGGTAAAGTTAATAGAATCGTGCTATCAATTTCATAACATGAATGGACTTGGAAAAGTGAATATTGTAAAATCGTTAGATGTGGCCGAAAATGAATGGTTGGAAGAACATTTTCCAATGCATAGGCAAGATTTAGATACCTATGATATCAAAATTACACTACAACATATTCTTAAAAATATTCAAAATCAAACCAAACATCAAGAAACTCATTTTGAAATAGATTTCAAAGAAGCAATCATGATTGGTGTTGCAGGATTTCTTCGCAATTTGGTCAGAAATGACTATGACAATGCAGTGGATTTATTAATCGAAATTGCCGTATCAGATTACAATAGTTGTATAACGTTAAGGGAAAAAGGTATTGAAGATGCATATATATTAGATCATATCGATTTATATGAACATTATAGTAAAAGAGATATTTTATGGGAATTAATGGATAATCCAGTTTTTCTAACAGATACCATTTGGAGCATTGCGAATATATACGTTTATGGTGAATATGAAGGAATGGAAATTCAAAAAGAAGAAATTGATGAAAATAAGGGGAAATCCATTATGAAAAAATTAACATTCGAATCGTAACATACGATTTTTTCTTTTACCAATATTTTCTAAACAATTCACAATCAAAAATCATTAAAATACATGCTATAATAAATATAAGGTGGTTCGTATGCGTAAAATAGAAACAAATATAATAAGGATTGTTCCAAATCAAAAGAAAAAAAAGATTTTATTAGATTGTTCTTCAAAGAAAAAATTAGTACCCATAAAATATATGACATTAGAAGAATTGATTCAAAATTTAACCATTCAACCAAAAAAAGAAGCAATTTACTATCTGATGAAAGACTTACATCTTTCCTATGCCCTTGCCAGTATCTATTTAAAGAATATTCCATATATGACGGGTATCAAAGAAAGTAAATATGAAAATGTAAAAAAACTCCTTGAAATCAAACAATATTTAGAAGAAAATCATTTATTCGTAGATAATAGCCCATTTCAAGCATATTTAAAAGGAAAACAAATCCAAATAGAAGGATATACTTTAACCAAAGAACAAAAAAACTTATTCAAACAATTAGAACCAGAAACTACGATTGTAATCAAAGAAGATAGTGAAATTATCTACACACACCCTTTGTATGCATTTGAAACAATGGATGAAGAAGTTGCTTTTATCGCATCTGATGTTGCATCCCATCTCAAAAGAGGAGTAGCAATTGACCAGATTTATCTTGCCAATGTATCCGAAGACTATAGATTGTCCCTCCACCGTATTTTTCATATGTATCAAATACCATTAGAAGAAAGAAGTACCCATTCACTCTATGGAAATTCCATTGCTCAAAAATGGTTGAAAAGCCTAGAGGAAGATACTTTAGAACAATTGGGAAATAATCTATATACAGAAGAAGAACAACAAATCTATACACAACTACTAAAAATTTACAATGATTATATTATGGTGCCAAAAGACGAAATATGGAAACTATGTATTGAGGAAGCATGCAAACAAACCCTGATTCCAATGCCCAAACGACACCATGCGGTAACCATCAAGGATTTTAAAACAACAGACTTTAATGAAAATGAATTTGTCTATATTTTAGGAATGAACCAAGAACATATTCCAAACATCAAACAAGATGAAGATTATCTAAATGATAAAATATGTAACGATTTGAACTTGGATACCACGGAAGACCAAAATAAACAAGAAAAAGAAATCTTGATTCAGAAAATCAATGCCATTCCAAATGCCATTTTGACTTATAAAAAGAAAACACCATTTGGAACCTATTATCCATCTTCTTTATTAACACATCTCAATTTAGAACCCGCAGTAGCGCACACTTCTTATCATGATTCTGATATATGGAACAAAATGAAACTTGCGCAATTTTTAGATCAGTATACACAATATAACGAAAAAGATGAAAACTTAGATTTACTGTATGCACATTATCCGAAAATTTCATATGGTACTTATGACAATCAATATAAACCCATTGCCAAACAAACATTAAAAGAATACCTAAATGGGAAATTAACCCTATCTTATACCAGTTTAGACCGTTATAATCGTTGTGGATTTCGTTATTATGTAAGCAATATCCTAAAATTAGATCCTTACGTAGAAACATTTGCCATTCAAATTGGAAATTTATTTCATTATTTCCTTTCTATCGCCTTCAATGATACCTTTGACTTTGAAACAGAATGGGAACAATACCATAAGGAAAAGACATATACACCAAAAGAAACATTTTTCTTAAATAAACTAAAGCAAGAACTAAAGTTTGTCATTGCCACCATTCAAGAACAAAATGAGTATACAAAACTACAACAAGAAGAATATGAACAGAAAATTTTCAAAAGTATATCTGGTAACCTAAAGATAACCTTTATGGGAATTGTCGATAAAATCAAATACAAAGAAGAAGATGGCACGATATACGCAGCTATTATTGACTATAAAACAGGAACATTAGAAACAAACTTAAATCAAAGCATTTATGGAATAGGAATGCAACTGCCGATTTATTTATACTTACTCAAAAATAAACCAGATTGGAAAAAGGTGAAAGTAGTTGGTTTTTACTTACAAAAAATGATTCAAAACGAAATGAACAATGATGAAAATAATGATTATCTGAAAATGAAAAAAGATACGATGCGCTTAGAAGGCTATAGTATAGACGACCCTTTGGTGGTAGAAAAATTAGATGAAACGTACCTTGATAGCCGTGTTATCAAAGGAATGAAAGTGAGTAGTAAAGGATTTTACGCATATACCAAAGTGATGAGTGAACAGAAAATGGACAAACTTTCTGCTTTAGTAGAAAACAAAATAGAAGAGTCGGCTCATAAAATAGAGGAAGCAGATTTTAAAATCAACCCAAAACAAATTGGAGCCAAATTAGTTGGCTGTGAATTTTGTACTTACCATGATTTATGCTTTCAAACTACAAAAGATATTGAATATTTAAAGGAATATAAAAAATTAGAATTTTTAGAGGAGGATGCATTATGACCAAGTGGACCAAAGAACAATTAGAAGCCATTCATAAAGAAGGCATGCCCATTTTGGTAAGTGCTGGAGCGGGATCTGGAAAAACAGCTGTTTTAACCGAGCGTGTGCTTCGAAAAATAAAAGATGGAATTTCTATTCAACAACTCCTCATTTTGACCTTCACCAAAGCAGCTGCAAGTGAGATGAAAGAACGGATCAGGAAAAAATTACAAGAAGAAAATTTAATAGAAGCATCCGAACAAATTGATGCAGCTTATATTACCACATTTGATAGTTTTGCACTCTCTATTGTAAAAAAATATCACTATTTATTAGATATACCCAAAGATATTATGGTTGCAGATGAAAGTATGGTAGAATTGCAAAAGGAAAAAATGTTGGATGAAATTTTCGAACAACTTTATGAACAAAAAGATTCTGATTTTGAAAATTTGATTACGCGTTTTTGTACAAAAGATGATACTGAAATCAAAAGTGATATTTTAAATATACATCGTAAACTAGATTTAAAATATGATAAATTAGATTACTTAAATCATTATATCGAAAGAGAAATGCAAGTAGCACATTATCAAAGTGAATTAGAATCTTATATGGAAATCATTCAAAATCAACTAGAAGAATTATCGGCGAAAGTAGAAGTAATAGAAAATATGGATGCAACTTATTATCAAACATTATTTCCTTTGTTAGAACCACTTTGTAACAGCAAAACATATGATGCAGTAAGAGAAAATGTAGAATTTACATTGCCAAGAGTTCCTGCCAATCATGAAGACTTAAAACAAGCAAAAGAATCACTGGTCTCTACAATCAAAGAAATCAAGCGTTTGACAAGATGGGAATCAGAAGCAGAAATGATAGACAATATCGAAAGTACAAAGAGAGATATTCAAGTACTGATTCGTATTTTAACTTTATTAGAAAACAAATTAACTATATGGAAACAACAAAACAATGCTTTTGAATTCCATGATATTGCTGCATTTGCAATTCGTATTGTCAAAGAAAATGCAATAATTCAAGAAGAATTAAAACAAACATTTCATGAGATTTTACTAGATGAATATCAAGATACCAGTGACTTACAAGAAATGTTCATTGCTCTTATCCAAAATCATAACGTCTATATGGTAGGAGATATGAAACAATCTATTTATCGTTTTCGCAATGCCAATCCTGCCTTATTTAAAGAAAAATATGACCGTTATCGTTCTTCCAATGAAGGTCTTAAAATTGATTTGACAGAAAATTTTCGTTCTAGAAAAGAACCATTAGAGGATATCAATCAGATTTTTAATCTTCTATTAAAAGAAGAAATAGGTGGCGTCGATTATGAGAAAGAACACCAAATGGTTTTTGGAAACCACATATATGAACAAGAAAAAACAAATCAAAATATGCATATGCAGCTTCTCACTTATGAGAAAAAAGAAGGTTACAATAAAGAAGAAATCGAAGCTTTTTTGGTCGCAAATGATATTCAAGAAAAAATCAAAAATCATTTTCAAATCGTGGATCCTGCTACCAAAAAATTAAGAGATGTGCAGTATCAAGATTTTGCCATTTTAATGGACCGCTCTAGTCAATTTGATTTATATAAACAAATATTTGAATATAAAAATATCCCAGTTGCAATTCATAAAGATGAGACCATTACATCAGGTACAGAGCTAAAACTTGTTTATCATATTTTAAAATGTATGCAAAAAATGGAAACCCATCAATTTGATACAGAATGGAAATATGCCTTTACAAGCATCATGCGAAGTTATTTGTTAGAAGAAACGGATGAACAGATTTTCCGTTGTTTACAAAGTGATACCTATGAAGAAACGAGACTGTATATGCACATCCAAAATCTATTGGATAAAAAAAATAGTCTAAACAATGAACTCTTGATACAAGCGATTATTGAAGAATTTGATTTTTACCAAGCATTCATTAAAGTTGGAAAAGTAGAAGATCGTATGATAAAGATGGAATATCTGATGAAATTGGCAGAAAATTTATCAAAAATGGGATATGATTGTTATGAGATGATGGAGTATTTAAAAGAAATATCTGACAAAAACTATGAAATTCGCTTTCATAAAAATTTAGAAACAGAAAATAGTGTCAATATCATGACAATTCATAAGTCAAAGGGATTAGAATATCCTATTTGTTATTACACGGGATTATATGCCAAATTCAACAAAGCAGATGTAAAAGAACGTATGACTTATGATGCATCTGTTGGTTTTGTCATTCCAACTGCTGACAATGGAATCCAAAATACCATACGTAAAGATTTGTTAAGATATGTATACCAAAAAGAGGAAATTGCCGAAAAAATAAGATTATTTTATGTTGCGCTTACAAGAAGCAGGGAACAGATAGTTCTGGTAATGCCAAACGTAGAAGAAATTCCGTTATGCAATTCTATCAAATCCTATCAAGCACTTCATTTTGGTTCGTTCTATGATATGGTAAAATCAATTTATGGAAATTTAGAAGATTCTATAGAAACGGTAGATTTAGAAAATGTGGTAACACAAGATTATAAGAGAAATAAAGAATTACAACATTATGCGATAGAACAAGAAGATACATTAGTCGTAAAAAATATAGAAGTCTCATCAGAAGTAGTAGCAGAAAAGACATTCTCTAAGAAACTACAAAAGCCAATTGATTACAAGCAGTATAAAAATATGGAATTAGGACATACTGTACACCGTATTTTAGAGTGCCTAGATTTTGAAAAACCAAATTATTTTGGCATTTCACCTTTTTTACAAGAAAAAATAGAAGATTTTCTATCTAGTTCTATTTTTTCAGATAATATGATTCATATTTATAAGGAATACGAGTTTTACACAGAAATAGGTGAAGAACAACTTCATGGTATTATTGATTTAATGATTGAATATGAGGATGAAATCAAAATTGTCGACTATAAGTTGAAACAAATTACAGATGAAGCATATCAAAAGCAATTGCAAGGATACCAATCTTATATAGAATCTATTACTGAAAAAAAAGTAACTACATATTTATATTCTATCTTAGATGGTACTTTAGAAGAAATAGGACAATTTGCTTTGAGCGAATAAAACCCGAAAAAAGTATCGGAGAGTTATTTGACAGCTTTAGAATAAACTGATACAATGTATACAGGTGAAGGAAACTTCATAAAATAAAAACGGGAATACTTAACTTCGCTATGTTGAGTACTCGCCTAAATGATTTTAGTACAAGTACTTAATCTACGTAAGTAAATTGAGTACTATTTTTTTATTGACAGAATCATAATTGAAACTATTAATAAAACGATAATTATAAATTGAAAATTTTCTCTTCTTTTTATAACATCAGGCCTCCTTCCTATCCAAAAGATTGGAAGATGGCAAGTACTCAACAGTTAAATATCCCTAATCTTATTATAGTAGATATAGACATGTAATGCAACTAAATATGAATCGAAGAGGAAAATAATTTGACAACCCTAGAATAAACTGATACAATGTATACAGATGAGAGAAATCTCATATAATAAAAAATGAGATACACATGATATGGTATGTTAGGTGTATCTCTATTCTCTAGTGGTACACCGTAATCAAGTTGATTCGGTGTTTTCATTTAAGATTAATCCTTATTTCTAAGGACTAAGATTGTGTAAAACACAATAGTTACAAAAGCAACTACTAATTCCAAAAGAATTAAACCTTTCTATAATTTTTAAAATCATAGAAAACACCTCTTTTCTACTGTATTAACAGAAGAATAGAGTAAAACACCTAACTATCTTATGTATCTCAATATGATTATATAACTTTATATACAAATAGTCAATATCAATATCAATGACGTTTATAAATGGTAAATATTCAATCATTTTTTCAACTAATTTTTTTATTTTTCTCATTTGATAGTTTTAAACCCAAAATTATTCTAATATAGTAGAGTAATTTTTTTTGATTTAATCTCAATAAATCCTTCATCTTTTAAATTTTTTAATTCTCTAGACATCGCACACCTGTCAACTGCCAGATAATCAGCAAATTCTGTAAAAGTAAATGGAAGATAAATATTTTTAGATCCATTTCTTTTGGAAACTATTTTAAAATATTCTAACAATTTATTTCGAATTGTCTTTTTGGTTAGAATTTTAATTCGGTCATTTCTTTCATTAATCTTATCTGACAATATTTGTAGCAGATTTTGAATAAATTGTGTATAAAAAGTGTAATTACTTTGTACACCTATGATAATACGGTTATATTCTATTATAATTAATTTTGTATCTTCCCTACAAATCATTTCACAGTCCTCACCTGTAATGGAAGAAAACAAAGTTCCAAAAATTGTATTTTCCTCTAATTCTTCGATAATTGTACGATTTCCATTATCATCATTCCGCACAATTTGAATATATCCAGTTAATACAATTCCAATTACATTTTCTCCTTTTATTGTAGATAAAATAGGCGCATTTTTCTTAAAAAATAAAGTATTTGCTTCTAACATTCGTAGCAGTTTTTCTTTGTTTTTTTCACTAATCTTATCAAATAAATTGACCATAAGTGCACCTCTTTTAAAAATAATATCACAATTTCTAAAATGTTGCAATTGCAACATTACTATTTTTTAAAATATGTTATAGTAATAACAGAGTAGGAAAGGTAGATGTACGAGATGAAAGTAATTAAAAGAGATGGACACATGGTAGATTATTGTCCTGAAAAGATTGAAATTGCAATTGAAAAAGCAAATAAAGAAGTGGATGAAGAGGATCAAGCCTCTGGGACGCAAATTAAAAATATTATTAAATACATTGAAAAATTAGGCAAAAAAAGAATTTTAGTAGAAGATATTCAAGATATTATTGAAATGAAATTAATGTCTATTGGTAAATATGCATTAGCAAAAAAATATATTACCTATCGCTATAAGAGAGAACTCGTGAGAAGAAGTAACACAACAGATCTTGCGATTAAGGAATTAATTGATGGAGAAAGTGAATATTGGAATACAGAAAATTCTAATAAAAATGCCAAAGTTGTTACTACACAAAGAGATTATCTCGCAGGGATTACTAGTACTGATATTACTAAGAGATTTTTACTTCCAGAGGATATTGTACATGCTCATGAAGATGGAATTATTCACTTCCATGATGCAGACTATTTTGCACAAAATGCTTTACATAACTGTGATTTAATTAACTTAGAAGATATGTTACAAAATGGGACTAACATCAATGGTGTTATGATCGAAAGACCACATAGATTTTTGACAGCTGTAACAATCGCAACACAATTAATTACAGCAGTCAATTCTAGCCAATATGGGGGGTGTACAATTACATTAACTCATTTAGCACCTTTTGTAAGGGATAGCTATAATAAATATCTAGAAAAATATAAAAAGAGAAAACTCAAAAAAGAAGATTGTGAAAAGTATGCCAAAGAAGATTTGCAAAAGGAAGTTATAGATGGAGTACAAACTTTCCAATATCAAATTAATTCTATGACAACTACCAATGGACAATCCCCATTCTTAAGTGTATGTATGTATTTAGGAGAAACAAAAGAATACAAAGAAGAACTTGCTATGATTATCGAAGAGGTTTTAAAACAAAGAATTCTAGGCATGAAAAACGAACAGGGTGTTTATATCACTCCTGCATTCCCAAAACTTCTCTATGTATTAGAAGAAGATAATATTCATGAAAATTCAAAATACTATTACTTAACAAAATTAGCAGCAGAATGTACTGCAAAACGTATGGTACCAGATTATATTTCTGAAAAAATTATGAAACAATTAAAAGTGGATAAAAATGGAGATGGACAATGTTATCCATGTATGGGATGTCGTTCTTTCTTAACTCCATATGTTGACGAAGAAGGAAAGCCAAAATACTATGGAAGATTCAATCAGGGAGTTGTGACTATCAACTTAGTAGATGTCGCTCTATCTTCAGATAAAGATATGGAAGATTTCTGGAAAATTTTCGATGAACGACTAGAATTATGTCATAGAGCACTTCAATTAAGACATAAGAGATTGAGTAAAGCAACATCAGATGTCGCACCAATTCTTTGGCAACATGGCGCATTAGCGCGTCTTAAAAAAGGGGAAAGCATACATGAACTATTACATCATGGATATTCTACTATTTCATTAGGATATGCAGGTCTCTATGAATGTGTGAAATACATGACAGGACATAGCCATACGGATAATGGAGAAGGAAAAAA
This sequence comes from uncultured Caryophanales bacterium, assembly GCA_947648915.1. Lineage (GTDB taxonomy): Bacteria > Bacillota_I > Bacilli_A > RF39 > UBA660 > UBA5026. Next base: position 13,272 of record CANSPQ010000020.1, on the reverse strand, counting down.
ATTTGGTTTAGAAGTGATGCAACATATGGTAGATAAATGTAACGAATGGAAAGAAGCAGAAGATATTGATTATAGTGTATATGGAACACCAATTGAAGCTACTACTTATAAGTTTGCAAAAAGCTTAAGGGAACGTTTTGGCAGAATCAAAGGTATTACGGATAGAGATTACATTACCAATTCTTATCATGTGCCTGTGTTTGAAGAAATTGATGCATTTACGAAATTAAAATTAGAAAGCGAATTCCAAAGACTAAGTCCAGGAGGAGCAATTTCTTATATTGAAACACCTAATTTATCCAATAACTTGGATGCTATTTTAGAAGTAATGAAATTTATTTATGACAACATTATGTATGCTGAATTAAATACGAAATTAGATTACTGTCATGAATGTGGATATACAGGAGAAATTTTAATAGATGAAGATTTAGAATGGTATTGTCCAAACTGTGGAAATAGAGATCACAATAAATTGAATGTTGCACGTCGTACCTGTGGATATATTGGATCAAACTTTTGGAATAAAGGAAGAACACAAGAAATCAAAGAGAGAGTTGTTCATTTAGATAACAAAGAGGTATAAAGATGAGATATCATAAAATACGTAAAATGGATATTTCCAATGGTCCAGGAGTAAGAGTTTCCATCTTTATGCAAGGATGTACATTCCATTGTAAAGGATGCTTCAATCCAGAAACGCATGATTTTAAAGGTGGAGAACCATTTACAGAAGAAACAATACAAAAAGTATTAGAATTATGTGCATTAGATCATATTGTAGGCTTATCAATTCTAGGCGGAGAACCGATGCATCCTATGAATATTGAAGGTACTACTGCTTTAGCCAAATCCTTCAAAGAAAAATATCCAAATAAAACACTATGGATATGGAGTGGCTTTTTAATGGATAGAGATTTAATGGATAAAGAAATATTAAATTATGTAGATGTGCTTGTTGATGGAAGATATGAGCAAGATTTATACAACCCAACACTCAAATGGAAAGGATCTTCTAATCAAAGGGTAATTGATGTACAAGCATCTCTAAAAAACAATAAGATTATTTTATATGAAAGTGAACTTGCAGCAGTTTAAGGAGGTAAAATGAAAACAAGAGGATTTGAAATTGCAAAAGGATGGGAAGATAAAGATATTCATCTACCCAAAAGAAGTACGATGCATGCCGCTGGGTATGACGTAGAAGCAGCAGAAGATATCATAATTCCAATGTATCATCCAGGTATAAAACCAACATTAATTCCAACAGGATTAAAAGCATACTGTGAACCCGATGAATGGTTTATGCTTGTCAATCGGAGTTCAGGACCCAAAAAGGGATTTGTGATGGCAAATAGTATTGGCGTAGTCGATTCTGACTATTACGGGAATGAAACCAATGATGGACATTTCTATTTCCAATATTTTAACTGCTCAGATCATGAATTGGAAGTCAAAAAAGGTGATGTAATTGGACAAGTTATTTTCCAAAAGTATCTACTTGCAGACGACGATGAAGCTGGAGGAATTCGCACAGGAGGATTTGGTTCCACCGATAAATAAGATGCACAAAAACCACTAATAAGGTGGTTTTTATATATAATACTCATATAATAATAGTAGAATTATAGTAGTAAAATAATACAAAATCAATTGATACATGAAATGAATAATGTTATAGTTTCTATAGAGGGAGATGAATTTTCATGGCGAATATAACAAGTGCAATTAATATACAGGTAGATAGCCAAACAAAAAAAGAAGCAACTAATATTTTAAATGATTTAGGGCTTAGTATGAGTACGGCAATTAATTTATTTTTAAGACAGGTAATAAAAACAGATGGGTTACCTTTTGAAGTAAAAAACCATAAGCCGAGTAGAGAAATGCGAAAAGCATTAAAAGAGGCTGCGGATATGATTCAGAATCCAGATAGATATAAGGAATATCGAGATGTTGATGAATTGATAAAAGATATATTAGATGAAGACTGATATAGTCGAAACCAAATTTATTATAAAGTCATCAAGAATATTTAATAAAAATCTAAAAAAGCGATCAAACAAGGAAAAGATATTAATAAATTAAAAGATGTACTAAAATATCTTGCCAATAAAGAACCACTTGCTCCAAAATATCGTGATCACTGTCTAATTGATGATAAATATTATAAAAATTGTAGAGAATGTCATATTGAACCTGATTGGCTACTAATTTATTAATACGTAGAAGATGAACTCTTCTTGTTACTTTTAAATATTGGAAGCCATAGTGCTCTTTTTTAACCACTAATAAGGTGGTTTTTGTTTTTGGATAAACTGTTCAATATTTTTAAGGGTTACGATATCTATAAAATGTTCCACCTTTTCCACCTGCTCTAGATGAAACTCCTCTTGATTAATCATGCGAAAAAGAGTTTCCAATAACTGGTGTCTCCATAAAAGATAAGAACCAATCGAAGTACCTTTTTGAGTAATGGTAATGCTTTGATATCGTTCAAAATCAATCATTCCATTTTGTTTTAAGCGGACACACATTTTGCTGGCAGAAGAAGGTTTCACATTTAAGGAACTAGCTAACTCTTTGATGGTAATTTCTTCCGTATTTAATGATATTCGATAAATCATTTCCAAATAGTCTTCCATAGATTCTGTCAAACCAAGTTTATTTTTTGTCCGGTATCCCTGTAATGTATAAAATTCACTTTTTTCCACAGATAAGTGTCCCCCTTTTTCTATTTTTTCATATAGTACTATAGAAGTTGGCGTATGGAAACTTCTTGATAATTTTATGAAATGATGAGGTGAAATATGATGAATCAGACTTTAGATACCTTAACCATTGGACAGACGGGTTATGTAGAATCGATAGAAACAGAAGGAAGTATCAGAAGGAGATTCTTAGACATTGGGCTCACGCCAGGATGTAAAGTAACTTGCGTGCTGATGAGTCCAAGCAAAAATCCAAATGCATATCTCATACGGGGCGCAATTATTGCGATTCGAAGAGAAGATGCAAAAGGTGTTTTGATAAAGAAGGTGGGAGAATGAAACCACAAAATAAAATGGAAAAAGTGATAGCCCTTGCGGGAAATCCAAATGTAGGAAAAAGTACTGTGTTTAATGAATTGACAGGAATGCATCAACATACAGGAAATTGGCCTGGGAAAACAGTGAGTAATGCATCAGGTATCTGTAATTATAGGTACACCGATTATACCATCTATGATTTACCAGGTACTTATTCTTTAATCGCACATTCACAGGAAGAAGAAGTGGCACGTGATTTTCTTTGCTTTGAACATCACGATGCTGTGATTGTGGTTTGTGATGCAGTTTGTTTAGAACGAAACTTAAATTTAGTTTTACAAACATTAGAAATTACAGATAAAGTTATAGTTTGTGTGAATCTATTAGATGAAGCAAAAAAGAAAAAAATCAAAATTGACTTGAAAAAATTATCACAAACATTAGGTGTACCTGTTATAGGAACCAGTGCTCGCAAGAAAAAAGGTTTAGATAAGTTAATGGAAAATGTAGATGATGTCATCTATCAAAGAACAAAAAATAGTCCATTCAAACCTACGTATGAACCGTTTATAGAAGAAGCAATTTCCATCATAGAATTTGCATTAAAAGAATGTAATCTCGATGGCAATACAAGATGGCTTGCAATGCAACTTCTAGACAATGATACGATTTTAAATGAAACGATTCAAAAAAAATTGGGGACTGCTTGCATAGAAAAAATACAAGAACGTGTGGAAGAAGCTAGAACTCTTTTATACCATAATGGTATTCATCCTGAGCATATCAAAGATGCCTTTGTTTCAACGTTAATGAAACAATCGGAAAGCATTTGTAAAGAAGTGGTTACGTATGAAAATGAACATTATATCGAACGGGATTTGAAAATAGATAAGGTCATAACCGGTCGTAAAGTGGGAATCCCACTCATGATTTTACTATTAATGGTGGTATTTTGGATTACCATTATAGGAGCCAATTATCCATCTGAATTACTATCTGATTTCTTATTTGGCTTAGAAAAATACTTATTTCAATTTTTGGAATTTCTTGATGCACCTGGTTGGCTCAGTGATATGCTCGTTTTGGGAATGTATCGTGTACTTGCTTGGGTAGTTGCTGTTATGTTACCACCGATGGCAATTTTCTTTCCACTTTTTACATTATTAGAGGACTTAGGCTATTTACCAAGAATTGCTTTTAATATGGATCATGCTTTTAAAAAATGTTCAGCTTGTGGAAAACAATCCCTTACAATGGCTATGGGGTTTGGATGCAATGCCGCTGGGGTAACGGGATGTCGTATTATTGATTCGCCAAGGGAACGTTTACTGGCAATTTTGACCAATAATTTTGTACCATGTAATGGCCGTTTTCCAACTTTAATTGCAATCATCACAATGTTCTTTATAGGATTTAGTTCTAGTATTGGAGTTTCTTGTTTCAGTGTAATATTATTGACTTTAATTATTTTACTTGGTATCGGTATGACATTCTTGGTTTCTAGATTGTTATCGAAAACGATTTTAAGAGGAGTACCATCTTCCTTCACATTAGAATTGCCACCTTATCGGAAACCACAAATTGGAAAGGTAATCATTCGTTCTATTTTTGATCGTACACTGTTTGTTTTAGGAAGAGCTATTTCTATTGCTGCACCTGCTGGAATTTTCATTTGGGTTTTGGCAAATGTACAAATTGAACAAGTTTCGATACTACAAATGTGTTCTGACTTTCTAAATCCTTTCGCAACTGCTCTTGGTTTAGATGGCGTTATTTTAATGGCATTTATTTTAGGATTTCCGGCAAACGAAATTGTAATACCATTAATTATGATGGGATATATGGCAACGGGGACAATTACAGAATATACGAGTTTGTCTGCATTAAAAACATTGCTGGTAGATAACGGTTGGACTTGGTTGACTGCTGTTTGTGTCATGATTTTTTCTTTGATGCACTGGCCATGCTCCACAACTTGTCTCACCATCAAAAAAGAAACAGGTAGTTGGAAGTGGGTAATCCTTTCTATTATAATTCCAACAGTGATTGGGATGACACTTTGTTTTTTACTTACAACCTTTGTACGTTATTTTGGAATCATCTGATTCCTTTTTTTTTGTTTAGAGGAAGGAAATGAAGAAGAAACCCCGTATGTTAATAGTAGAGGTGAAAAAATGGAAACAATAGAAATATTAAAACTGACATCGGATACATTATTTAAAGCATTTATGATGAGTAAACACACCAATCGTTTCAAAGCAAGAATGATTCATTTGGTAACAGGAATTGATGAAGAATTACTATTAAAGGCAGAGTATCAAAGTACAGAATTACCAGTGAAAAACAAAAAGGACAAAGTATATAGAACAGATATTGTAGTAAAAGTAGATAAGCATTTACTTAATATTGAAATGAATGCAGATTATTATCCAGAATATAAAGTGAAAAATTCAAAATATATGAATGTTATCGCAAGTGAATCATTTGAAACAGGAGAAAAATATGACAATCGGTTTGTTATACAAATCAATATAGATGATTTTGATGCATATGGATTAGATGAACTGATTTATGAATTCCGATTTATGGAAGTGAAACATCGTATTATAGAAGAAACTTATGTATCCTATCATATCAATCTATCCAAAATAGAAGATTTATGTTATACTAATGATGAAAGAAACGAACTAGTGAATATCTTAAAGATATTCAAGGCAACCAACGAGGAAGAATTAGATAGTCTAAGAGGTGAAGTGTATATGGATGAAGCAATTGATGAAATCAGAAGAATTTGTAGAGACAAAAACATCATAGGACTTTATAATGCCGAAAAAGTAGCCAATAAAGTAATGAATAATAGAATAGATTATGCGAAACAACAGGGTTATGAGAAAGGTGAAGAAGCTGGAAAATTAGAAATTGCTAGAAATATGTTACATGAAAATGCTAAAGTTTCCTTTATTTCAAAGGTAACTGGTTTATCCAAAGAACAAATTGAAGAACTGCAATAGTTCTTTTTAAATACTGTATAAAATTGTCGGAATAAAGTCGCCATTAAAAAGTCTACGTTTTCTTCTTGTTCAATATAGTTTTATAGGAGGGAACCTATGAAACAAAGCACGAATATCAAAACAGGTTTAACAGAAGAAGAAGTTATTCAAAATAAAGAAAAATATGGAACAAACCAAATTACCACAGTAGAACAAACAGGTTTTATGAAAAAATTATTAGAAACATTAGGAGATCCAATTATACGTATTTTGTTGATTGCACTTGGAATCAAAGTTGTCTTTTTAATTCAAGATTTTGACTGGTACGAAACAGTAGGAATTGTAATAGCGATTTTTATTGCCTCTTTTATTTCTACTATCTCTGAATATGGAAGTGAACAAGCATTCATCAAATTACAAGAAGAATCTTCTAAAATTAAATGTCGTGTCAAAAGAAATGGACAAGCAAAAGAAATCGGTGTCGATGAGGTAGTCGTAGGAGATATCGTCTTACTGGAGTCTGGCGATAAAATACCTGCTGATGGACTCATTGTAGAAGGTGAAATTAGTGTCGATGAATCTTCCATCAACGGGGAGACCAAAGAGGCCTATAAGTATCCAGTAGGGTCAACCATTACGGAAAAAAATCAAGTGTATAGAGGTACTGTTGTCTATTCCAAACAAGCCTGTATGGTAGTAACCAAAGTTGGAAACGATACTTTATACGGAAAATTGGCAGCAGAATTATTGGAAAATCAACCAGAGAGTCCTTTAAAACTAAGACTACGAAAACTTGCCCAGTTTATCAGTAAAATTGGCTATGTTGGCGCAGTATTGGTATCGATATCCTATTTATTTTCTGTTATTTTTATCACGAATAATTTTCAAATGGATAAAGTAATCGCAACAGTAAGTAACTTTCCACTTATGATTGGACATGTATTATATGCCCTTACATTAAGTGTAACCATTATTGTCGTTGCAGTTCCAGAAGGACTTCCAATGATGATTACTTTGGTACTGTCTTCTAATATGAAGCGTATGTTAAAAAACAATGTGTTGGTGCGTAAAATGGTTGGAATTGAAACGGCTGGCAGTATCAATATCTTGTTTACAGACAAGACAGGAACGCTAACTAAGGGAAAACTAGAAGTAACACATTTTGTAAGTGGAAATTTAAAAGAGTTCAATCATGAATTTGAATTAGAAAAATATGAACAATTGCATCATCTATTTCAGCTATCTGCTATCTATAACAATGCAAGTACCTATGATGAAAACCATAATATAATTGGTGGTAATATTACCGATCGTGCTTTATTAAAATTTATTACTACAAATCCAAACATGGAAATTCAAACAGTAGAAACAATACCTTTTAATAGTAAAGAAAAATACGCTTGTACAACCATTATAGACAAACATAAAAAAATGAAATTAATCAAAGGTGCTCCCGAAAAATTATTAGAACATTGTACGCATTACTATGATGAACTTGGAAATAAAAAATCGTTATATAATAAAACAAATATAACCGCTTATTTAAAACAGATGACAAAGATGGGAATACGTGTACTTGCTCTTGCGATTAATGACAATTATGATTTAAAAGATACATTCAAAGAGATTACATTAGTTGGGTTTGTTTTGATTAAAGACGAGGTTCGTAAAGAGGCTATTACAGGAATTGAACTCGTTAAAAATGCACATATTCAAACTGTCATGATTACTGGTGACAATAAAGATACTGCTTATACCATTGGAAAAGAAGTAGGCTTAATTACGGATAGTAAGGACTTGGTTCTAACCAGTGATGAGTTAAAACAAAAAACAGATGATGAATTAAAGCAATTACTTCCCAATTTACGAATTGTTGCGCGTGCCCTTCCCCAAGATAAGAGCAGATTAGTACGCATTGCTCAAGAATTAAATTTAGTGGTTGGAATGACAGGCGATGGGGTCAATGATGCACCTGCCTTGAAAAAGGCCGATGTTGGCTTTGCGATGGGAAGTGGAACAGAGGTTTCCAAAGAAGCCAGTGATATTGTAATACTAGATGATAATTTCTTATCTATCTCAAAAGCGATTCTATTTGGAAGAACGATATTCAAAAGTATAAGAAAATTTATTATCGTACAGTTAACCATCAATTTTTGTGCAATTAGTTTATCAATTATTGGCCCATTTATTGGCATTGATACCCCAATTACGGTAATTCAAATGCTGTGGATTAATATGGTAATGGATACATTAGCGGGACTGGCATTTGCCTATGAGCCACCATTATTAGAATATATGAAAGAGTACCCAAAGAAAAAAGATGAATCCATTATTAATCCTTATATGATGCAACAAATTGTAGTAACAGGATTATATTCGGCTTTACTTTGTGTTCTATTTTTGAAATTGCCAATCGTAAAAGAATGGTTTCAAGGAAATCAAGGTGAATTTATGACCGCTTTCTTTGGCTTATTTATCTTTATTGATATTTTTAACAGCTTCAATGCGAGAACCAATCGCCTCAATTTACTTGCTCATATTTCCAAAAATAAAGTATTTTTAGCCATTATGATATTTGTTATTGTAGTACAAGTGATTTTGATATATTATGGTGGTGAACTATTTCGAACCGTCGGCCTTAACTTCAAAGAATTTCAAATTATGATTTTTCTAGCAGCCACTGTAATACCCGTAGATTGGATTCGAAAATTATATTTAAGAAGTAAAGGTCGTGTAGGGGGTGTCTAGTTTTGACATCCTATATACAAAGTAACAAAAATGACGACATTGTCGTTTTTTCTTTTATACAAATTGTCGGTATCATATTGCACAAATCAATATAATACGGTACAATATAATTCAAGGTGAATTTATGATCTATTTATATAAAGACTTAACAAAACAGGGTTATAGTGATTATCAAATCAAAAAAATGGTACGTGAAGGGCAACTTTACATGGTGGAAAAGGGTATTTATTCTGTCAATCAAACGTATGACTCATTAGAAGTAATTGTCAAAAAGCATCCGAATGCAATAGTAACATTAGAGACTGCCTGCTTTTGTTATAAACTTCTTTCTAAACAAGAATTGCCATATAAGGTAGCAACTAAACAAAAAGATCGCAAAATATTAGATGATAGGGTAAAACAAATTTTTATGACAGATACACTATATCCAATTGGTAAAAGTACAATCACCTATCAGTCCTATCCAATCCATATTTATGATTTGGAAAGACTATTAATAGAAGTTGTTCGTAATAAAACCAATATAGAGTATGAAATCTACCATGAGATTATTAATAGTTATCAAAAATTAACGCGATTGCTGAATTTAGAAAAATTAAATAGTTATATTCAAAATTTTAAAGATTCAAAAATCATAACACGTATTGAAAAAGAAGTCTTTCAAAATAATCTATAATATTTTTTAGCCTAATTTATTCTTTTCGAACAAGAATTTATTAAAGTGGGACTAAAATACTAGACATATACTAGCAAAAAAAATATAATGAACCCATAAAAATTTATAGATTATTAATGGAAATATTCTTATCAAATTTTTCCAGTTTGATTGCAAATATTGTCGAACCATGATAAAATGAGAAAGCACAAGTTAACTTGTTGCAAATAATAAAAGAATAAATAGGAGTGATAACATGATAAGCTTTGCAGTATGTGATGATGAAAAAGAATTCCGAAAAACAGTTGTAAAAACCATTGATAAGATATTTATGAAAAATACAATTGATTATGAGATAAGAGAATTTAGTGGGTATGATAAAAGTTTTGAATTGTTTATTGATCAACCATTAACTTCTAAAATTTATATATTAGATATTGAAATTTTTAATAGTATATCAGGAATTGATATTGCGAGGAAAATTAGAAAAAATGATTGGAATAGCATCATTATTATGGTAACATCTCATGCAGATATGGGATATGATGCATTGAAGGCACAGATAATGTTGTTAGCTTTTATTTCAAAATTCGATGAGTGTGAAAAAAACTTAATGACTGTTTTAAAAAAGGCAGTTTTAAAAATTGATAGTAAAAAAGTATTAGTATTTGAAACAAATGGGATATCACATCGTATTTACTTGGATGACATTTTATATGTTACGAAAGATACTGTAGATCGAAAATGTATCATTACGACAACGTATAATGAGTTTGCAGTTAATTATACCATGAATCAGATGATAGAGGAACTAGATGGGAGATTTTTTTTGTCTCATCGAAGTTGTTTAGTTAATACAGAAAAAATAAAAAAAATAGATTGGAAACAAAATATAATCTATTTTGATCAAGATAAAAGTATAGATCTTTTATCAAGAGATAAAAAGAAGGGATTGAAGGAATTTGTCAGTATCAATTAGTTGGTTTGTAATAGGGATTATCAACAACCTATTATACTGTTATTTGTTTTTAAAATTATCAAATAGTAATGAAAAGATGTTCAATATAAAATCCGTTTTTTTAAGTGCATTGTTTTCATTAATAAATTGTTACGTTATTTCTGAAGGTTTAATGATTAGACCAATTGTAATTAATACTTGTTGTATGTTGATACTATATTTATCATATAAAACATCATTATTAAGAGCAACAATGGCAGTTCTAATGCTATCATTTACTTTTTCAATTAGTGAAATAATAGTAGGTGTTGTATTTCCATTTTTCTTTCATATTAATTTTGTTGACAATACCAATGTAATAGGAATTATTTTCGGTAACTCTGTTTGTATGGGATTGGTAATTTTATTACTAGTTAACCGAAAATTAAGAGATTTTCTAAGGGGAACTTTAAGATGGTCAACGGATAATAAGGCCTTTAAAAATATTTCACTTTCTATGTTAGTGATAATAACTTTATCAGTATTATTGAAACAAAGTGTATTAAATTGGTATTCTATATCCAATCTTATGATAATAAATATGTTTGTCATTTGTATATTAATTTTTGTTGCTTTATATTTTAAAGAGAATAGTGATAGAAATAAATTGATTCATCAATATGATAAACTTCTAGGTCATGTTCAAGCATATGAAAAATTAATTATCGAAAAAAGCAAAGATCAACATGAGTATAAAAATCAATTAATCATGCTACGTGGCTTTATCAATAAGAATAATAAAAAAGCAATTGAATATGTAGATCAGTTATTAGATATTAGTAAAAAGGATATCAATTATAATTGGTTGACAAAATTAAATAATATTCCATCTGGTGGATTAAAAGGTTTAATTTATTATAAAGTATCACAAATGCAAGAAAAAAATATTGAAGTATATATTGATATTAGTAATAATCTTGAAAAGAAAGAAAATTGGGTTACGTGCGATAAATATCTTCGAGATATCAGTCGTGTCATTGGTGTTTATATTGATAATGCCATTGAAGCTGCAATTCACGCCAATAAAAAATATGTAATTATTGAGGCAGAATTAGTAGACAAAGATATTGTGTTTTCTTTTTCTAACACCTATTCGGGCTCTGTAGATATTAGTAATATTGATAGTGCAGGTTTTTCTACAAAGGGAAAAGGAAAAGGATATGGTCTCTCTTTAGTAAAAGATATTATCAATAAAAACGATAATTTAGAACAACAAAGGGAAATTAATGGTATCTATTTTGTCCAAAAATTAATTATAAAGGGTAATGAAAAAAACGGTTAGGCCGTTTTTATTTTTCAATTAAGCTTTTTGGCATTTCTGGTTCATCAATCCACCAAACATAACAACCAGTTGTTGCAGCTCCCGCACCTAGACTAGCAATTGCTGTGAAGATTCTTGAAAATAATCTTGACATAATTTTTCCTCCTTCTTATTCTATATTAAACATTATAAAATGTTTAACTCATTTGTTTTGAGATAATTTTTATAATTATCATAACTTAAATGGAATAATTTATAAGTAATTGGTAAAATTAATACAATCTCATTATAAATGCCAAATAAAATTAAATTGGATATTGTTTCATTTTTAACTAACAATAGAACGATTACTAAAATAATACAGTTTATTGTAGTAATGTACTTATATTTTTTTCTTCTATCGGCATATATCAAAGGATGTTTTATCGTATCTGCGGGTGCATAACGATAAATTAACATGATTGCAAGTATTCCTAAAATTAATTTTATATAAATAGGGATGATAATATATTTTGCCAAAAGTGGTAAGAGAATAAAAACAGCTGTAGAAGAAGTTAAACAAATCCAACTTTTACTCGCATGTAATCCAAAACCGCTCTTCCTTAATATATTGAAAAATATCAACATAAGAATCATTTCCCAAAAAACATGAAGAAGAATTGCAATCGTAAAAATAACAATTGCTTTTGTAATACTTAAATAAAAACCTTCTAAACCATATCGCATTTCATCCATTTTAATATCATCATACTCTGGATGATAGTTTTTGATTGTCTGAAGTGAATACTTCAAGAATTTCTTCTTCATAGCAATCCCTACCTTGATTCAATTCTAACACTATAAATTATCAAAAATTAAAAATTTGTATTAATTGTTTTAACAGATACTTTAATGGAAAAAGTAAAGAATAAAACATTCTAAGTGAAACAATTTGTACAAAAAAAAATACCAATCTAGTGAATTCGATTGTTCCTCGTTTTTATATTTGATACCATAAAACCGTGCCTTTCATACAAACCTATATATTTTTAAAAATAATGTCGACATTTTGGGGTTGAAAAAAGTTGAACTGGCATCTTAGAAACAGTATATTTATATTGTAAGCACAAATATGCTAGAAGGGAGATTTGAGTATGCGCGGTAAAGTTAAATGGTTTAATAATGAGAAAGGATTCGGATTCATTGAATATAATGAAGGCGAAGATATCTTTGTTCACTATTCTTCTATTTTATCAGAAGGATATAAGACCTTGGTTGAAGGTCAATATGTCGAATTTGAACTTGTAAGAACAGACAAAGGATTGCAAGCAAAAAATGTTGTTGAAATCAAGACTACTTTAGTATAGGTGGTTTTTTCTTTACGAATTTCTATAGAATATGATTTAAAAAAATTTGAATTAATGATATCTTTGATATATACTTAGGGTATAAAAATAAATCATAAAGTAGTTTGCGATTAGATATATGGGCTAGCTATTTGTAAACGGGGGGGGGTAACCCTCTTTTTAGTGGTGTAAAGAAAGGAGTAAAAGAATTTAAAGTAGAAAAATAAAGTGGTAAACTAAGTATAAGAAAGAATAAAGAAATACAAA
>CANSPQ010000019.1 GCA_947648915.1 uncultured Caryophanales bacterium | reverse complement strand
TTCTTTGTTTTTAATGATTTTCTTCTATATCTCCACACTTTGGAAACACTATCTAAAATCTTATAAGGCTTGACAAAAATTAAAAATTTTAATATTCTATATACAGGAGGAGAGAAAAAATGAAGAAGTGTTTAGCAGTTTGTTTCGCCGTTGTTATGGTTGGATTTGCAACCGGATGTGGAAGTGATACAAAAAAACTAACATGTACTATGAATCAAAATGTTGCGATGATGGACATGAAACAAACAGTCAATGTAACTTTCAAGAAAGATTCTGTTACAAAAATGGAAATTGTACAAGATGTAAAAGTTTCAGATAGTTATGCATCTTACATGGATGAAATCAAAAGTTCTTTAGAAGAAGAAATGCAAAGTTACAAAGATATGGGACTTAATGTTACTACAAAAACAGATGGAAATAACATTAAAGTTTCTATGACTGCAGATCTTACAAAAATGAGCGACAAAGATAAAGAGAGCTTAGATTTGTTAGATGCAAAAGCAAGTCGCAGCGATGCAAAAAAAGCATTTGAAAATGCTGGATATACTTGTAAATAACATTCCATAATGGAATGCTTTTTTACGCAAAAAAGAGCAAATTATGCTCTATTTATTTTCCAAATATTGTTCTCCTAAGCGAACAAGTCTTCTTGTCATTTCGCCACCAACAGTACCATTTAATCTGCTTGTTGTATCTGCACCTAAAGTGATACCTAATTCATTTGCGATTTCATATTTTAAGTTTTCAATTGCCTGTCTTGATCCAGGAACAACCAATTTATTATTCAAATGACTCATTTATAACTCACCACCTTATACTATTATTATCCCCTAATACATAAAATATATGGATGGTAATTTTTGATAGAAGCGCCTAAAAAAAGACAGTAATGTTTCACTGTCCATTTTATGTCATTATTTAGCTTGGTAATTTGAACCACCTAAGTGTTGTTCACCCATTTGAACTAAACGTCTAGTAATTTCACCACCAACTGATCCGTTAGCTCTACTAGTTGCATCTGGTCCCATGTTAACACCTAATTCGCTAGCGATTTCATATTTCATCTTATCGATAGCTTGTTTAGCTCCAGGAACTACCATTTTATTAGTATTGTTTTTCATATGTTTCACCTCCTGTACACTAATATCATGTCCAAGGAGTTTTTTTTCATACTATTTTTTAAATGGTAATTTATGGTTATAAATAAGAACTAGTTTCTTTTTCAAATTTTGTGATTGTTTCCATATGCTGAATTGCCTCTTCTATCAAATTTTCATAGGCAAATAAGTTTTCATAGCAGATTGCTTTTTCCATTTTTGGATAAATAACAGGATGCTTTGGTAAGAAAATAGTACAACAATCTTCATAAGGTAAAATACTGGTTTCATACGTATTTATTTTTTTTGCAATTTCGATAATTTCTAATTTATCCAAACAAGCTACAGGACGAATCACTGGTAAATTGGTGACAGAATTAATCACTACCATGCTATCTAAAGTTTGACTTGCAACTTGTCCTACACTTTCTCCATTAATAATCACTTTACATTTATGTAAGCTACAAACCCTTTCCGCAATACGATACATCATTCTTCTCATAATGGTAATAATATAACTATCTGGAACATTTTTATAAATTTCTTCTTGAATTTTCGTAAAAGGAATCACATTTACCTTTATATTTCCAGAATATTGATTGATAATAGAAGCAAGTTCAATTACCTTGTTTTTGGCTTCTACACTGGTATGTGGTGGAGATTCAAAATAAAGACACTCTAAATCAATTCCTCTTTTTAAAGAAAGATATCCTGCAACAGGACTATCAATACCACCAGATAACATTAACAAACCCTTGCCTTGTACGCCAACTGGATATCCACCATTTCCTCTTATTTCATTGGTATAAATGAATGTTCCTTCATTTCTGATTTCAATATGAATTCTAACATCAGGATGATGGACATCTACTTTTAAAGATGTATTTTTTAAAACAAATCCGCCTATTATGTTGTTAAACTCCATACTTGAAATTGGAAATCTTTTATCCGCTCTTTTGGTTTCTACTTTAAAAGTTTGATAAGACTGGTCTTGAAGCAATTCTAGTATTTTAACTTCTATGTCTTCTATATTAGTATTTACTTTATGACAAATCACTATACCATGAATTCCAAATACTTTTTGTAATTTAGATACAATTGCATCACAATCTTTGGTATTACAAGAAATATACATCCGAACACGATCCTTTTGAATCGTTATTTGATATTCTTTTAATATATTTTTGATATTATTTGTTAGTAATGTAATAAATGTATTTCGATTTGCCTTTTTGGTTGTCAATTCTCCATATTTTATCATTAATAATTGATCCATACTTACCACCTTATTTAAAATTGCTCTTGTACTGATAGTGAATAAATGATACAATCAACATAGGAATACTTAACCGTTTGGGTACTTGCCATCTTCCAATCTTTTGGATAGGAAGGAGGCCTGATATTATGAAAAGAAGAGAAAACTTTCTATTTATAATTATCATTTTGTTAATAGTCTCTATTGTGATTCTATCAATAAAAAAATAGTACTCAATCTAATAGCTTTAGATTCAGTACTTTTACCAAAATAATTTTTAGGTAAGTACTCAACATGACAAAGTTAAGTATTCCCGTTTTATTTTATGAAGTTTCCTTCATCTATATACATCATAACATAAAAGTATTTCTATAGCAAGCAATTTTGAACCATTAGATAACACAATTCAAATGCTTTTTAAGATTTTGATAAAAAGATTTTATTGAATTCTTCCAATATTATCTAGATTTATTTGTCATCTTTTTATTATATAAATCAACTTTCTGGTATTCATCACTATATTGAATCATTATATCTTAAATTTCTTATTTTAAATTTTGTTGCACTAATGGTGAATAAATGATATAATCAACATAGGGATACTTATCTGTTGAGTCCTTGCCTGCTTCTATGAGGAAGGAGGCTTGATATTATGAAGCGAAGAGAAAATTTTCAATTTATAATCATCATTTTGTTAATAGTCTCTATTATGATTCTGTCAATAAAAAAATAGTACTCAATCTACACGCATAGATTAAAGTACAAACCCAATTTTAGGTGAGTACTCAACATAGCAAAGTTAAGTATTCCCGTTTTTATTTTATGAAGTTTCCTTCATCTATATACATCATAGCATAAAAGTATTTCTATAGCAAGCAATTTTGAACCATTAGATAACGCAATTTAAATATCTTTTAAAATTTTTGAAAATGCAGTTGGTAAGGAATAGGTTTTGTTTAGTTCTTCTAATGATACCCAAATATATTTTTCATTTACTTTTTTATTTAAATGTATCAAATAGCAATCCATATGCCACTCTAAATGAGTAAAAATATGCTTATATTTTCCAATGAAAGAAATACTTTCATATGTAATATCCTCTTTTTTTAAATATGTCTTCACTTCTTCTAAATTCATAGAACAATCTATATTTGGAAATTCATACAGGGAAGCAAGTAAGCCATGTTTTGGTCTTTTTTGAATTGCAATTTGGTTCCTATACATATATAAAAATACAACTTTTGCAATTATTTTTCGTTGTTGTTTTTTTGTCTTAATTGGTAATGCGGCAAGTAAACCTTTTTGGTATGCGATGCAATAAGAAGAAATAGGGCAAATATTACATCTCGGTAACCCATTTGGGATGCATATTGTTGCACCTAATTCCATCATCGCTTGATTGAGATTTCCAGATTCTTTTTCTGGCATATATGGTTTTAACAAATTTTCATACTTTGTTTTCGTTTTTGGATCAGCAATATCATCATAAGTACCTAAAAGGCGAGTTAAAATACGTAATACATTTCCATCTACGGCAGGCACTTGTTCTTGATATGCAATGGAAGCAATTGCTCCCGCTGTATAAGTTCCAATTCCAGGTAATTTTAGCAACTCTGCATAAGTACTAGGCAAAGTAGTTTTATCTTGACTGCATAATAATTGTGCTGTTTTTTGAAGATTACGTGCTCTACTATAATAGCCAAGTCCTTGCCATAATTTTAATAAATAATCCTCTTTTATATTCGCTAGTGCTTGTAAATCAGGAATTTCTTGAATGAAACGATTATAATAATCAATTACTGCTTCCACTCTTGTTTGTTGCAACATAATTTCAGAAATCCATATATGGTATGCATTCTTATCCTTTCTCCATGGTAAATCTCTTTTATGAAGATGATACCAATTTAATAAAAGGGGAACGCAATCTAATAAAATTTGATCTTCTTGTACTTTATTTTTCATTTAGTGCTCACACCTTACTCCCACTTATTGAAATTTGATTAGACAATTGATTCAGCATTCAAAAGAACTAGTTCATAAGTTTTTAATTTATCATCTTTTAATTATTTTCTCAACTTTAAACCAAGTTGTATTCCATCTTCAATAGCTTCTCTAGGCATAGGAAACCTATTTTTGTGATTTATGAGGATACTAGGATCTCTTTCAGATAACTTATTATAATAGGTCACTTTATTAAACTCATTTTTTAAAAAGCTAATATATGTGTTTAAATTCAATGAAATTAATTCTCTAGCAGCTATAAGGTGCATTCTTTTTAGAGTATTTTCAAGTGTATGAGGTTCTTTATCATACTCCTTTTCCAAAATAAAATCACCACCACCGATTTTACAAGAGCCTAATCCTAAATTTTCATCTTGATTGTATAGCAAAATTAAATTAGCGATGATTGACTTACATATAGTATAAGTATCTTCATCACTATATGCTATAAATCCATAACTGGGATTTGGAACATAAGAGCCATACCCCAAGCCAGTAGAGGCAACACATCTTGCTTGATACACATAAGGTGTTATATAAGCTTCTCTATCTGCATTAGAAAAATAATTCGTTGGACATATTACTAAATTAGGATTTGCTTTCGCAAGTTTGTTCAAATTCTCATATTCTTTTTTTTACTGTACCAAATTCAATATTAGGTTGACCTACTAATAGAGTTCTCTTATATCCTGACTCATCTATAACATATACCAGCTCTGTATCGCCATAATTAATAAAACTTATATTTACTACTTCATCGAATTCGTCAGGATTACTTTTTACAATCCATTTTAAAAACTCTTCCGTTTTGATAAATTCATCGCTACGATCTTGTTGTTCACTTATTTTATGATAAAAATATCCGTTATCAGGAATTCCTAGTTTTTCTTTTTCAAGAGCTTGTTGCCTTGCATGGGATTCAAATAATTGCAATATAAGCATATCTTGTTGTTCATTTAAACTATCCATAATTTTCTCCTTTTTTGTATTATAGAATATCACACACAAAAGAAAAAGGCAAATTTAATACTAAAAAACTCGAACCTATATTAAAGTTCGGGTCTTCAATTTCAATCTGGTACCGGCCAAGGGACTTGAACCCTCACAGTATTGCTACCAATGGATTTTGAGTCCATCGCGTCTACCATTCCGCCAGGCCGGCAAATAACAACAAACAAATTATAACATATATCTTATATGAAATTCAATGTTTATTGTTTTCATTTTACTCATTTTCTTGATATTTTGATTCAAACAAGTCTTTTTCATCTTCTGCTGCTTCTTCAATTGGCTCAATTTTAGGCAGTTGTTCTAAACTCGATAGTCCAAAGTAATCCAAGAAATCTTTTGTAACACCATATAAAATAGGTCTACCTGGAGCATCTGACCTTCCCCTTTCCTGAATCAACCCTTTGGATAATAATCTACGTATGATATGACTACTACCAATTCCACGAATTTCATCAACCGAAACACGTGTAATAGGTTCATTATAA
This sequence comes from uncultured Caryophanales bacterium, assembly GCA_947648915.1. Lineage (GTDB taxonomy): Bacteria > Bacillota_I > Bacilli_A > RF39 > UBA660 > UBA5026. The sequence goes on along the minus strand of CANSPQ010000019.1, from coordinate 21,284 downwards.
GCAATAATAGCTAAAGTTTCTAAAGCTGCCTGACTCAGTAAACTATCATCCTCTGTATCCACTAATTTTTGGTAATATTCCTTATGTTCTTTTTTTGTTGTCAATTTTAAATGATTTCCAAGTGCGCTCAAACGAATGCCACGTTCTTCTTTCACATAACTATCTTGTAGTTGTTGTAATAGAGAAATCAATGTTTTTTGATCGACTTCTAAAATATTCATTGCTTGATCCATGGATAAACCATCTTCACCCACTACAAATAACAAACCCTCTAATACCGCTGCTAAATTCATTTTATTCACATCCTTTTAATGATAGAATGATTTTACTAAAATTATTTTCTTGTTTAATTTCTAATTCCTGTTTCTTCGCTAAATCCAAAATGGATAAAAAGGTTACTACAACATAATCTTTTGTCACAATTTCAAATAGTTCCTCAAATTCTATTTTCTTCTTTTTCTTTAACATATTACGAATTTCATTACTTCTTACATGAACAGAATATTCCTTTTTGGTAATCTTTGTATGAATTGGTTTTTCTTCTTGCTTTCGCTCTAAAAACTTTTGAAAGGCGTTTAACAAATCAGAAAGACCAACCTCTCCAAAATTAAATGAAGTATTTTCATCCTTATATTCTAATAAACTATCTGGTAATTTTGTTAGATATTGTTTTCTTTCTAATTCCATTTCTTTGAATTCAGACGTAATCTCTTTATATTGTTTATATTCTAGTAATCTTTTGATTAAATTTTCTCTTGGATCTTCCTCATATGTATCTTCTTCTATATTTTTCTTTGGTAACAACATAGCCGATTTCATTTCAATTAATTCTGCCGCTACAATCAAATATTCACTTGCAATATTGAGATTCATCTCTTCCATTGCTTCAATATAGGACAAATATTGTTTTGTAATTTCTTCTAACTCAATCTCATAGATATCAATATCAGATGTTTTAATCAAATGTAATAACAGATCCATTGGACCTTCAAACGCATCAATTGTAATTTTATAGTCCATATTTCTTCACATCCAATATTTATTTTACCATATTTTGAATTGATTTGAAATATAAAAATTGATACAATACCATTAGGTGATTTTTATGAAACAGTTTACCATGCGAAATGAGGCTTTTATTTGTGAACATTGCGGAAAAGAGGTTTCAAAATCAAGTTATACCGCAAGAGATCATTGTCCGTATTGTTTTTATTCCAAACATGTTGATATCAATCCTGGAGACCGTATGAATACTTGCCATGGTTTATTAAAACCAATTGGGATTGAAAAATTTAAAGACACTTATAAAATTGTCTACCAATGTGAAAAATGCCACGAATTACATAAAAATATAGTGGAAAAAGATGATTCTATAGAAAAAATAATAGAGTTATCTATTGTTAACTAAAAAAAATCTACGATATGTAGATTTTTAAAATAGTTCAAATAAATATGGTAAGGCAATAATAACTGCCAACATACCAACAAATATCCATATCAACATCCACATTGTTCCCTTATCCATTTTTTCTTCTGGTTTATTAGAAACAACTGGAGTTTCTGTTTCATAATCTTTGTGCAAAGATATTTTAGCATCTGGATGTTCGTTAATAGTATCTACCGTAGGTTGCTCTGCAGTAGTCATTTCTGTATAAGAAGTTGTATATCCATTATCCACTACAGGAGCTTCTTCCATATCAGATACAACAGGTTCTGGCATAACTGGAACCACTGGATCTATTGTAGGTACCTCCGTAAATGCATACTGTGTACTTGGTTGTTCTACTGTTTCTGTATAAAAGTTTGTTGTTTCAAATACATTCTGAGTAGGTTCTGTTTCAGGAACAGGAGTTACTGGTTCTAGAGGCTTAATACTATCTAATCCAAAATCTTTATTTTCGTTCATATGAACACCACCTTATTATATATCAATTATATCATTGTTCTTAAAATTTGCAAATGTTTTTTATACAATTCATTTTAGTATATGTAAAATAAAAGATAATATTTACGTTTACAACAAAAAGAAGGAAAACCTTCCTTCTAATTCTTTTCTCCCTCTGCATATAATCCTAATAATTTATCATAGATGCCATGTTCTACTTTATTGAGTGAATTGATTGTAATCTCTAAAGATTTTTGATATTCACCTTTGTAGAACAATCTTTCTGCATAGGTTAAAAATTTGTCCAAATCTTCTACACTGCTTCTATAACGATTTCCATATACAATTGCCATTTCCGCAAACATAGCGGTCTTCATCATTTCTTTTGTCGTATTGTATAATTTCAAAACCAAATCTCTTGCCGTATCTACCCTCGTATTTAAAACACTGATTGTAATTGGTTTTTTCTCTAATTCTTTTACAATTTCTTTAATTGCGACTTGTGCTTCATTTAATTCTACAAAATAATTTTGAGGAATCACTGGTAAATTGTATTCTCGAATCTTTGTTTTAGACTCTTTTAAAATTAATTTTACTTCTTCTAATTGTTGTCTTGCTCTCACTTCGTCCTCTTTCATACTGCCAATAGAATCTAAAATGTTATCCACATTTTCTTCTAAAGCAGATAATTTAATTGTGAGCCCCTCTATTTCTTTTGTTAATTTTGAGTAGGCAAAAGTATTATTTCCAGTATGATCTAATAATACTTTATAATCTTCATTTAAACCTTGTAAAGCATCTTTTACATCACTTAATACCTTTACATCCTCATCAGATAAATTGTATAAATTTCTGATATCATCAATTTGGGCAAAAATATCATCCATCAACTGATTCATTTTGGTCAATTTACGATTGAATACTTTATTACTTTCTTCGTATTCAGAACGATTGACTTTTTCTTTTTCCAAATCGGTAAATAAAGAATCAAAATAATCAGATAATACTTTTAGTTCAAATAAGCTATCTTCTAAATTGAGCACTTTGGCACGATCCATGATATCACTTATTTTTTTGTTGGCTTCTGCAACATTATATTCTACATTGAGATAATCTAAAGGAAAACCTTCTTGTGTCATTTGGTTATGTTCCTCTACTGCTTCTTTTATCTTTTTTGGTAAAATATTGGTTGAAAGTAATATAATACTTGGAATTTCTTCCACTACTACCGACATATGTTTTAACATTTCATCAATGGATTTAATAATATTGGTTACTTCTGTAAACTCATTGTTTTCCATAGCAGTCTCAAAACTTTCAAAGCGCTTCGCAATATTCTCAAACTGTAAGTCGATTGGTTTCGCAATCTCGCCATAACCATCTTTACTATTACTATATTTTTGATATAAGTCTCTATAGATGGATTTCAAATTGGTAATAATCGCACGATTACGTTCTTCACTACTTGTAATTTCTTTGATTTCATTTAATAAAAAATCAGAATTGGTTTTTACTTTATAGATTTCCATCTCTAATTTAGCAATTTTATAAAGTGTACTTTTATAATCCTGTTGAGATAACGAATAATCTGCTTCCAATAACATATCTGTAATTTTGGGAATTTGATTGCTACGAATGGCATCCAAACGTTCTGTCCAATTATTATACATGGCTTCTAATTTTTCATTTTTTAAATACGATTCTACTTTAGAAAGTTCAGGGATAATCGGTGCACTATCGATTTTGTTTTTCTCGACTTCCAAATGTTCTAGTTGCTTTTTAATGACATGGCTTTTTCGCTTTTGGATCATCAGTAAAATCACAATAATGGCAACAAAGGCGACTACCGCAAACGTTATCATCATAAGAACAATGGTATCCAAGAATATCACCTCGCTATCATAATACTATTATCATTCTACCACATTTCGACATTTTTTTACACTTTTTTTGTAATTTTAACAAAATATAGTGGTTTTAGAGACGATTTGGTATTGACTAACAAGGGAAAACATAATATAATTATAACTGCGTATTTATCTAGCAGCTCCATTTGGAGTAGCTAACGTGTTTATTACCACTTGGGTTATTGTGTAACTCTAGCTGCAGAGCGAAAATATTAAAGTAAACACCCTAGTTGCTTGCGAATGGTCTCTTGTGTTATACGCAAGAAGGAGGAAAATGTATGTCAAGATACACTGGTTCTACTTATAGAAAATCACGTCGTTTCGGATTTTCTGTATTAGAAAACGGTAAAGAATTGGCACGTCGTCCATATGCTCCAGGGCAACATGGAAATGGAAGAGTCAAAAAACTATCAGATTATGGAACACAATTACAAGAAAAACAAAAAGTTAGATTCATGTATGGAATCAATGAAAAACAATTCCGTAAAACTTTTGAAGAAGCTGGTAAATTAAAAGGTGTGCATGGTGAAGATTTCTTAAAATTACTAGAAAGCAGATTAGATAACTTAGTTTATCGTATTGGATTTGCTACAACTAGAAAAGGTGCAAGACAATTAGTAAACCATGGTCATATTACTGTAAATGGAGAAAAAGTAAATATTCCATCTTACAGATGTAAACCAAGTGATGTCATTTCTGTAAAAGAACAAGCCAAGGAACATCCTGCTATCAAACAATCATTAGAAACTATCCATAATCGTGTTGAATTCATTACATATGATGAAGCAAAAATGGCAGGAACTTATGTAAGATATCCTGAAAGAAGCGAACTCAATGCTGACATTAATGAATCATTAATCGTTGAATTCTACAACAGATAAGAGTCTTCCAGACTCTTTTTTTATTATGTATAATATGTTATACTATTATTAGGTGAAACATATGAAAATTAAAAGAAAAAATGTTATTATCATAGGTATTTTAGTACTATCTATTATCTGTATTATAATTGCGGTGATACATCTTCTAAAATGGAATCGGGACAATAAGCACACGCAAAAAATGATAGATGATATATCACAAATTGTGGATATAGAGGAAATTCCAGATTCAGAAAATATAGAAGTAATTGAACCAATAGATGAAATACCAGAAGCAAATCCTTACTGGGATTATATTAAAATGAATTTAATCCATGTTGATTTTAATGAACTCAAGAAGATAAACTCTTCTACCGTAGGATGGATTCAAGTAAATGGAACCAATATCAATTATCCCTTTGTTCAAACAGAAAATAATGAATACTATTTAACACATTCCTATGACAAAAGTTCGAATTCTGCTGGTTGGGTATTCTTAGATTATAGAAACAACTTATCTACACTAGATAAAAACACAATCATTTATGCCCACGGAAGATTAGATACAACCATGTTTGGATCCCTCAAAAACATTCTAACAAGTGGATGGCTTATCAATCAAAAGAATTATGTAATAAAGCTTTCAACTGAATATGAAAACACACTATGGCAAGTATTCAGTGTATATCGTATTCCAACTACCAATGATTATATCAGAACCAATTTTAAAAACAATCGCAATTTTCTAGAATTTGCAGAGATGTTAATCAATCGAAGTGCTCATAACTTTAATACAAAAGTAAATGAAAATGACCATATTCTTACGTTATCTACTTGTTATAATGACAATGAAAAAGTCGTATTACATGCGAAACTAATTAAAAGAGAGGCAAGATAAATCATCTTGTTTTCTTTATGCAAAAAAAGAGATAACATTTGTTACCTCTTACTTATTTTCCTTTCTCTTATAAGTAAATCCTGTAATCGATAAACCGATAAGTCCTACCATTCCAAGTCCTACATAATTCGTAATACCATCATATGTGTTTGGCACTTTTTCTGTGATTACATCTTCTGATTCTATTTTTTCTGTAATTGTATAAACACTGAAATGATCTGTTGTGAAGTGAGCATGTCCATCCATTACTGTAATTGGATGTTCCTCAATTTTGCCATCTTCACGAATGTAGTATGCTGCTAAATCCTTATTTAACATTGATTCTGGAATTGGAATTCTCACTTGGAATAATCCGTTTTCTAATTTTGAAATAAATTGTTTTGTTGTAGATGAGAATAATTTCAAATCATAGATTACCGCTTCTTTTACTTTTAATCTTGAAGTGATTTCTTGATATTGTTGACTTTCTTTTGGAATTTCAGTCGCTTGAATCGTTGTATCAAGTGGTACATCTGCTGATGTGGTTGAAATGGAAATACCAGTTACAATATCATTATTTTTATATTCGACTTCTTCTTTGATTTTAGAAGAATCTTTTACGATTAGGTATTGTGAAGTAACATTATTGTAAGTGAATTCATAATAATCAATTACTTTACTTGCATCAAAACCTAAGTCCTCAATATATTCTGCATCTGCCAATTCACTTACTTTACCACCATAAGTAACTTTTACAGTTTCATTTTTTAGATAATTATTGATACGTTTTTGAGCAGCTGTAATATAAGCTTCAACGGTATCTTCTGTCGTATCTGGAATATAGATAACATTGGTTGCTGTCATTCCACCACGATTTATTACGGCATAAATGGTATTATTATAGGCAATTGCAAATCCACCCCAACTACTAAATCCAAATGGACCTCCCATTCCCATTCTTGTATCTAAAATTCCTGTCATATTTCCTAAATATGCTTTGGTTTCACTAGAGAAATTAAGCATTGTACTTTCATCGCCAAATCTACTAGAGGTATAATTTTTACTTACAAAATAATTTAGTAATTCTAAATCTTCCAATATAAATCCTTTATTTTCTGGAAATTTAGCAACCATATCGCTAACAATTTTTGAAATATTGGCATCTAAATTAGTTTCATAAGTGATATTTAAACTATGAGTCTCTCCTGTTTTAGAGGAAACAACATCACAGATAGAGTATTCTTCGTTACAACCAGATACGTAAAAATAGTCATTTTCTGTACCAAATGTTTTTAAATATGCTCCTATTAGTAAGTCAGCTTCTTCAACACTAGTAGGTTTTACTGATTTTACAACCAATTGCTTATTATTAGTAAGTGTTTTAAATGTATCGCTAAATTGTTCTTCGCCATATACAATTTTTACAACATGTCTTTCAATTCCTATTGTATTATAGTCGTTATCAACGAACCGTAATACAATATCACAAGAACTACCATCCTCATTGCATCTATCTGCAGTATATGTAAATTTCTTATCTTGTGTTAAACTATTAATATAATTATATACTAAAGTTCTTTTATTCTCATCGATGGTAGTACCATGTAATGTAATGGTATCTCCTACATCTTGTTTGAACTGTTCACTTGTGGTATTTGTATATTTAATTTTTACAGCCTGATAGTCAATTGTGTATGAGTGATAGTTACCATCTTTGTTTTCCGTTTTTTGTAAAACAACATCACAGATAGAGCTATCTTCATTACATTGATTTACATAGTAATAATATCTATTTTCTTCACTATAAGGAGTTGCATATAAACTTAATGTATCATTTATTAAATTTCTTTTTTCTCCTATTGTTGTTCCATTTACGGTAATCGTACCATTTGGTATATTTTTTTTAAATTCTTCGCTTACTGTATTTGTGTATTTCATATTAACTGCATGACGTTCGATTTCTTTAATTCTAGTTGAATTACCCTCTCTTATATATTGTTTTAGAACAATATCACAACGAGTTTTATCTTCATTACACATAGACACACTATAACTGTAATCATTTGTATTATATGTGCCAATCACGTAATTTAATAAACTCATTTTATCTCCAATAGTTGACCCATTTACAGTCAAGTTTCCATCAGCTGTTAGTTGTTTAAATTGATCACTTACTACATCTGTATATTTGATATTAACTGCATGACGTTCCATTTCTTTTAAGGTTATACTGTTATTATTTTTTATTCTCTTATATAAAACAATATCACAAGTAGTTTTACCTTCGTTACAAGTTCCTAACATGTAACTATAATCATCTGTTTCATAGCTATTAAGTTTTGTATAAATTAAATTTGATTTATCTCCAATTGTTGATCCATTTACAGTAAGATTTCCATCTACTGTTAATTGTTTAAATTGATCGCTTACTATATTTGTGTATTTTATGTTAATTGCATGACGTTCTACCTCTACTGTACTCGAAACACCATTTTCCTTTATTTTTTGATATAATACAATATCACAAATAGATTTATCTTCGTTGCAACCTGATGAAACATAAGTATAATCATCTGTTTCGTAACTATTAAGTTTTGCATATATGAAAAGTGTTTTATCACTAATAGTTGATCCATTTACGGTAAGACTTCCATCGGCCGTTAATTTTTTAAATTGATCACTATATTTTTCTTCATATTTAATTTGAATATCATGTTGTTCTGCGATTCCACCATTCTCGTCATTCAATACAATTGTACATGTCTCATAAGTTCCATCGCAAAGTCCTAACACAAATCTTGTCTTATTTAACTGATTCCAAGATGTTAAATAATGACTAACTAATTCTCCTTTGCCTCCTGCAGCAAGATCAAATTTATTACTAGTAATTGTAATAGAACCATCACTAGCAAATTTTTGGAATTCTGTTCCATATTCTTCGGCACTTGCACTGATTGCGAAGCCAAAACAACCAATCACAGTTACCATTAACATTTTAAAAATTTTCTTCATACACTCTTTCCTCTCTATTAATAATATACCCCCCCCCCGACCGATTTTGTCAACACTTTTTGTGCAAAAAAAATCGCATTTTTGCGACCTTTATTTCTTTATAATTCTTAATTCTTTTTATTTATGCATTTGAAAAGTACGAATGCGATCTGCAAATTCTAGGTTTGCAATACGATTACGTAACCATTCTGGTAATACCTCTAAATTTACTTCTGCAAACTTTTGAATCACGATAGACATTCCTTGAAATTCTGTTTCTTGTTCCATATTCACATGTGTTATTGCTTGCATTATCATAAAACCTGCCTGTTCTAAAGTATGATTTAAAACAGAAAGAAATCCCTGTTCATTTAACATAGATTCATTCATTCTAAAAAATACAGTTGGTTGATTTCCATTTGATAGAAGTGGGAATACGGATGTAACTTCTACAGGTACTTGGTATACATCTATATACCAATTTTTCAATAAATTGAAACATTCCTCTTTTGACAAATTGAGACGTGCTTGCATTTCATTTCCTCCCTTTTTGTGCTATAGAATATCATAATAAAAAGAAAAAAGCAAATTTTTAAAAAGTTCCCATATAATATTTCTTTTTGCCTCTACGTACTAAAATTATTTTTCCATCTTTCGCAATATTCCTATTTATCACTAAATTCTCATCCGTTGCCTTTTCTCCATTAATAGAAATAGACCCAGCTTGAATTAATTCTCTTGCTTCCCTTTTACTAGAAGCGATACCATTTTGCACCAAGAAATCTGAAAGAGTTAATTCTTCTTTAATTTCAAAATGTGGTACATCCTTAAATGCCTGTTCCATTTCTTCCATAGATAAATTGGCGACATCACCACTAAATAATGCTTCACTAATTTGAACTGCTTTTTGATATTCTTCCTTGCCATGTAAGAATGTAATAATTTCTTCCGCAAGTGCTTTTTGCGCAAGTCGAGCTTCTGGTTTCTGCTTATGTTGTGCTTCAATAGACTCAATTTCTTCTCGTGTCAAGAAGGTTAGTTTTTTCAAGTAATCAATGACACAATTATCGTCTGTATTGATTAAATATTGATACAATTCATAACTAGATGTTTTATTTTTATCTAGCCATAAAGCATTGCCTTCTGTCTTACCAAATTTCACACCATTTGCATCTAAAACAAGTGGCATTGTCATACCAAATAATTCCACGTTGTTCTTTTTGCGTGCAAGCTCAATACCAGTGGTAATATTGCCCCATTGATCCGATCCAGCCACTTGTAAAGTAACACCTTTGGTCTCATTCAAATGAACAAAATCCATTCCTTGTAATAGCGTATAAGCGAATTCACAAAAAGTAATTCCAGATTCTAACCTTCTACTAATAATATCTTTATCCAACATATAGTTGACATTGATATATTTTCCATAATCTCTTAAAAAGTCTAAAATGGTGATATCTTTTGTCCAATCATAGTTATTCACTACCTCAAAACCAAATATTCTCTCTGCTTGACGCGTCAATCCCTCCACATTTTTCAAAACTTCTGCTTTTGTAATCATTTGACGTTCATTAGATGGTTTGGGATCTCCAATGAGACCTGTTGCTCCTCCCACTAAAAGAATTGGTTTATGACCATATTTGGCGAGTCTCGTCGCGATTAAAAAGGAAGAAAAATGTCCAATATGCATGGAATCTGCAGTTGGATCTGTTCCAATATAAAATGTTAATTTTTCCTCATTTAATTTTTTTTCTAATTCTGGAGAACTAATATCTTTAATCAGTCCTCTCCATTTTAATTCTTCAAATAATTTCATTTTGAATCTCCTTTCATACAATCTTTTTCAATTCCAAGTCTAGCGATTCCTTTTTCTACTATTGTAAGCATATCTTTCGTATTAGTTCCATTCACTTTTATTTCTAGAACCTCACCCTTATGTTCTAAAATTGTAGTTATCGCAGATAATACCTCATTATATTCGTTGATTACTTCAATGTAGTTCACAAATGTTTCATTACAAATACGAACGACTTTGATAAGTTCATCTTCTGTAAGTTTTGATACATCTACCATAATTTTTAAAGTTTTTCCATCAATTGAGTCCCTTATTTCTTCTATTTCTTCTTGCAAATCTTCAAAATTACCATTTTTCACCATAGCTATATTTAAAACCATACCAATTTCTGTCGCACCAGTTTGCACGGCTTCAATTGCAGCATAGGATTTGACTGCAGTGGTTTCAAATCCATATGGATAATCAATTACGGTTGCGACTTCAACCGTTGTATTTTTTAAAAGTGAGCTTGCAAGTGTCACATAATATGGTGCTACACAAACAGCTACATAATGATTTTCTATTGCCTCATCGCACAATGCTTCAATGTCACGCATAGTTGCTTCTGGTTTTAAATTGGTTCCTTCAATATATTGATTCATCGTATTCCTCCTATCAAAAAAATCATTATAAATATAAGGACGGAATATCCGCGGTACCACCTTATTTCATAATGACTTATGCTCTCTTTCTTTTAACGCAAGATTACGCTTCCATTCAAAATCTGTATTTCTTTATAAAATATTGATTCATTTACACCACCATGAACTCTCTTATTACCCATTTTATAAATACTTATAATTTATCGATATGAAATAATACATTTATTATAGTATATTATATGATAAAATGCAAGCAAAATATAATTGCACTGTTTGTCTATGTTTGATACAATAGATTTGCGGGTTATTTAACTGTTTGAGTACTTGCCATCTTCCAATCTTTTGGATAGGAAGGAGGCTCGATTTTATGAAAAGAAGAGAAAATTTTCTATTTGTAATTATCGTTTTATTAATAGTTTCTATCATGATTCTTGCAATAAAAAAGTAGTACTCAATCTATCTTAGATTAAAATACTAACCAAAAGTATTTACTTAGGCGAGTACTCAACGTGCAAAAGTTAAGTATACCCGTTTTTATTTTATGCAAGTTCCCTTGACACATTCATAATAGCATATCAATTTTATTTTGTCAAATTATTATTGCATCATACGTCCATATTCGGTATAATAAAATTACGGGTTATTTAACTGTTTGAGTACTTGCCATCTTCCAATCATTTGAATAGGAAGGAGGCTGATAATATGAAAAAGAAAGATTTATTAATCTTTGCTTTAGTAATAATTATCCTTTTACTTATTGTATTAGCAATAATACTTGGTATAAAGAAATAGCACTCAATCGAACTGATGAATTAGATTAAGTGCTTAACTATAGATTTAGGTAAGTACTCAACATGCAAAAGTTATGTATACCCGTTTTTATTTTATGCAAGTTTCCTTGACACATTCATCTTATCATAACAGTTTGGCTTTGTCAATTTGAAATTGCATTATTTGTATATACTATATTTTCTACTTTTTCACTAATTGTTTTGGAATTTCATAACTTTGAATTTCTTCTTCTGTTGGTAATTTGCTTGCATCAAATCCAAAATCTTTAATTGTGATATATCTATATTGGTAACCATGTTCATTATTTTGTGCTTGAAAAGAAAATGACATATTTGTAGTATTAACCATATATGAAATACAACTATAATTACAATAAGCTTTTTGGAATACTTCATCTTCTACTTTTGTTATTTCTCCATCATTATATCGTTTATCAATAACTATAATTTGTCCATTATCATTTCGATAAATATCACATTGATACCAATAATCAAAAAAGGTGCAAAATTCTATAAGCGAAACCTTCAATTCTTCTAATTTTCGGGCATTTTCTAAATATAACTCTAACAAATTATCGTTATTTGCTACGTTAACTAGCATCTCTGATACCTTTTCTATCGGTAGGTTAAAATAAAGTTCACCTTTATGCTCACGAAGGTATTCAAACATATCATTGTGTTTTCTTTTTAACTTAATTAAATCATTTTCTTCTCCTAGAATTGTTTGGCGAAGCAATGTGGTTTTTTTAGGCAATTTTTCCATATCTTGCACGAAATCCAAAACTGGACCTATCCCTTTTTTCTTAATCGTTTCAAACAAAAATCTATATCCTGTACTGATTAACTGTTCACTTGTAATTATCTCCATATCAAAACCTCCCTAACTCATTATACCATATCTTCTATTATTTTTCATCATGAATCTGATCAATAATATTTTCTATTTTTTTACCATAATCAATGGATTCATCATATACAAAAGTAAGTTCTGGAATATGTCTTACCTCAACACGATCGGCCAAGGTTTTACGAATAAACCCAGATGCATTATTCAATGCCTTTATCGTTTCTTCCTTTTTCTCTTGTTCTAGTACGGTTACATATACCTTTGCAAAGCTTAAATCATTTGTAACCTTACAGTCTGTTACTGTTACAAAATGAATATCATTATCTTTGATTTCATTGGCTAAAATATAACTAATTTCTTTTACAAAATTACTTGCAATCCTATCTATTTTTACACTCATTAAAATCCCTCTTTTCTAAAGCTACTATATCATAAATCCATCAAAAAAGAAAGGATTACCTTTCTATTTCAACCATATCATAGGCTTCAATGACATCGCCTACCTTGATATCATTAAAGTTCTCAATTGTAATTCCACATTCCAATCCTTTTTTCACTTCTTTGACAGAATCTTTTTCCCGTTGAATCGAATTGATATTACCATCATAAATGACAATTCCTTCGCGAATGATTCTTGCTTTTGCATCCCTTGTAATTACACCATCTGTTACATAAGATCCTGCAATAATACCTACTTTAGAGAACTTAAAGAGTTGTCTTACTTCTGCTTCACCAATTACTTTTTCTTCAAAAATAGGTTCTAGCATTCCCTTCATGGCAGCTTCAATTTCTTCGACTGCTTTATAAATAATGTTGTAAAGACGAATCTCTACACCATTTTCTTTTGCATAATCGCGGATACTACTATCAGGTCTTACATTAAAACCAATAATAATGGCATTAGAGGCCTTCGCTAGCACAATATCACTTTCCGTAATAGAGCCAACACTACTACGAACTACTTTAACACGAACGTCTTCCACTTCAATTTTTTCTAGTGAATTTTTAACAGCTTCACTACTTCCATGGACATCTGCTTTGATGATGACATTCAATTCTCGTAATCCTTCTCCTATTTTAGAAAATAAATCATCTAAACTGGTTACTTCCGTTTTTTGATTGTCCTTTAATTTTTGTACTTCTTTTCTTTGTTCTCCAATACTTCTTGCTTGTTTTTCATTTTCAAAAGCCATAAATTTATCTCCAGCGATTGGCGTATCATTTAAGCCAGTAATTTCAACAGGTGTAGAAGGAGTTGCCTCTGTAATCTCTTCACCCCTGTCATTACGAAGCGTACGTACTTTCCCGAATGTAGTCCCAACAACAATTGGATCTCCTAAACGAAGCGTTCCATTTTGAATTAATAATGTTACAATTGGACCCACTTGTTTATCTAATCTAGATTCAATGACCGAACCAATCGCATAACGAGCTGGGTTCGCCTTATAATTTTGCATCTCTGCAATTAATAGAATATTATCTAATAGTTCTGGAATTCCAGTTCCTTCTTTGGCAGAAATTTGACTATATAAGGTTTCTCCACCCCATGTATCTGGTGTAAGTCCATATTCTGTCAATTCTGTCATAATGCGTTCTGGATTTGCTCCTGGTTTATCGATTTTATTAATCGCAACCATAATTGGAACACCTGCTGCTTTGGCATGGTCAATTGCCTCTTTGGTTTGTGGCATTACACCATCATCCGCAGCAACAATAATAATGACAATATCTGTAATACTAGCACCACGTGCACGCATTTCTGTAAATGCAGCATGCCCTGGGGTATCAATAAAGGTAATTGGTTCTCCTTTTACTTGAATTTGATAAGCACTAATGGCTTGGGTAATTCCTCCAGCTTCTCCTAATGCTACATTAGACTTACGAATGGTATCCAGTAATGTTGTTTTTCCATGATCAACATGTCCCATGATGGTTACAACAGGAGGCCTTTTTTGTAAATCCTCTTCACGATCAATTACTTCATATTCTTCAAAATTGGTAACATCTGCAGTTTCCTCTTTTTTTAATTCTTTGTTATAATCAAGTACCAATACTTCCGCATTTTCAAAGCTAATACTGTTATTGGCAGTTGCCATAATTCCCAATAAGAACAGTTTTTTGACGAGTTCTGGTACTGCAACATGTAAGCGGTCTGCTAATTCAGCAACCGTCATTCCCTCTTTATATAGTACAACACTTTCATTTTGTTCTGGTGCGTTTGACATCAATTTTTCTTTGTGTTTATACATTTCCTTTTTCTTAGATGCAAGTTCTTTTTTATGATTGTTTGGTTGTACTGCCTTTTTATTTAATTTTTGTTTCGATACGGTATGGTCCATATCAATTTTTTCAGAATCGGCAATCTCTACTGCCAAATCTTCTGCTAAGTCCTCTAAGTCTTCTTCTGACTCATTTCCAATTATATTATCAAGTTCTGTAATATCATATTCATCTAACATATCATCTTCTGATGATACATGAATATCTAGTTCCTTACACTTTTTTAAAATTTCTTCCACTTTTCTTCCTACATCTTCTGCATAATCTTTTACAGACATCATATAAATCACCTCTTTCTATATATTTAATATAATCTGCCGGTCATGTGTTTCGTACTTACGATAAGCAACTCCACATTCTTTCAATATTACTTCTGATACTTCGACAGATTCATCATGATCTGGTTTATCTAAGTAAATTACTTCTTTAATTCCTGCCTGCACAATTGCTTTTGCACATTCATTACATGGAAAATACGTCACATATAGTTTTGAATTTCTTAAATCTCCATGAAAGTTTAAAATGGCGTTTAATTCTGCATGACACATATAAGGATATTTTGTATCAACTAATTTACCTTCTTTTGCCCATGGAATTTTATCATCGGAAAATCCAGTAGGAGCACCATTATAACCAATGGATAATACTTTATTATTTTTATCTACAATACAAGCTCCTACTTGTCTTTTGGGATCTTTACTTCTTTCTTTAGATAATAAAGCAAGTCCCATAAAATATTGATCCCATGTGATATAATCTTTTCTTTTTTCTGGCATATAAACCTCCCAGCTTATTTTACAAGTGCTTTTAACTCTTCAAATACACTTTCCGGAACTTCCACTTCCAAATGACGGTTTAATACTTTATTTTGCCTAGCTTTTTCAAAAGTAGCAAGGTCTTTTTTTAAGTAAGCACCTCTTCCATTCGCTTTTCCAGTTGTATCCACAATCACGGTTCTTTCTGGTGTTCGGACAACGCGAATTAGTTCTTGTTTTGGTAATTTTTCTTTGGTTACGACACATGTCCGCATCGGTATTTTTCTTACTTTCATGCGCCACCTACTCTACAATATTGATACCCATTTCACGTGCTTGTTCATATGTTTTGACATCAATTTTATAATGGGTTAAGCGAGATGCTAATTTAACATTTAATCCTTTTTTACCAATTGCCAAAGACAAATTATCATCATTGACAACTGCTAGAGCTTCTTTCTTTTTCTCATCCATTATAAATACATGCATGTCTTTAGCTGGGCTTAAAGCATTCTCAATAAATTTAGAAGGTTCTTTATCATATGGAATTACATCAATTTTTTCACCATGTAATTCTTCTATAATACGGTTGATACGGGAACCTCTTTCTCCGATACAAGATCCAACTGGATCGACATTTGGATTTTCAGAGTATACGGCTACTTTAGTACGATTTCCTGGATCTCTCGCAACACTATATACAAGGATAATTCCTTCATTAATTTCTGGAATTTCTAATTCAAATAGACGTTTTACAAAACCATAATGTACGCGAGAAAGTAAAATAACAGGTCCCCTTGAGTTTGAATCCACTTTGGTAATATAAACCTTGATAGAAGAACTCATTTGTATGGTTTCTCCAGGAATCAACTCTGTTTTTGGTAAAATTCCTTGTGTTCTTCCTAAATCAACATAGTAATTACGAGCATCCTCCATTGTAACTGTTCCAACAACCATTTCTTCTTCTTTGTCGTTGAATTCATCAATAATAACGCTTTTTTCAGCTTCTCTAATTTTTTGAACTACTACTTGTTTCGCAGTTGCAGCAGCTACACGCCCAAAGTCAGCTGGTGTTACTTCTTCTTCAATGGTTTCGCCAAGTTGAATACCTGGAACAATTTTTTGTGCTTCTTCTAATGTAAGATGGATTCGCTCGTCATAAATGAATGGTAATACTTCTCCTCCATCGTCTTCTTCATCTTCCTCATTGATATCGGAAAAATCAATGTCTTCAAATTTTTTATATTTTTCTTCTTCTGCACGATCGACAACTGTCTTAAATGAGAATACTTTAATATCTCCCGTATCACGATTGATTTCTACTCTAACATTAGATAAAGAATTGTAATTCTTTTTATAAGCTGAAGTGAGTGCAAGTTCCATTGCTTCATAGATAATATCCTCAGAAATTCCCTTTTCTTTGCATAGTAATTCTACTGCTTTTTTAAATTCTTTTGAGTTCATTTTATTCACAACCTTTCTCTTTGGAACAAACGTCTAGTATGTAGTTTTCCGTAATTAAATCCTTTTCATCTAATAAAGGATTAATTAAATTCGTCACTGTTACACAATCATCCACGTCAACAATTCCATTTTTATCAATAATAATTCTTAAAAATTGGATATTACCTTCTTTTTCATAAACAACTTGATCTAATAGAAAATTGTTTTGTGTAATAATTGGTTCAATCAACTCTCTCACTTTTTTTTCTATCTCCATAACAACCTCCAAATTACTTGAAAGAGTGGGATTTCCCACTCTTCTTGCACTCAACTAATACCATTATATCATAGAATTTTATTTTTAACACAAAAATTTAGAAAAACTTACAATTTATTTTGCTTTTATTCATTCGTCAATAGTCTATGTTTATTTGACATACATTCTATTTTATGATATTATGAATATAGGTGGAGGAAACTTCATACAATAAAAAATGGATACATTTGATTGTCGAAGAGTCAAATGCAATTCCCAAATTGAGATTTGGCACCTGACAAATCACAGATGTGATAAGCAGATGCCTTTTTGTTATTTAAACAGTAAGATGAATATTATTATGAATAACAAGGGGATTACGAAATACAAACATTTTTCATTCTGTCTCATAAGCACCGCCACCTTTCTATTTACAAAAGAAAAAGAAAGGGAAAAGCATCTGACATATTAAAACATTTAACAAGTAAGGAATGCATATCTATCCTATATTTTTTCATAAACTTTAAGAGAAATATGCTATACTGGTAATGGAGATGATTTCATGAAAAATAGTTACATCAAAACTGCAGGGATTGGTATGCTTGCAATCCTAGTTTATTTTATATTACCAATGTTAGAGGCAGTTCCTTTTCAACTATTCGGAATTGATACAGCAACATTACCTCTTTTACCAAAAATCATTTATATGATTGTTTATGAAACGGTTATATTAATTTTAATTTTACTCATCTTTTATCCGAAATTAAAAAGAGATTTTATGGATATGAAGAAAAATCATATGAATTATTATTCAAAATACTTCAAATACTGGTTACTAGGCATATTCATCATGATGGTAAGTAATTTACTCATTATGCAGTTTACGGATAATCAAGTCGCAAGTAATGAACAGGCAGTTCAAACATTATTTGATATTAGTCCTATTTATATCTTCTTTTCTGCCGTGATATTCGCACCCCTTGTAGAGGAACTAGTATTCCGTCAAGGCATTCGTAATATCATTCCGAATAAATTACTATTTATCATAGTATCGGGACTCGTTTTTGGAGGATTACACGTCATATCTTCTGATATGCAATCATTCACTGAACTGTTATATTTAATTCCTTACTGTGCACCCGGTATTATATTTGCTTATATTTTAGCAGAAACAGACAACATTTTTGTTTCGATTGGCTTACATTTTATGCACAATGGTCTTTTGATTGCTTTACAATTTTTTCTGTTATTCTTTTCTTAAAGACAATGTCTTTTTTTTTTGCTATAATGGGTATGGTGAGACTATGAAACATATGGAAAAAGAAAAACCAATTTTAGAAGATCCTACAGAGAAAAAACACAATACAAGAAAAATAATAATTTTTATCATAATTGGTATTGGAATTGTGATAAGTGGACTATTTCTTTATAGTAGGTATATCGGTACATCTGGCTTGGAAGTTAAGGAATACAAAATTACCAATTCCAATATACCGAAAAGTATGCATGGTCTTAAAATCGTTCATATATCAGATATTCATTATGGAAGAATTACATATGAAAAACAGTTAAAAAATTTGGTAAAAAAAATAAATTTAACAAAACCAGATCTGGTCATATTTTCAGGTGATCTCATTGATAAGGATACCAAAGTTACAGGCGAAATAGCAGATCAAATCAGTTCTATTTTAAAAGAGATAAAGGCAAGTATTGGTAAATATGCCATCAAAGGAAATCATGATTTTGCATTCACTCAATGGGATTTTATTTTAGAAAATAGTGGTTTTATCGATTTGGATGATACTTATGATAGCATATATAAAGAAAGTAATGATTATATTTTGTTAACTGGTATAAGTACGAATTTATATGGAGATAAAACATTAGATGAAAAATTAGCACCTACTAATCAATTTTTAGAAACTTTGACAGAAGAAATGATACAACCAAGTTACCGAATTTTGGTATTGCATGAGCCAGATTATGTTGATCAAATTGACATCAATGATTTTGATCTTGTACTTGCAGGTCATTCCCATAATGGGCAAGTAAGTTTTCCACTTATTGGACCAATTTGGTTGCCAAAGGGAGCTAAAACTTATTACAAACCGCATTACAAAATAGGAGAAACCGAACTTTTTATTTCTAGTGGCATTGGTGTTTCCACTGTTAATTTTAGATTATTTAATCGTCCATCATTCAATTTATATCGCTTAACTGCATATTAAAAAGCATCTTCAAATGCTTTTTTAGGTTCTATAATTGATCTAATTCTTTATCGATTTTTTTATCTTTTATTTTTATAACTATAACGACTAAAATAATAAAAATGATTGCAACAATACCAATTATTGTATAACTATTTTTCCATACAAATGAGGTTTTATTCTTTTCTTTTGGTCGTTCGTATACAACTCCACTTTTTTCTCTAACATCTACATTCAAGATATAAGTTTTTTTGAAAATAATAAAATTAATAATCCAATAAATATTGTTCTAAATAATGAATTACACCATCATGGTTGTGATCATCAGTGGTTGTTGCATCCGCTACTTCTTTTGCCTCTGATAATGCATTACTTAATGCGACTCCATGTCCACATTTTTCTAGCATTTCAACATCGTTTAATCCATCGCCAAAAGCAATAATGTCTTCATTTGAAATATTAAGATAATTTGCTAATCTTTTTTACAGAGTCATTATTTTTCATAGAAATAGAAATATGTGTCACTTCTGCACAAGTATTTAGTATATAGTCCTTGTTATTTGTGATTTTTATAACTGGACTATTATTTACTATGTTATCTGTATATGTATAAATTGTATTTTTATCACATACATCTATAAAATAGCAATTTTCATTATAGTATTTAAAAACGCTTTCCACGATTTCTTTATCAATATTACTTTTGAATATAGGACTACTATCTATCGTATTGTATGTACAGACTCCTGTATCCGATATGATATAATTTGCAAATTCAGCACCATCTGTTACCGATATAGCAGAAGCATAGATTCTTCCTGTTGCAATGACAATAACATATCCATTATCTTTTAATTTTTTTAAGTACTCTTTCATAGTCTTGGATACGATACCCATATGATTCAAAATTGTTCCATCTAAATCTACTACAATCATTTTCACCATAAAATCATTCCTTACCAGTTTAGGTAGTATTTCACAGACAAATTAATTCTATAAAATTTAGATATGTGAAATATAAACTCTTCCATTCTATTACTAATAATATCATATAATAAGTTTTATAGACACAGTAAAATAAAACTCGAACCATAGGAGATTCGAGTTATCATTCAATCTGGTGGAGGATAAGGGAAACAAAGATAATCTTTTTAACAACTGTTATTCCTTACTTTTCCATATCTGATATTAAACCTTTTTTCCTCGTATAACCATTCTTTTTGAAATTTTTAAGGGAATTTCAAGGGAATAGGAGGAAATGAATGGAAGTAATAATAGGCAACGCCCCACGGGGTGAAAGCACTGCTTCACCCGTGGGCGGTTTATTACTTGATAGTAATCTCATAGTTACGACTAACTCTCTACTATTATATCAAGTAAAAGTAGTAGTGTGCAATAATTATGTTCAAGTTTATGAACTTGAAAACAATAGAATTCGCAAAGATAAATCATTAGAAAAAATTACGTACAATAAAAATGTAATAAGAAACATTGCCACACTTGATACTGACAATCTAAAAAAAGAAGACAATAATTCTTTAAAAACTATCGAAACAAAAAATATTATAAGAAGCAAGTTGGAATGCCAAAGGTTAGCAAAATGTAATGCAGATGATTGGAAAACGTTTATCACACTAACATTCGCCGAAAACATAATCAACATTGAACATGCAAATAAACGATTTCGATATTTTATAGGGTCAATCATAATTTTTGTGGGATGAGTATACAAGTAAAAATGTAAAGAAG
>CANSPQ010000018.1 GCA_947648915.1 uncultured Caryophanales bacterium | reverse complement strand
TTCTATTTTACCATGGAAAGATTTTTATTTTACACAGATTTATTTACACACTCAAGAAAATAGCTAGTAATTAGTATAAGCATATTATAATTTATCATAATGTGTCCACATTCTTAAAACAAATATTTCTTTTGTTGTTTCATCTATTTCATATACCAATCTATGCTGGTAACTTATTCTTCTAGAGCAACTGCCATTTAAATTCACTTTTAGCTTTTCATAGGTTGGTGGGGGTTGATATGGATTAATTGAAATTAAATCTAATAAATCCTTTGTCATTTCTAATATAATTTTAACACATATAATTCTTTATTCAATAGATTTGACATAATAATTTTAATTATTAACAAGCCAGTCTTTTATATCAATTACTTTGATTCCTTCATAAGTATACATATCATGATGTGTTCTTGCAATTAAAATCTTTGGATATGCATCTTTGATTTTTAATAATGGATCAATTTCTCGTTTAAATGTATCATTTTCAAAATTATCTCCTATATCACTTGATACTTGAATATAAATTTTTTCATTTCTTTTTGTAGCAACAAAGTCTATTTCTTTTGCATATAGTGTTCCGACGTAAACTTCATAGCCTTGTCTTAACAATTCCATTGCTACTATATTTTCATAAACTCTTCCATAGTTTATGTTCTTTGTTCCCAATTTAGCAAATTTAAATGATTGATCTACTAGATAATATTTATCTTGTGAAGATAGATATCTTTTGCCTTGAATATCATATCTTCTAATTTTGTAAAAAAGAAAAGCATTACACAAATATTTTATATATGAACTAACTGTTTTATGGTTTATCTTATCTCTATTATTTGTAAGTGAATCAGATATATTTCTAATTGATGTTAAATTTGATATATTATCCATAAGAAAATCATTAATCATATCAAGTAAATATTCCTTTTTGATTTTGTATTTATTGCAGATATCTCTTTTTATAAGTGTGTTATATATGTCATTAACATAATCATATTTTTCCATATTTTCTTTGTATAAATAAGACCCAGATAATCCTCCTTCAAGAACATAACTATCAAATGCTTTTTCATCATTTTCCTTATTATAATATTCTAAATATTCTTTATATGAAAATGGATAAACTTTTATTTCAAAGGTTCTCCCTGTAAATAATGTTGCTAAATCACTACTCATCAAAAAAGCATTAGAGCCAGTAATATAAATATCATATTTTTCTTCAGCATGAAAGTTATTAATTGCTTTTTCAAAACCATCACACATTTGAACTTCATCTATCAATAAATAATTTTGTTTATTTTCAACATAATTACTTTCAACATATTCAATCAATTTATGATATTCAGTAATGCTTTCATATTTTGTCAAATTATAATTAATGTGTATGATATTGTAATTTCTTTGCTCTTTCTCTATATATTTTTTGAATTCTTCCATTAGTTTTGATTTTCCTGAACGACGAACACCGGTTATAACCTTAATATCAGGTGTATTCATTGTATTTATTAATTTTTTTAAATATTCATTTCTTTTAATTAACCTCATATTATTCCTCCTATTACATTATAACATATCATTTCCCAAAAACAAATATATTTTTATTTTGGGAAATGGAAAACACTTGTTTTATAATAATATTTTGAAAAGTTTTAGTAAAATTATAATTAATATTGATTAGATAATTCACTTTTTAGAAATTAAAAAAAAGAAAAACCAAACCACGAGAGTTCGGATATTTGCAATAATGGTGCCGCCTGTAAGAATCGAACTTACGACTGAGCCTTACCATGGCTCTGTTATACCACTTAACTAAGGTGGCGATTTGAGTGCAAATTCATTATATCATACAATTTTATACTTGCCAATCGAAATAGTTTCTTTTTTTTATAAAATATGCTATACTGTATGAGTAATTCTTATAATACTGAAATGGAGTTTCTATTATGTATGATTTAAAAACATGGTTTTTATTATTTATGATTTATTCCTTTATTGGATGGATTATAGAAGTAATTGATATTTTTATAACGACAAAAAAATTAGTAAATCGAGGATTTCTTATTGGACCTTATTGTCCCATTTATGGATATGGTTCCTTATTTATTATTTATTTTTTAAGTTCGTATACGGATAATCTAGTTGTTTTATTTGTAATGACAATTGTTATTTGTTCTATTTTAGAATATGGTACCAGTTATGTTATGGAAAAAATATTTAAGGCAAGATGGTGGGATTATAGCCATAATAAATTTAATATCAATGGTCGTATTTGTTTAGGAAATATGCTTCTATTTGGAATCGGTGGTTGTTTAATTCTATATATGGCAAATCCTTTTATTACTTCCATTTTATCTTTGTTACCAAGTCCATTGCTTACAACTATGGCAATTACTTTATTCATTATTTTCTTAGTGGATAATTTAGTTTCCTTTAAGGTTATTTTAAATTTTAAAAAGGTTGCTACTACGATTCGTAAAGATAGTACAGAAGAAATTTCTAAGAAGGTGAAGGCAGTTTTATCCAGTAGTTCTTTTTTAGGAAAACGTTTGATGAATGCATTTCCAGATGTCAAAACCATCTTAAAAAATTATAATGAAAAAAGAAAGCAGAAACGAAAGTAAGTTTCTTTTTTCTCTATTTTATGATACTATATGTAACGG
This sequence comes from uncultured Caryophanales bacterium, assembly GCA_947648915.1. GTDB lineage: Bacteria > Bacillota_I > Bacilli_A > RF39 > UBA660 > UBA5026. The sequence continues at coordinate 26,652 of CANSPQ010000018.1, read as the reverse complement.
AAGTGATCATATGAAGATCAATTATCAGTTAAAATTAGATGAAATCTTAGCTTCTTTACCAAAAGAAAACAAGCCTTCTTTACTTTTGCATAGTTGTTGTGGACCTTGTAGTAGTTATGTATTAGAATATTTAAGTAAATATTTTGAAATTACGGTCTTTTATTATAATCCAAATATTACAGAACACATAGAATATGAACATAGGGTAGAAGAACAGAAAAGGCTGATAACACGTGTTCATCCGCATGTACATTTCTTAGAAGGAGATTATCATCCTGAAATTTTTTTAGAAATGAGTAAAGGATTAGAAGAAGAAAAAGAGGGCGGTGCACGTTGTATGAAATGTTATCATCTGCGAATGAATGAAACTGCCAAAAAGGCGAAGGAACTAGGATTTGACTATTTTACAACTACATTATCTATCAGTCCTTATAAGGATAGTGAAAGACTAAATCAAATAGGGGAAAAACTAGAACAACAATATGGAGTTTCCTATTTATATGCAGATTTTAAAAAAAGAAATGGATATAAACGTTCTATTGAATTATCGAAACAATATCATTTATATAGACAGGACTATTGTGGTTGTGAATTTTCGAAAAAGAGGTGTGAAATATGAAATGGATATTATTCGTAATTGGTTTGTTGTTAGTAACAGGTTGTCATGAAAAAAAGATTGTCGAAAATGAAAACAATCAAAAAGTAGATAGAGAAGAAAATAATGTATTAGAAACAAATCCTCCAATAGAAATTTCAAATACGGAAGAAAGTACAAATATTCCAAAGCTTCCTGAAAATTCTATTGTAGAAAGTAATCCAAATATAGAAGTAAGTAATGTAGGAGAAAGTGTAGAAAATCAGGAACCCCAAATGCCTGATACTCCTGCCTTAACAAAGGAGGAACAAAGTATGCAAGCAATTGCTACTTTAGAACAGGAAGTAAATACATTATTAGACCAAGAACAAACAGAATCACTCAAAGAAAAGATTGCTACAAAATTTATTACACTGGTTGATTTTATTTATTATGATGAACCAATTGGAAATGTTTACTTTAAAGATTTAACCGCAAGTGCTCAAGAGAAAGTGCGTTCTATTTTAGCGCGTATGGACACTGCAATTGAAAGTAAGATACCAAACTATAAAGATACTTTAAAAGAAAAATATCAGAAAGTGCTTAATTATATCAAAACTGGAGTAGGAAATTTGACAAATAAAGCAAGTGAAAAAATGGAATCCGTAATGGGAAGTGAAAATTATCAAAATTTTGTAGATGCGAAGGATGACATGGTAGAGTCTTTTCAAAATACAGGTAAGCTAATAAAAGATGGAGCTTCTCATATTTATCAATCTGGAAAAGAAAAAGTAAGTGATTGGTACCAAGGACTAAAAGAAAAATATGAAAAATAAAAAGGGAATCAGATTTTGATTCTCTTTTATAGTTTACGATATAATCCAATTGCAATTCCTAAAATCGTAACATTGTTTAAAATAATAGGCTCCATGGTATCATTCTCTGGTTGTAATCTAAAATATCCATCTTCCTTATAAAATGTTTTTAAGGTAACTTCGTTTTCATCTGTCATCGCAACTACGATTTGTCCATTGCGAGCAGTATTTTTTCTTTCAACGATGACGATATCACCATCTAAAATGCCTGCATTAATCATACTGGTACCACTTACATTTAATGTAAACACATCTTTGTTTTTTGGTATCAAATAGGATGGAATTGCAAATGTTTCATCTGGATGTTCAATTGCTTCAATTGGCGAACCTGCTGTAATTTTTCCTAGCAATGGAACTTCCACAATTAGGTCGTTTTTTGGTTCGAATTCGTTTTCTACCAATAATTCTAAAGCACGATTTTTGGTTTCTTGTTTACGAATAAATCCTTTTTTCTCTAAGTTTGCTAGATGTGCATGGATGGTTGCAGGAGAAGATACATCTACCGCTGCTCCAATTTCACGGATGGTAGGGGGATAACCATGGGTTGCGATATATTTTTTGATGTAATTCAAAATTTCATTTTGCCGTGTGGTTAACTCAACCATATCAAGACCTCCTTCTTTACTTTCAAATTCATTTTAACACACGGTTGACAAAAAGTCAAACATTTGTTCGAATTTGATATTGACACGAATATATGTTCGTATTAGAATGAATTTAGTGAAGGAGAGATGGATATGAAAGAAATGTTACATAGTAAGGTATTAGTTGGTTTTGTTGTATTTGTATTAGGATTTACTTATCTTAATTGTTTACAAACAAATCGGTTTGAAAACGAAGAAAGTATTTCTCATGAGATTGTATATATTCCATAGGTGAAAGGAGAAAATTATATGAATCAAAGACAATTATTAGAACAATTAAAAAAAGAAGACGCATTAGACACACTTCAATATTATGTAAAACAAGTAATCGATATAAGAGGTTTTGGAAAACAATCTGCTGAACAGGAATTATTGCTTTTAACAGAAGAAGTAGGAGAGCTTGCCAAAGCGATTCGAAAGGATAAAGCCAATATGAGTGTTGATTCAAATAAAATCCAGAATTATGATTCAATTGAAAGTGAGATTGCAGATGTATTTATCGTTCTTATCTCAATTTGTAATACCCTTGGAATTTCTTTATATGATGCTTTCATTGAAAAAGAAAAAGAAAATATAGAAAGAACTTGGAAAGTAATTAAGAAATAATAAGTATTTAAATTTTGTGAAAAGATATTGTAGTAATGCAATTTTTTTATTTGGAAGAGTTTATGTGTAAAAATAATTTATTTTGTAATCAAAAACTACAAAATCTGTATTTCTTATTTTCTTAATTTGTCATTTTAGTGTTTTGACAATTGGTCTAATATTCTTTATATTGATAATGTAAAGGAGTGACCTATGAAAGGAAAAGATATTGAACAAATTAAACAGTATATTTCACATACATTATGTCATCCTATGAATAATGGAGCCTTAATATCACTTTATTATCAAATTGGTTCTTATTTATGTAATCATCATATTCTAGCTTCTACACTTAAGATATTAGAGTGGGAATTAAAGACTGAATATGGGATTGTAATTGGTTTTACTAGAAGAAACCTGATATTAATGATGCAATTTTATTCTGTATATGATAAAAGTAGTTTAAACTATTTGAAAGCAATTCCATGGCATCAACATTTATATTTATTAAAGAATAAAAAATTCATTCGAAGAAAGTATGTTTTAGTGAAGCATTCTGATCACAAAAAAATAGAATGCAAAAAGAAAAGTCTTTCATTTATTCAAATCGATTATATGTTGACAGAAATTCAAACGTTACAACAAAAATTAGCATCGAAAATATCGTTTGCATGTTATAATAAAAAAGGAGGTAGATAATATGGCAACACCACATAATGAAGCAAGTAAAGATCAAATTGCTCCTATTGTTATCATGCCAGGAGATCCTTTACGAGCAAAGATGATTGCAGAAAAATATTTAGAAAATTATGAACTTGTCAATCAAGTAAGAAACATGTATGCTTATACAGGATACTATAAAGGGAAAAGAGTTACTGTAATGGGCTCTGGAATGGGAATGCCTAGTATTGGAATTTATTCTTATGAATTATTTCAATTTTATGGAGTGGAAAAAATCATAAGAGTAGGTTCTTGTGGGGCATATACAAAAGACTTAAATTTATATGATTTAATTTTGGTAAATGGAGCTTACTCAGAATCTAGTTATGCAAAAACACAAAATGGAACAGAAGGAAATATGCTCTATGCATCTGATAGTATGAATTTAGTGATTAAACAAACTGCAGAATCTTTCAATTTTCCACTTACAATTGCCAATATACACAGTAGTGATGTCTTTTATAGAGAAAATAATAATTATTCAGAATTATATGAAAAATATGGCTGTTTGGCAGTGGAAATGGAATCCTATGCTTTATTTCATAATGCGAAAATTTGTAACAAAAGAGCAGCATGTATACTAACTGTTTCTGATAATCTTGTTACAAAAATGGAAACAACAAGTGAAGAAAGACAAAACTCATTCTTTCGAATGATTGAACTTGCTTTAGAATCTATATTATAAAAATAAAAAATATCCATATACTAAACAAGAGGTGAACGTATGAATTATCAAAAGCTAAGTCAGGGGAACTATAATTTACATGTAATTCAAACTGACCGTTTTAAAACAGTACAAGTGATTGTTAATTATAAAAATGAATTAAAAAAAGAAGAAATTACAATTCGTAATTTTTTAAATGATATGTTACTTTCTACTTGTCAAGAATATCCAACTAGTAGAACACTTTCCATCGCAACAGAAGATTTATATAATATTTCTGTCAATGGTGCGAATATTCGGTCAGGTAAATATAGTATATTGTCTTTTAAATGTCGTTTTTTAAATGAAAAATATACAGAGCAAGGCATGAATGAAAAATCCATTTCCTTTTTCATGAACTTGTTATATCATCCAAATGTAACAAATGGTAGTTTTGATGAAACTTCCTTTGAAATTGTTAAAAAAGGCTTACAAGAGGATATCCGTAGTACCAAGGATAATCCAAGAAGGTATAGTCTATTACGTTTATATGAGGAAATGGCACCCAATTCAAAGCTTTCTTATCATCCATCTGGATATTTAGACGATTTAGAAAAAATTACAAGGCAGAACTTATATACCTATTATCAAAATGTGATGAATAGCGCAATCGTAGATGTATTTGTAATTGGAGATATAAATCCGGAAGATGCAATAACTTATATAGAAAAATATTTTATACCACCAATGAATCGGCTGGCAACAGGAGAACATATTTTAAGTTATTCAGAATTTAGAGAAAAAGAACAAGTCATTAAGGAAACTATGGATATTACACAAAGCCAATTAATGGTGGGATGTAAAGTAGATGAATTAACACCTTTTGAACGCCAATATGTAATGAATATCTATTCGTTTATTTTAGGCGGTGGAGGAGATTCTAAATTATTCCAAACCGTTCGTGAAAAAAATTCTCTTTGTTATTCCATCTCTTCTTCTTACAATTATTTATACCATACTATGGTAATATCAGCAGGAATTGATGCGAAAACATTTAAAAAAACATTGAATTTAATCAAAGAACAATTAGAGAGTATGAAGAATGGTGAATTTGAAGAAGAAATGATGGAAAAAGCAGTTGCGACTTTCATCAATGGTTGTAAGGAAGTAGAAGATTCCCCGACATTATTATCTAATATCTATTTGGTTCATGAGTATATGGGAAATGATTTATTAGAAGAAAAGCTAGAAAATATCAAAAAGGTAACGAAAGAAATGGTTGTAGAACTTGCAAAAAAAGTACACATGGATACCGTTTACTTATTGGAAGGAGGAAATCATGAAAAAGATTCCCTTTAGTCATTTGGATTTAACAATTTATGAAGAAACATTAGAAAATGGGTTACAGGTCTATATTGTTTCAAAAGACAATTGTAATAAGGCAAGAGCTACTTTGGTGACCAAATATGGATCTAATGTAAGTGAATTTATCCCAAGAGGAAAAACAGAAATGATTCGGGTTCCTGATGGTGTTGCTCATTTTTTAGAACATAAATTATTTGAACAAGAAGATGGTGTCGATCCCTTTTCTTTCTTTGATGCAAGTGGAAGTGATTGCAATGCTTCTACCAATCCATGGCAGACGAATTATTGGTTTGCAGGTTCACATGAGTTTGCAAAAAATTTAAACTTTTTACTTGATTTTGTACAGTCTCCTTATTTTACAAAAAAAAATGTAGAAAAAGAAAAGGGAATTATTGTCCAAGAAATCGAAATGTATATGGATGACCCTTACCGTGTTGGGTTTGAAAAAAGCAATGCAAATTTATTGCACATTCATCCACTTCGTATTTCAACAGGTGGAACCAAGGAAAGTGTAGAGTCAATTACATGTGAAGATTTATATACTTGTTATGAAACTTTCTATCATCCTTCTAATATGGCACTTGTGATTACAGGAAATGTGAATCCAGAAACAACTATAGAACTCATTCGTAACAATCAATCACAAAAGAAATTTCCAGAACCAGTTACAATTACTACTAAAGAATATCATGAACCAGATACTGTAAATAAAGAATTTGAAAGTATTGCGATGAATGTGACGATTCCTAAAATATTTATCAATTATAAATTAAGTACAAGTGAAATGAAAGAGATTAAAGAGGCATTACTTCCTTTATACATATCTATTTATTTAGATATGAAATTAAGTTCTACATCTACATTTTTAGAACAATTAAAGAAGGATGAAATTGTAACTGACGATATCTATTTTGATTTTTCTGATATTGATACCCATATTTTATTAAGCATTGAAGGAGAAACAGAAAAGCAAGATGAATTCATTACACGTATTGATCAAGAACTTAAAAATACAAAAACAATAGAGTCAGAATTTAATCGTAAAAAGAAGACAATTTTAAGTTCCTCTATTTTTATGAGTGATAATGTGGATAGATTAAATAACCGTTTGGTCAGTGACTTTGTAAGATATGGACATGTAAGAAGCGATCTTTATGAAGAATATCAAAGCTTAAATTATAATGATTTTAGAAAAGTAGTAGATGCACTCCATTTTGATCATCGAAGCATTTTAATCATACATTCAAAAGACGTCTAGTTGACGTTTTTTTCTTGCTATTGAATATTATTTTTGGTATGATAGAACTAATAATAGAGGTGATAAAATGAAGAAGGGATTTACGTTAGCGGAGTTACTTGGTGTAATTATTATACTAGCATTACTTAGTATGATTGCAATTCCAGCAATTACAACATCGCTTAATAAACAAAAAAAGAGCTTATGCGCCACCCAAATTTCCTATATAATTACAGCTGCAAAAAACTGGGGTGCAGATCATTTATTACAGTTACCAGATGAGGGAGAAACGTTAACAATTTCCCTTTCAGAATTAATTCAACAAGGGTATATAAAAGGGGATAAGGATGCTGCAACTGAAGAAGATAAATTAAAAATCATTAATCCAAATACAAAAGAATATTTTGAACCAGATCCAACGGTTATCATAACCAAAACAGGAAAGCATTATACTTATACAATTGATGGAACGACAGAAAATAGTTGTTCGGGGGGGTAAATAATTTTAAAGTCACACTACTTGGTATCCATACGAATATTGAGGGTGGAATCCCTATAACCAATCAGATTACGAATGGTAGTTTTGAAGATGGCGAAACAGGATGGCTTACTGATTCTCAAGGAGTTATAACAGACTCCAAATCGGCAAGCGGAAATCACAGTTTGTGGTTTCCAAACAAGAATGGATGGTGGCGACAACCGCTGTCAATTGGAAAACAAGATAAAGAATATATAGGTGTGGCTTTTTTGAGTCCTGTAACAAAAGGACCCTTTGCTGTTATTGTAGATTCTAGTGGAAATGGACTTAGTTCACAAGCCGTTTCAAAATCTTCTAACATGTTTCAGCTTGCTACTTCTTATACGTTTGTAGCTGATAGTAACTCTAAATTTTTTCAAGTAGGAGTATGTTCAACCTGTTTAAAGGGGGATATTTATATAGATAATATTATTGTAATTAACTTAACGCAAACCTTTGGATCAGGTAATGAGCCTTCTAAAGAAGAAATGGATGCGCTAGGTTGGTTTGATGGAACTGCTAGTATCGCATCTAAAACAGGCAATTCTCAAGTAGATTTTAATGTGAGTGCCGAAACAGGTTATACAATATCCAATCGTATTACCTGCAATAGTGGGTACACCACTTTTGAAAATGGAATTTTATCTGTCAAAGGAATGAATCAAGATACAGTTTGTAGAATCGTTTCTACACAGTAAAAGTATGTCATTTGATATACTTTTCTTTTTGGAAGATGGAATTTACTTTCTATCTATTTTTTGCTACAATGAAGACGGTGATTTTTTTATGCTATATACTTCACTTGAAAATAAAAAAATAAAAGATATCAAAAAACTAAACACTAAAAAATATCGTGATAAAACGGGATTATTTTTAGTAGAGGGAGAACATCTTGTATTAGAAGCCTATAAAACAGGGTACATAAAGGAATTGATTCTAGAACAAGATGCATTACTTCCTTTAAATGTACCAACTTCTTATGTAACAAATGATATATTGCATGCACTTACAGAACTAGAAACCCCATCTTCTATGATGGCTATTTGTGAAAAAAAAGAAAGTGAAATTTTAGGAAATCGTATTTTAATGTTGGATGATATCCAAGATCCTGGAAATTTAGGTACTATTATTAGGAGCGCGGTTGCATTTCATATTGATACCATTGTTCTTGGCTTAGGATGTGTTGATTTATATAATTCGAAAACGATACGCGCAAGTCAAGGAATGTTATTTCATGTAAATATGATTCGAAAGAGTTTGATAGAATGTATTGAAGAATTAAAAAAAGAAGGATATTCTATTATGGGAACAAAGGTAACACATGGAAAAAATATAAAAGATATTGCAAAAAAAGAAAAGTCTGTTATAATAATGGGAAACGAAGGCAATGGTGTTAAGGAAGACATTTTAGATCTTTGTGATGAATACTTATATATTCCTTGTAATGGTGTATGTGAAAGTTTAAATGTAGGGGTTGCTACAAGTATTATTTTATACGAATTAGATAAGTAGGTGTTTCATGAATTATATTTGTATAGGAGAAATCGTAAATACACATGGAATTAAAGGAGAACTCCGCATTGTATCTGATATAGAATATAAAGATTATATTTTTCAAAAAGGAACGCATCTTTATATTGGAAAAGAAAGAATAGAAGAAACAATTGCAACTTATCGCTATCATAAGATATACGATATGGTAACACTAGAAGGATTACAAGATATCAATGATGTACTTGGATATAAAGGAGAAAAAGTTTATATTAACCGCAATGAATTTACATTTCCAAGTTTTTTAAAAGAAGATTTAATTGGACTTGATGTGATATCAAATGGTTATCAAGGAAAAGTCACTTCTATTTTAAAAAGTAAGGCTCATGATATTTTAGTGATTGAAAAAGAAGATAAAAAACATTTGGTTCCCTATGTAGATGAGCTAATAGAGAACATAGATTTTGAAAGAAAAAAAATAGAGATTAAAGATATGAAGGGATTATTTGATGAAAATTGATATTTTAACATTATTTCCATCCATGTTTGAATCTGTTTTGAAAGAATCTATTCTAGGTAGGGCGATAGAGAAAAAACAAGTGGAGATTAAAATTCATAATATCCGTGATTTTTCTTTAGATCCCCACAAAAAAGTAGATGATTATGGTTTTGGTGGGGGCAAGGGAATGGTACTCATGCCACAACCTATCTATGATGCAATAGAGTCTGTTAGAACCAAAGATAGTTTAGTGATTATGATGACACCACAAGGAATTCCTTACGAGCAAAAAAAGGCTTATGATTTATCCAAACAAAAACATATTGTTCTGCTTTGTGGGCATTATGAAGGATTTGATGAACGGATTCGTGATATGGTAGATATGGAACTTAGTATAGGAGATTTTATTTTAACAGGTGGTGAAATTGCTTCTATGGCAGTTGTCGATAGTATTGTAAGATTGTTACCTGGTGTAATAGAAGAAGAATCTCATCTGCAAGAGTCATTTCATGATCACTTACTAGATTATCCCGTTTATACAAAACCAGTTGATTTTAAAGGAAAAAAGGTACCAGATGTATTGCTTTCTGGACATCATGAAAATATTCGTAAATGGAGATTAGAACAAAGCAAATTAAAAACAGAACAAAGAAGACCTGATTTATTAGAAAAGAGTTGATTTTATGCAAAAGCGTTATGTCATTCAAAAAGTAGAAAAAGGGGCAGAAAAAATCAAATTTTCTCGTAAAAAAATGGAGGGTTTTCGTGTAACTCCACATAATCGTGTTTCACATCCTGGAATTACGGTCAATTCCATGTTAGTTATCAAACCATCATTAATTGAAAAATTACTAAAGAAAAAAAATCAAAGAAAATTAGATTATTACTTACAATATATTATTTCTTTAATGGATAATGTTGAAGGTACCGATGATGATAGTGCTTTTCGAGTTGCACTCAATGATTTAACCCGTTACCGAGAAATGGTAGAATATAAATATCGTAAGTTCTTAGATGATAAATATATTAATTTATTGTTAAAGAAAATTGATTTATTAGAACATGAGATTAAAAGTAAGATGATATTCAAGCAACAACTCAAATCATATCAAACATATCAACCAATGGAAGAAGAAAAAGAAAGAACAGGAAAATCAAGGTAGAAAAAAGCTAATTTTTAGGACTTTACAAACATAAAATATTATGATAGAATGTACAAAGTGATCCGCTGAATTATTGTTTATGATCATGGTAAAAAAGAAAGGGAGCGTGACATCGTGAATTTAGTTGAAAAAATAACAAAGAGTCAAATTAGGACAGATTTACCTGAATTCCGTGTAGGAGACACAGTTCGTGTTGATGTAAAAATCATCGAAGGTAAACGTGAAAGAATTCAAGCTTTCGAAGGAATTGTCATTGCAATTAAAGGAAGTGGAGTTTCTAAAAATTTCATCGTTCGTAAACTTTCAGCAGGAGTTGGAGTAGAAAGAACCTTCCCAATGAATTCTCCAAAAATTGATTCTGTAACCGTTATTAGAAAAGGTAAAGTAAGAAGAGCAAAACCTTATTACTTAAGAAATCTAGTAAGTCAACCTAAAATCAAAGAGAGACGAGATAAGGCAGCTTAATGCCTTATTTTTATTCAAAGGGGTAATTGTTATGAAATATGTAAAAGAATATTTACCTTATGTAGGTATTATTATTGGAATCATTCTACTTAGATTATATGTGATATCACCTGTACAAGTGGATGGTTCTTCAATGGTACCTACTTTACAAGATAATCAGATTTTACTTTTAAAAAAATATGATCATCGTTTTGATAGATTTGATATTGTAGTATTAAAGTATGGCAAAGATAAGTTGGTCAAACGAGTGATTGGACTTCCAGGAGAAACTGTCGCTTATATCAATCATAAGCTGTTCATCAATGGAAAAGTGGTAGAAGAATCATTTTTACCAGAAAATATCAAGACATCTGATTTTCATTTAGAAGACATTGGGTATACAACGATACCTGATGGATACTATTTTGTTGTAGGAGATAATCGGAATGATTCTTTGGATAGTCGTTATATTGGACTCATACCAAAAAAAAATATTGAAGGAACAGTCAGCTTTCGTTTGTTTCCATTTTCCACATTTGGAAAAATTTCATAAATTACTTGCTTTCGAGTAGAATATAGTGTATATTATATTTGTACGTATTCGTGGTGAAATAGAAACTCCAACTTTTTACTAGGAATATGCGGATTAATAAGAGAGGAGAAAAAAGTATGGCTTTAACAAAAGAAAGAAAAGAAGCAATTGTTAAAAAATATGCAAGAAATGAAAAAGATACTGGATCAGCAGAAGTACAAATTGCAATTTTAACAGAAGAAATCAATGATTTAACAGAACATTTAAAAGAACACACACATGATTTCCATTCTAGACGTGGATTACTAAAAAAAGTAGGACAAAGACGTAGTATGTTACAATATTTGCTAAAAACAGATGTAACAAGATATAGAGCTTTAATTCAAAGTTTAGGATTAAGAAAATAATAATAGTAGGCACTTATTTTTAAGTGCCTTTATTTATGAGGAGGTAACAATGAAAAAAGTATTTGAACTTGACTTTAGAGGAAAAAAATTAGTAGTAGAACATGGAGAATTGGCCAAACAAGCACATGGAGCAGTACTCGTTCGATATGGGGATACTGTAATTTTATCAACTGCAGTCGTATCTAAAAATGCAAACATTCTATCAGATTTTTTTCCATTAATGGTGTTATACCAAGAAAAATTATATTCTGTTGGTAAAATACCAGGGGGATTTATCAAAAGGGAAGGAAGACCTACCGATGTAGCTACTTTAGCAGCCCGTATGATTGATAGACCTATGCGCCCAATGTTTCCTGAAGACTTTAGAAATGAAGTACAAGTTGTCAATACAGTATTATCTGTAGACAATGATTATTCGCCAGAATTAACAGCAATGTTTGGCTCTAGTTTATGTACTTGTATTTCTAAAATTCCATTTGATGGACCAATCGCAGGAGTCAAAGTGGGTAGAGTAGATGGAAAATTCATCATTAACCCAACCCAAGAAGAATTGGAAGCATCTGATATTGATTTAACAGTTGCGGGAACCAAACAAGCTATTAACATGGTAGAAGCTGGTAGTAAAGAAGTGTCAGAAGACGACATGTTAGAGGCTTTATTATTTGGTCATGAAGCAGTAAAAGAGTTATGTGAATTCCAAGAAAAAATCATCGAAGAAATTGGTACTGAAAAAATGGAATATGAGAAACTTGAAATTGAAGATAGCTTAAGAGCTAGAATTCAGGATTTAGCAAGTCAAAAACTAGATTCTGCAATGAGAATTAAAGATAAGCAAGAAAAATATGCTACAATTGATGCTGTGAAAGAGGAAGTTGTTCAATTATTTGAAGAAGAAAATAGTAATTTAGATAAAGAAGAATTAAATATTTTAACAACAAAAGCAAAATTAGTCTTAGAATCCATCGAATATGAAATATTTAGATCCATCACAGTAAACGAAAAAACAAGAGCAGATGGTAGAAGAATGGACGAAATTAGACCATTATCAACGGATATTGATATACTTCCAAGAACGCATGGCTCTGCCTTATTTACAAGAGGAGAAACGCAGGCTTTAGCTGTTACTACATTAGGGGCCTTAAATGAATATCAAGCCTTAGATGGAATTAGCTTAGAAGCAGAAAAACACTTTATGTTGCATTACAATTTTCCTCAATTTAGTGTTGGTGAAACAGGAAGATATGGGTCTCCGGGTAGAAGAGAAATTGGGCATGGTGCTTTAGGTGAAAGATGCTTAAAACAAGTAATGCCTTCCGAAGAAGAATTTCCATATACAGTGAGAGTGGTATCTGAAATTTTAGAATCGAATGGTTCTTCTAGTCAGGCTACTATATGTGCAGGTTGTATGAGTTTAATGGCTGCAGGGGTTCCGATTAAAGCACCAGTAGCGGGAATAGCGATGGGGTTAATTACTTCTAGTGATGAAAAAGAATACACCATTTTAACGGATATTCAAGGAATGGAAGACCATTTAGGAGATATGGATTTCAAAGTTGGAGGAACAAGAAAAGGAATTTGTTCTTTACAAATGGATATTAAAATTAAAGGAATCAATAAACAAATTTTAAAAGAGGCATTGGAACAAGCAAAAAAAGCCAGAATGGAAATTCTAGATGTTATGGAAGCACAAATTGCAGAACCTAGAAAAGAAGTTAGCCAATATGCTCCAAAAACAATGACATTTATGATTGATCCAGAAAAAATTAAAGATGTTATTGGTAAGGGCGGAGAAATGATTACTAAGATTATATTAGATGCTAGTAATGTCAAAACAGTGAATGATGTCAATGCGGTTAAAGTAGACTTGGAAGATGATGGACGTGTTATCATTTATCATACCAATAAAGAGGTCATTGAAAAAACAGCAAATATGATTAAAGAAATCGTAAGAGAAGTAGAACCAGATGTTATATATAAAGGAAAGGTTGTCAAAGTCGAAGATTTTGGTTGTTTTGTAGAATTATGGCCTGGTTGTGAGGGGCTTGTCCATGTTTCGCAGTTAGCGACAGAACGTGTTGAAAAGCCAAGTGATATTGTAAAAGTTGGAGATGAAATTCTAGTCAAATCTATGGGTTATGATAAAAGAGGAAGACTTAACTTATCTAGAAAAGAGGCAATTAAATAGTTGCTTCTTTTTCATATAACGATAAAATAGATACGAAAAAAGAGCTTTTTTAAGACTCTTTTAATTTTTTCAAAACTTCTTCAACAGGCAAGATTGTCTGTTCTATACTATATTTTGGAATCACATGTAAATGAAAATGTTTTACATCCTGTGCGATTCCATTGTTTTGTAAAAGTGTAACACCATCTGCATGTAATCTATCCTCCACTAATTTTTTCATTTGTTTTGCAATAGTCATAACATGTATTAAGGTACTTGAATCAATGGTATTTAAATCCAATGTGTGATTTTTTGGTACAATTAGCATATGCCCATTGTTACTAGGATTAATATCTAAAAATACTTTTACAAGTTCATCTTCATATACTGTGTAAGAAGGAATTTCGCCTTTTATAATTTTACAAAAAATACAGTCCATATTTATCACCTAAAAAAGTATACCATATATGGCAAAAATATGGTATACTAAAAAACAAAATTTAAGTGAGGAAAGTTTATGAAGTCAATTGCATCAAAAATAGAAAAAGCCATGGTTAAAATTGCCGAGGATGAAAAGTACGAGAAAAAATTAGAAGTATCTCAAAAATTTACTAGAATTTATCCTTTTACAACAGAAAATATCAAAGGATATTTAGAACAGTATGATTTTACCAATCAAACTGTATTAACAGTTGGTGCGAGTGGGGACCATATTTTGAATTTAATTTTATTAGGCGCAACCAAAATCGATTATTTTGATATCAATCCTTTTACTGAATTTTATATAGAACTCAAACTAGCTGCTGTAAAAGCATTAGAATATGAAGAATTTGAAGAGTATTTTTTTTATAATAATTGGGCTCATTTCTCCACACAGAAGTGTATGGATATTAAACTATATCAAAAAATATCTTTCTATTTACCAAGTCATATTAGAACTTTTTGGGATTCCTTATACTTAGAATTTTCTGGAGAAGAAATTCTCTACTCTAAATTATTCGAGGCAAATGAGTTACCAAGTGATGTTATAAAAGAAATCAATCCCTATTTAAATCGTAAGCAATTTTATAGATTGAAAGAAAAATTATTACAAAATAAATATAAATTACATTTCTATGAAGGAAATCTAAAAGATTTGCCATCAAAATTAAAGAAAAAATATCATGCAATAATTTTATCCAATGTTGCAAAATACTTGCAAAATATGTATGATAAAGATATTAAGAAACTGTATAAAACAAGCTCTACTTATGTAAAACTTTTCAAAAACACCATAAAGCAATTACTACAATATGTGCAAAAAGAAGGAATTATTTTTGTTGCCTATCTATATGATACAGAAAGGTGCAAAGGAAAACATATACTTTATCCAATCTATGATATTGATTTACGAGAAAAATACTTCCCATATCCAGAATATCAAATGGAAGAATTTGTTGGTATCGAACAATTAAAGTATGATTATCAAGAAAACGATGCTGTTTTAGTCTATAAAAAGAACCGATAATGGTTCTTTTTCGTGAATATCTGCGAATATTCTTTTTATATATGATAAATTAAATCTTTTTTTATACAAAAGGTAGAGTAAAATATAAAAATTTGATAAAATAGTACTGTTGGAGATGATGATTATGCATACACTAAAAATAGAAAACCTAACAGTATCTGTTGAAAACAAAATCATTTTACAAGACTTTAACTTAACCATTCATACAGGAGAGACCCATGCAATTATGGGACCGAATGGAACGGGGAAATCTACCCTATCCAAAGTGATTATGGGAGATAATAACTATAAAATAGTGTCTGGAGATATTTTTTATGATGCTGTTTCTATTTTAAATATGACTACCGATGAACGGGCAAGATTGGGAATTTTCCTAGGAATGCAGATGCCTTTAGAAATTGAGGGAGTTACCAATGCTGATTTCTTAAGAACTGCGCTTCATGAGAAGGAAGGCAACAATTTTAAATTGATGTCATTTATCAAAGAATTAAATCAAACAGTAGAACAATTAAAAATGAATCCAGATATGATTCATCGTTCTATCAATCAAGGGTTTTCTGGTGGAGAACGGAAAAAGAATGAAATTCTACAGATGTATTTATTAAAACCAAATCTTGTTTTATTGGATGAAATTGATTCAGGACTTGATGTAGATAGTTTGAAAATTGTCGGTGAAAATGTAACTGCTTATCAAAATCAGTCTAAATGTGGAATTTTACTGATTACACATTATCAAAGGTTACTTGACTACATTAAACCTGATTTCGTGCATATTATGATACATGGGAAGATTGTAAAAAGTGGAACTGCAGAACTTGTTTCTATCATAGAAAAAGAGGGTTATGAAAGTTTTGAACATTCAGAGGAAACATATGAATAAAATTCGGATCTTACAAAATGAAGTTCAATTGGAAGAACAAGATTCTTTATTACATGTAGAAACAACAATACCCGCTTCTCCATTTGAGGTTTTAAAGCTTAAAATATTTGTAAATCAATCTACATCTTTAGAACTCTATCAAGAGAGTGAAGAAGAAAGTAAAATAGATATTGTTTTTGAAGTTTCACAAAATGTCTCCTTTCGTGTACTAGAAATATGTAAAAGTAGTAAACTAAAAATAAGATACGAATATAGTTTAGCTGCCTATAGTGATGTTACAGTAACAAAATTTTATGACTGTGATTTTGTAAAAGAATTAGATTTAATTGAACTGAGTGGAGAATATGCAAGTATTCATCATCATTTAAAAACCATTGCAAAAGAAAAACAACGTTTTGATTTGATTACTTATCATAATGCTGCTCATACACAAAGTCATATGCTAAATCATGGTGTGAATATAAAAGAAGGTAGCATTGATTTTCAAGTGACAAGTATCGTATACCAAGGAATAAAAGATTGCACTTTAAGTCAAAATAATCGCATTATCACAATGAATGATCAAAAATGTAATATAGAGCCGATTTTATTAATAGAAGAAGAGGATGTTGTTGCCAACCATTCTGCCCATATTGGACAATTTGATGAGGAGCAACTGTTCTATCTTATGAGCCGTGGAATTCAAAAAGAAAATGCACTACAATTGTTAATCAAAGGCTTTCTATTAGAGTCTGTTTCAGAAATAGATTCTATTCAAAAAATAATTGAACAATACTGGGGGTGAAAAAATGAATCGAGAAGATTTTCCAATGCTAAAGCAAGATCTTGTTTATTTTGATAATGGAGCAACTACATTCAAACCTGCTATTTTGTCAGAAAGTATTCGTGAATATTATAATGAGTATAGTGCCAATGCGCATCGCGGGGATTATGATATTAGTTTGAAAGTAGATAACATGTATGAAAGAACCCGTAAAAAAGTGCAAGAATTACTTCATGCTACAAGTTCAGATGAAATCGTTTTTACATCTGGTGCAACGGATGCACTCAATAAAATCATTTTTGGGTATTTTCGTTATTATCTCAAAAAAGGAGATGAGGTCTTACTTACCAAAAGTGAACATGCTTCTAATGTTCTTCCATGGTTTGAACTTGCGGATGATATTGGTATTATAATTCGTTATATTGAATTAGATGATCATAAAAAAGTAACAATGGAAAATGTCAAACGTGCGATTACACCAAAAACAAAGGTCATCAGTCTAGCACATATTACCAATGTGGTAGGGGATATTCGGCCAATAGAGGAGATTAATCACTATGCCCACAAAATGGGAATTCTTGTATTAGTGGATGGTGCTCAGAGCGTACCACATATGAAAATAGATGTTCAAGAACTTGACATTGATTTTTTAACTTTTTCTGCGCATAAAATGTATGGTCCAACTGGAGTTGGTGTATTATACGGAAAAAAAGAGTTATTAAATCAAATCCATCCAATCGAGTTTGGAGGCGGAATGAATTCCTCTTTCAGTAGTAATGGAATGCGTATTTATGATGAATTGCCACATTTATTAGAACCGGGTACGCCCAATATTGCCGGTGTAATTGGTTTTGGTAGCATTCTTACCTACTTAGAACAAATTGGTATGGATAAAATTGCTATATATGAACAGGAACTACATAATTATGCAGTAGAAAAATTGAAAACAGTACCCAATATTATTCTTTATAATGAGTATAGTGAAAGTGGAATTATTGCAATGAACATCAAAGATGTTTTTGCACAAGATTTAGCAATTTATTTAAATAAATATAAAATTTGTGTAAGGGCAGGAAATCATTGCGCTAAAATTTTAAAGGATGAAATTGGAATCAAAAATACGTGTCGTATTAGTTTAGGCTTTTATAATACCAAAGAAGAGATTGATTATTTGGTAAAGGTCTTATCGAATCCAAATTTAAAAGAAGAAATTATTTGATTTCTTTTTTTGCATAAAATTGAAATATTTTGAAGTGAATTATTTGATATGAAAAGCAAATTCGTGATATACTGATTATGGTGAAGTGTATGTTAACAATTACAATCGATCAAAAACAATATGAATATATAGATTCTATTCTTTATGAAGGAAAAACTTACGTTGCTTTGAGTGATTCGGATGATATTACCATTTGCGAATATACGATAAAACAAGATCAGGTGATATTACATGCGATTGATGATACTTTATTCTCCAGTGTGAAGGAGGCAATGCATTTATCATGACAACATATGAATTTTATATCAATAAAGATTTTGATTTTTGTTGTACTAGATCTGATAATCCTAATTTCGTAAGCAAAAATATCGCCGCTATTCAAAAATTGGAATATTTAACACAACCTACAATTGGTAAGGCACGTATTACGAACCGAAATATGATAATAGAAACTCCTCGTGGAAGTTTAACTTTAATTAATTATAGAGAAATGCAAGATGCAAAAGTAGATCCTTATCTTGAGAAGCTTATTTTTAAAATCAAACAAGAGTTACCAAAAGCACAAAAAAAGAAACATGGAAAGAAGCCAGTTCGAAATAAAAAAATTGCAGGAGTTGCTGTGGTTGGAACGCTTGCATTGGTGGCTTTAGTTAATACAATTCGTGAAAAAGAAAAGTTACAAGCAACTTCTATTATAGAAGACTTGGAAAACGATTTTACCCAAAATACAAATGCTTTACTCATGAATGGTCTGCGTCAGGGTTATTCCTATTCTTATAAAGATAATACTGTAAAAGTAGAACCAGATACCAATATGACACAAATGGAAAATAATTTGGTTGAAATATCAAATCAAGATGCCAATCTATCAGATGATACAGCAGTTGCATATTTAGATTTCGAGGATGAAAGATATTCTATAACAGGTGAATATGCATATGATTTATATTATGATTCGGTAAAGCCATATGCAGAAAAGTGGGGATTGCCTTCAAATCTTATGACGGGCATTTTAACACAAGAAACTGCCGGAAATTATGCCAATTTAATGCAAGTTGAATTTAATGTTTGGAAAGATCAGATTTTGACTGTTTATAATTTTAATGAAGAAAAATATGAAAAGGTTGTGTTAACAGAAAATCCGCAAAATTATGATAGTGATATCATTTGTATTACAAGACAAGATTTGGAAAATCCAAAGACCAATATCTCTGTTGGGTGTATCTTATTTCGACAGTCACTTTCTTATATGAATTATCATATTGGGGCAGGAATTCAGTGTTATAATTAT
Source organism: uncultured Caryophanales bacterium (assembly GCA_947648915.1). GTDB lineage: Bacteria > Bacillota_I > Bacilli_A > RF39 > UBA660 > UBA5026. The sequence continues at coordinate 7,132 of CANSPQ010000018.1, read as the reverse complement.
GGGTATGGCAATATGCAACAAGTATTAGACTATACTGCTAAAATGACAGGAATTAGTAAACAAGAGATTTTAGCAGATCAAACAAATCTAGATTTTATGAATTATACCAATATTGTTAATGATCAAGGTGATTCTAATTATTTAATGCATGTATTACGTTATGTGGAAAATATAGAAGATGGGATTGATATTCAGTATATCAATCGTGACGGAGAAATTGATAATTTACATGTTACAATTTTACCTAATAGTAAAAAAATGTAATTTATTTATAGGGGGAAAATAAAATGAAAAATTTTGCAATGAAACGTAAAGATTCTAAACTATTTATCTTAAAATATAAGGTAGAAGAAAATCAAATTCGGATTTCGCTTGCTTCTAAAGAGACTTATATCATTCCTTATACATTAGAAAATGAAAAAAACATTCTTAGTAAAATGAAACAACAAGTTTTAAGTGCTGATGCATTTGAAAATAAGCAAAAGAAAAAATTTTCAGATGCGATTGTCAATTTAGTGGTTCCTCTTTTTCTCATTGGGGTTGCTATATATGTATTAGTGATAGAGCAAAATAAAATTTCAATTGTATGGCCAATTGTTGTTATTTCACTAAGTGGACTTATGATTTTTTCTGCATTGATGGTAATGAGAAAAAGTAAAAAGAGAATAAAGGATATTTATAAAAATCGATTATTTATTGCGAACGAAAGGAAACTAAATGAGAATGTTAAGATGAATCAAAATGTTTTATATCATACAAGCAGTAGAACGAAAGAAGTAGTTTCTTCTATGTTATTAAAACATCAATCAGCTTTTACCTTTAATACAGTAGATAAAATGAAATATAGGGAATTAAAACAAATTTTGGAAAATATAGAACGTGCAGAATTATTTGGATTTGAATATGTAAGTGAGAAAAAGGACTCTGTCAAAGAAGTTTCTAATAAAAAAGCTTTAAAACCACGAAAAAAGAAGAAGACAATATAATTATGTGAAAAACAGGGGAGGTAAGTTATGAAAAATGATGGAGAATTGGTTATAACAAAGGATAATTATAAGGGGTATTTTGAATTGTTTACAGCAAAGCAAAAAAGAAAACGATTTGTTCCTAATGAAGAGGGTTTGATGTATGTAGAAAAAATAACAAGAAAAATGTTTATTATTTCAATGGCTCTTGTACTAGGCTTATTAGGATTTTTTATACCTGCACCCTTAATTATGATTGCTCTTTGTGTAGGATATGCAATAATATCAAGCGTATATGGAATGATTCATGATATTTATATGTATGAAAAATTAAAATATAAGTCTATACAAGAGAAGTATCCTTATGTAAATACTAAAATTAATAACTGTGCTCTTACCAAAGCATTAGCACAAGCAAAAGTAATTGAACGTAAAAGATATACTGGTGATCTTGAATTCAATATGAATGAATATGATTCTAATATAGTAAATTATGAAAACTATTTGAAAGCAGAAGAAATTAAAGAAGATTATTTGAAAGAAAATAAATACAAAAGTGTTTCTGTAAATTCACAAATTCCAGAAGAAGAATTGGAAAGAGTAAAAACGAAAGTAAAAACTTTAGTAAGGTAGTGATAAAAACAATTTCAATATTGTTTTTTCTTCTTTCTTTTGATATACTTTAAAAGTAAGATAGAGGTGTGTTATGGATTTAATTATTTTACTTGTTTTAATTGCAGTTGTCATTATTGTATTTCGAGATACGAAATGTTTTGTTTATTTTTTAGGAATAATAGAAATATTCTTTCATGTTATGACCTATATTGCAGGACATATTGGAGTTGCGGAAATTAGCAATTTTATTTATAAATATATTCCATCTTCCATATTAGTTATTATCGGAAGATATGCAAACGGGTTATTTTATGATATTTTAGCTTGGCTATTTGTCTTTTGTTTCCTTGTATTAGATTATCATTTAATCAAGTATTTCTTTAAACGAAAATAGAGTATTCTTTTGAATACTTTTTTCGACAAAATTAGTATATAGAAATTGCTATATTATATTTGGTGATTTTGATGCGGAAATATTATCTTTTTCTCATTCAAATGGAGTATTATAAATTATATCAAAAAAATCCAAAGATTCTATATGATCTTTTGCATAACCTATATCAATTGAAAGAACCTAATTTGAATTATGGTGTTTCATTATTTAAGGGTATCTGTAACCCTTTTTCTGTTAATCTACTGAGTCAGTATATTCAGAGTAAATATACATGTACGATTCTTTCGCCAAAAATCATTAAGATACATTCTATTCAGGAAAGAACAACAATCCAAATTAATTATGGTTGCATTATTGTAAAAACAAATGTGAATTTTCCAGAAATATTAAAGGTATTTCATATTTACAATAAGAAGATATTTGTTTGTGATTTTAAGAATCAAGATTACTTTTGGCTAAGTAATCAATTTCAAAAAACAAGGTGAACTTTTTTGAATATTTACATATACTGTATTAGGTGGTTATCATGGATAAGATGACAGAATTTAAAGAATTTGTAAAAGATAAACCGGAACTTGTTCATTATGTACATAATGGAGATATGTCATGGCAGAAGTTTTATGAACTATATGACCTATATGGAACCAAAGAGGAAATATGGAAGCCATACCAAAAAGAGACAAAAGTAGAAGAAAAAGTGAAAGAAACAACATCGTTTGGTGTAGAAGAAATTTTAGGATGGCTAAAAACAGTAAATTTGGATAGTGTACAAAATGGGATTAGTAGTATGCAGCGGGTATTAGGGGTATTACAAGATTTTGGTAATAAAGAGACTGCCACAACTCCTGAATATAAACCAAGACCTCTTTATAAACATTTTGAGGATTAATGTCTTTAGAACTCCAATTTCGAATCAAAAATAATCCAAATTACTTAAGATATATTAGGGAAAATTCCATTTGGTATAAATGGCTAAATCGAGATGTCAGTTTGTTTCCTAAATTTGAAGAAGAAGTAAAAGAAAAATATGGTCTTCGCCCAGGAGATCGCATTACAAAAACATTAGAAACGATTGAACTTTTACAAAATATTTTTGCAACCTTAAAATAGTGTGATAAAATAGTATTAGAAAAAAATCCTACTGAGTAGGACTTTTTAGAAGGGGAGTAATAAAACGTGATTAATCATCACATTCGTATTATGAACTTATTCTTTCAAATTTATACATAAGGGGCAAAAATATGAGAATTATTAGTGGAAAATATAAAGGAAAAGCATTAGAGGGTTTTGATTTAAATGGAACGAGACCTACAATGGATCGTGTCAAAGAGTCTTTGTTTGGAATCATTCAAAATCATATAAAAGATAGTATTTGTCTAGACTTATTTGCAGGAAGTGGCGCTTTGGGATTAGAGGCGCTTAGTAATGGTGCAAACAGTTGCTATTTTGTCGATTGTAATTTGGATGCCATTCAAACAGTTAAGCACAATTATCGTAAATTACAAGTACAAGAAACAGCTACTTTTTTGAAACAGGATTATGAGCAGGCCTTACAATATTTTCATCAGAATCATATTTCCTTTGATCTTATTTTTTTAGATCCTCCTTATTCAGAACATTTGATTCAAAATTGTCTCAATTTTATTGAAAAATATCATTTATTAAATGATTTTGGAATAATTATATGTGAGTATGAATCTGAAACATTTGAAAGTGCCTATACATGTATCAAAGAAAAAGAATACGGTAGTAAAAAAATAAAAATATATCAAAGAATGTAAAAAAACATTCTTTTTTTAAAAGGAAATTGAAAACTTTCTTACTATGTTATTAGTGAGGAGGTGAAATTATCATGAAAAAGTATCCATATATCAGACAGGATAATAGTAATGATTGTGGTGTTGCTTGTTTAGAAATGGTCATACGTTATTATAAAGGTTATATACCGAAACCCGAACTAGTTTCCTATACACATACGGATAAAAAAGGAACAACAGCCTATCATATGATAGAAACACTGAAACAACTTGGTTTTTCTGCTACTGGAGTTTCGTGTGATCTTATGAGTGAACAGGAAATTATTTGTCCTTGTATTGCACATGTGACATTAGATAATGTTTATCAACACTATGTCGTAATTTACGAAATAGATTGGAAAAAGAAAACTGTTTTAATCGCAGATCCTGCAAGACAAATGATGCGTTTGAAATTGGATGAGTTTATCACAATATACAATCAAGTTTTAATTATGTTATATCCTATACAAAAAATACCTATTTATCATAAACCATATTCATTCACAAAATATACCTTATATACAATCCAAAAACACTGGAAGATATTTCTTCCAATCTGTATCTTATCCATATTCATTCTAACGATTTCGTTTGTAGGAACATTTTATATCTCGATTTTATTAAATACTTATTTTTCATTTTGGATTACCCTTCTTTTCATTTTCCTTTTTCTCGAGATGATAAAACAGTTTCTTTCCTATTTCCGTAGTATTTTGTTAAGTCGATTGAATGAAAAATTATCTATAGTTCTTACTTGTGATGCTTTTTCAAAGATAATGAAGCTTCCTTATTTGCAATATTACAATCTTCCTACAGGTGATTTTATGGCACGAATGCAAGATATCAAATTCATTCAAGAAGTAGTTTCTTCGGTTGCTTTTACATTCATCTTTGATGGAATCTTATTTCTATTTTCTTTGTTGTTTTTAATTTCCTTAGAACCCGCTTTTTTTCCAATCTGCTTTCTTATATGTGTTTTCTATTTCTTATTGGTACGTCATTACCGACCAATTCATCAAAAAAATATATTTGCTTTTGAAAAAGAAAACGTATCTTTACAATCTTATATGTTAGACTATATGCGTGGATTTGAAATGGTGAAGGGTTTATCCATCACGGATAAGGTAATTGAACAGTTTCAAAAACGATATCAAACATATAGTACTTGTTCTTTCCACTTTCAAAAACAAGTGTATAGAAAAAATTTGATACGTGATCTTTTAGAGAGTTTGGGCTATATTGGTTTTTTAGGAATTGGTATTTTCCTATATGGAAAGGGAAAAATCCAGATTGGGCTATTATTTGCTTATCAAATGCTGTTTACTTACATCATGAGTCCAATTGTTCAATTTGTAGATTCTGACTATTTGATTGAACGAGCAAAAAGCGCATTACAACGTATTCAAAATTTATCTGTTACTGAAAAAAAGAAGGTAGAAAAACAGGAATTGATTCAATCGATTACTTGTAATCACTTATCTTATGAGGTAGAAGATCAATATTTAGTGTTAGAAGATATCAATTTAAAATGGAAATCAGGAGATAAGATATTATGTATGGGACCCAGTGGAAGTGGAAAATCGTCATTATTCAAGTGTATCAAGGGATATTATCCTATCAAAGAAAATCAAATATTGATGAATGAAGAAAGTATGAATCAATATGACATTCAAAAACAAATTCTATATATTGGTCAAAATGAAACGTTAATAGTAGGTACTATCTATGATAATATTACATTGTTAGATCATTTGGATGAAAAAGATGTGAAAGAAGTAATTGATTTGTGTGAAATTGATACAATTGTAGAGGACAATCCTTTAAAATATCAAATGTTAGTCGAAGAAAATGGGAGTAACTTATCTGGTGGAGAACGTGCGCAGATTGTATTAGCGCGCACTCTTTTAAGGCCCTTTCAAGTACTACTGATTGATGAAGGTTTTGGACAAATGGATATTAACTTAGAAAGAAGAATTTTAAAACGACTTTTTGAAAGGTATCCAAAGAAGATAATTGCTGTTATATCACATCGTAAAGATAATATGGATTTGTATAATCAAGTTTTACGTTTAGAAAATGGGAAGATTGTAGAGACGTTAGAAAGGAGTATATAGAAGTATGAGAACATTATGGAAAATGTTAATTAGTTTTATTTTTATGTTTACCATCTAGTAATTATTTAGAAAGGAATGAATTTATGAAAGTATTAGAAGAACAAGAATTAAAACAAGTTGTCGGTGGTGGATTCTCATTTGGCTTAGGTGCTTTGATTGGTGCTGGTATTACATTTTTAATCGGTTTAATTGATGGATTTGTAAGACCTTTGGGGTGTAATAAATGAAAGAACTAAATAAACAAGAATTATTAAAAATTTCTGGAGGGGCTATTTCTGGATCTTTGATTAATGCTTTTATCAGGGGCATTAGTACTATATTAGATTTAGGAAGAAGCTTAGGAACAGCCATTCGTAGAATTCAAACCAAACAATTTTGTTAAGGGGATACAGTGTATCCCTTTTCTGTTGTTGAAAAAAATTTTATCGAAATTGTTTTATTTCTTTTTAAAAACAAATAAATTTGTTGAAAAATGGGAAAAACAGTGTTATAATACCTTTAGTTTCGGAAGGGAGGGAATAGTATGACAAAAGTTATCGTCCAAAATGGAAACGTTGATGGTGCACTAAGAGCTTTTAAACAAAAGAATTTAAAAAGCGGCCTCCTAAAAGAAGTACGTGAAAGACAAGAAGGTTATTTAAAACCTGGAGTTAGAAGAAGAAATGCAAAAAAAGAAGCAATTAAGAATAGTAGAAGAAGACAAAGAGAAAATTATTAAAAGCCGTGTAATTAGGCTTTTTTCTTAGAGGGAGAATCGTATGAAAGAAAGAATTTTAAATGATTTAAAAACTGCAATGAAAAGTCAGGACAAAGAAAGATTAGCAGTTATCCGTATGGTAAAGGGTGCTATTCAAATGGAAGAATTAAATGTAAAACATGAACTTGCAGATGATGAAGTAATCGGGATTGTTTCGAAACAAATCAAAACAAGAAAAGAATCTATTGCGGAATTTGAAAAAGGAAACCGCCATGATTTAATAGAAAAAATACAATCCGAAATCGCCATATTGGAAGAATATATGCCTGAGCAAATGGGTGAAGAAGAAGTGCTCACAGAAATTGATAAAGCATTTTCTATCATAAATCCAACTGGTATATCTGATATGGGAAAATTGATGGGACATTTAACACCAATTTTAAAAGGGAAAGCAGATATGAGTATGGTAAGTAAAATCATTCGTGAACGATTAAGTTCGAGAGTGTAAAATAAAGTGTGTAAGTTAGTAAAAACCTACACACTTTTCTAGT
>CANSPQ010000017.1 GCA_947648915.1 uncultured Caryophanales bacterium | reverse complement strand
AAAGGGATCAATCAAATAGATTAATATTTCTATTAAGATTGATTATACGTGATAAGTAATGAATCAGATCCAACTCATAGGGAGATTAGCAAGAACTCCAGAGATGAGATACACTACAAATAATAAAACAGTAGCAAACTTTACAATTGCAGTTAATAGAGTAGGACAAGATGAAGCAGATTTTATTAATTGTGTAGTGTGGAATAATCAAGCAGAAAATTTGTGTAAGTATCAAGAAAAAGGGTCATTAATCGGAATTGTAGGAACTTTAAGAGTAGACCAATACCAAGATAATAATGGAGATAATAGATACAAGACTTATGTGTTAGTACATAATGTTATATATTTAGGAAGTAAGAAATCTATTACAGAAAACGTCGCAGAACCTCAGCAAACTTCTGTAGAACAAAACAGCACAACGGAGAATGATCCTTATAAAGATTTTGGAGAAGAAATCGCATTGAACCCTGACGATTTACCATTTTAGGAGGAAATATGGACTTATTTAACAAGAAAAAAATTGTACAATTAGAAAATAAAATACATTCTTTAGAACAGGGTATTATTAAAGAGCAAAATAGTGTAGAAGCCTATAAAAGAATTTGTGAAAAAGCACAATGTAGCACTCTTTTATTAGAAGAAAATAAACAATTAATAAAGTGGATTAAAAGTATTTTAGAAGAGTTTGGAACGGTGGACGTTTATAGCAAAGAGAGATTTCATATTCCAGTATATAAGAAAACTGAACTTCCTCCATTTACTGAAAATCTTGAATTGAGAGAAATAAAAAATAAGACAATTGTAATACCTGGAATTGTAATTCATGAACAAAATTATTAAAAATAAATTCCACAAACAGAAAGAAGGTAAGGGATGATAAATAAACAAGATTTAACATTAGTAGAAGCATGGAATGAATTAAACAAAGTGAATAATAGGATTGATTTATTAGAGAAACAAATAGCCACTACTTACGATATAAGTTCTAGCAAATTAAAAGATGTAATGACACAATGTTCTTTTTCAAGTGCAGATAAACATTTAAATATTATTATTTCTAAAGATGAAAGAGTATCTAAATGGCTTGATTTAAGACAAGCAAGAATTGACTATGAAAGAATTGTTGATAATGAAATAAATCGAACTAAATTAACTGAACCAGCACTTTGCATTGCTTTCTTAAAAGAATATCTAAAAAAGAAAAATGATGAAATTGCTAAAGAAATGAACTTTTCAATTAGTCAAGTTAAAAGATATTATGCCGAATATAAAGGGAGAACTCCATACGATAATTGTGGTTAATAACCTTGTCAAGTGAAGATGAGCCGTTTTGAGCCACTTTTTTTGTAACATGAGCCACTTTGAGCCATTAAAGTGTGCTATATTAGTATCATGGGAATAATTAGAATTCTCATGACGATTAAACCCTCTTTAATCGAGTGCTACCTTTTATAGGTAGTGTACTAAGGGTATGAATGATGGTGCGGTTAAAGATAGAACCGAAAAAGTTTAACCTCATGTCTTTAGTACAGTGCTTATAAAATAGCACTAATATTCAATCTTCGAACATTTCAAATTGTTTGTTAATTATCCCTATTGGTACGGGATAGTGCTACCTTATTTGGTAGTATACTGATGATATAGTAACCCAGTTATATCTTAAAGTTATGGAAAGATAAAATCTATTGCAATAGTATATATCATTGGTATAGTATCAATTAAGATACAATTAGTCCTTTACCCATAGTTTGGGATTTATAGAGGTTTTAATTGTTGTACCAGTAAGCAATGATTATTCTTATGGTCCATTAGAGTTAAATATATTTAATAGTACGTAATATTAAAGTGATAATGGCTGAGATAGGTGCGAAAGGTTCGAAACGAGTAGCATTTATTATAGAAGTTCGAATCTTCTATTGGACCTCCAATGATGGCAATTAGAACTTAGAAATAGGTTCTTTTTTTATTCTTGGTTACAAGACTAGGCAAAATGATAAGTGTTCTTTATATAAACTAATCATATCTTCTTTCTAACAAAAGTCCTAGATTTGTAACCGAAAATAAGATAGAATAGAGAGCAAAAAAGAAATGAGGTTAATATATGGAACATTTATATGGAGACCAGGTAATGTTTAAAGAATTACTGGAAATGCGTGAGGAAATTTTTAAATTAAAAAATGGTGATGAAGAAACAAAAGAAAAAAATCAAGAAAGGCTAGAAGAATTGGAACGTCGTTCAAATGATTATGAAGAAAGATTAATGAAAAAACTAGATAATCCAGATTATAGAAAATATTGGACAGAAAAAGAGTCATGAATGAAACAAGAGAATTAACAAGAAGAGAGCAATTAGAATGGTTGCTTTCTTTTTTAATGGAACAAAAAGAAATACTAGAAAGTCAAATTGAAACAACTGAGATGGAACTTAAATTAGAGAGGAAGAAAGAAAATGAAAATAAAAGCATTTATTAGTCAACCTATGAGAGGAAAAAACGATGAAGATATAAAAAAAGAAAGAGACATGATTAATGTTTGGTGTAAGGCCAGAAATTATGATGTTATTGATACCATATTTGATTTTGGAGATGAGTCACCGATATATTATTTAGCAAAGTCTATTGAAGCAATGTCGAAAGCAAACATAGTCATTTTTATGAATGGATGGGAAGAAGCAAGAGGCTGCCGTATTGAATATGAAGTTGCTAAGGCTTATGGCAAGGAAATAATGATATTGAGTGATATTAACAAATGAGTAAATATTGTTATGGAAAAATAAGTAACTCTACAAAGTTTTATGTAAGACTTAAAGAATGGCACACAATGACAGATGAAAAAGGAGACTTACTACCAACTTGTAGAGTACTTAAGACATTCGATAGAAAAGACGATGCGATTGCTTATATAGATTATTTGAAAGAGTGCGATAGAAATGAGGAGAAGAAATGACAAAAGAAAAATATAAAGTATTAGTTGAAACTTACTTCAATAAAGACGAACGAAAAAGTTATACAAAAGGTTCTATAGTAGAACTTAATTCTAGTAAAGGGTCTTATTTAGAAAAAATAAAGGCTGTAAAAAAAATAAATTCTAAAGAAAAAGAGGAAATTGAAAATGCAAGTAGAAATAATGAATCATAAATGGGAAGTTGTTTTAAAAGATGAAATGAATATGAATAGTTTTGGAGAAGATACTTTAGGACTAACCCAATTTCCAAGTAGAAAAATATCTATACTTAACACTTTAGTAGGAGAACAATTAGAACAAGTGGTAACTCATGAAATTGTTCATGCTATGTTAGATGAATGTGGCTGCTCAACGATAGAAAATTACGGAGTAGAATTTATATGTAATTTTATTTCTAATAATATTCGTGTGATATCGGATTTATCGCATAAAGTTATAGAGTCAATTAAATGGAGTGCAAAATGATAAATAGTAAGGAAGAATTAGTCAGTAAAATAAAACAAATGGCTAGAGATTTAGAAAATAGAGCCGAAGATATTGCAGTAGATTGGAATAAAAAAATAACTAAAATAAATTTTTTAGGAAATATAGAACCTGATACATTATCAGAATGGGATATTACAAAAGAATACTCAGTACTTCCTAAAAGAATTGATATGAAATTAGAATATGACCAAAACGAAGTTTCTGAAATGAAAGAATTAGGATTTGACGAAATAATTGTTCCTGCTAAATTGTTTATAGATGATGAAGAACTCTATTGTTGGTATACAATTGGTAAATATAAAAATATTATTGAATTAAAAAATGAAACATTCAGTGTTGAATATATGAATAATTTTTTAAATCAAACAAATGAATTTTATTTAGATAATACTAAATATTATATAAGCGGATATGAATATCAAAGAAATAATGATAATGAAAAAATATATATTGAAAAATTAACGTTTATAGAATATTAAAAAACAAAGTAGGTGAAGGAGTGTGTCAAAATATGATTGGCAAAACTTAAAAAAAGAATATATTTTAGGAGAGTATAAAAGTGTAAGTGAGTTCTTAAAAGATAAAAAAATCCCTAGAAATGGAAGTACTCAAAAAAATGTTAAAGGTTGGAATGAAGAAAAAGTTCAAAAAAAGTGCAAAAAGAGTTCAAAAGTTATCGAAAAAGTAATCGAGAAAGAATCAGAAAAAGAAGCTAAGAAAATTGTTAATATAAAAGATACTGCCGAAGAACTTTTAAACAAGATAAATGAATCGTTACAAGAACTAAATAAATACTTTTCACGAAATACTAAAAAAACTAAAGTGGTTGAATATGATTATAAATTAGGTAAACCTAGCAAAGAAACAATAGAAGAAAACGAAGAAATACAAGAGTTCTTTTCTATAATTGATAGGGGTGGTATAAAGCAATTAAGTTCAGCACTTAAAGATGTAAACGATATACTTAATAATGGAAATAATTCAAATGAGAATAATTATTTAGACGAGATAGAAAAAGCATGGAGAGTTAGAAATGAAAAGTAAGGCTATAGCATTCTACATAGATCATCCAATAGAATTTGCTCAAGACATTTTAAAAGTAGAACCAACCAAAGAACAGAAAGTAGTTATGCAAGATGTAGCCGAAAGCCAAATGGTAAGCGTTAAATCAGGTCATGGAGTTGGTAAGAGTGCATTAGAAAGTTGGATTATATGGTGGTATATAAGTACAAGACCTTATCCTAAAATTTTATGTACAGCACCTACAAAACATCAATTACATGATATTCTTTGGGCGGAAGTAAGCAAATGGAAAAGAAATAATAAAAGTTTAGATAATGACTTTGAATGGACTAGCGAAAAAATCTATTTAAAAGGTTCTCAAGAAGAATGGTTCGCCATAGCAAGAACGAGTAATAAACCAGATGCCTTACAAGGAACACACGCTGAACACTTACTAATTATTATAGATGAAGCAAGTGGTGTACCTGATATAGTATTCGAACCAGTATTAGGCTCTATGTCTACCAAAGATGCAAAATTATTAATGTGTGGAAATCCAACTCAAATAGTTGGCTTTTTTTATGAATCTCATACTTCAAAAAGAAGCCTTTACAAAACACATACAATTGACGGTTCAAAATGTGAAAGAGTAGATAAAAATTACGTACAAATGATTATTGATATGTTTGGTATAGATAGTGATGTTTATAGAGTGCGTGTTGCTGGAGAATTTCCTAAAGCCAATCCAGATAGTTTCATTACCTTGGAGATGGTTAATACGGAAGAAAAAGAAATAAAAGAAGTTTATACCATTGATTTAGGTGTGGATGTTGCTCGTTTTGGAGATGATGAAAGTGTTGTTGCTATAACACTTAATAAGGAGAAAACTGATAGACTAGAAACATTTAAACATAATGACACAATGCGGTTAACTGGACAAATAGTAAATATAATCAAAGAATTAAATAATGATTATCCTGATATTACAATTAAAGTAAAGATAGACTGTGATGGTTTAGGAGTTGGAGTTTACGACCGATTAACTGAAGTAATTAGTGAAAAAGGATTAAATGCTCAAACAGTAGAATGTCATTTCGGAGGAAAAGGCGGGAAAGTTAGTTATGATGAACCAGTAGAGTATTACAATTCAACTGGTTTAATGTGGGGTAATTTAAGAACTAAATTATTGAATAAAGAATTAAGTATCCCAAATGATGATGAATTAATAAATCAATTGACTAACAGAAAATATTTTATAGAAAGTGATGGTCCTATTAGATTAGAAAAAAAAGAAGATATGAAAAAAAGAGGAGTACATTCGCCAGATAGAGCGGATGCACTTGTTTTGTCGTTGTATGAACCTAGAAGAACAATGACGATGGAAAATGATTCATTCTTATAGGAAGGAGTAAAAACCATGATACGATATAGCAAAGAAAAATTAGAAGAAGAAAATAGCATAACAGCTATTTTTTTTAAGGCAAAAAATGAATTAGATAATCGAAAAAGATTGTATGAAGAATTTAGACAAAAGTTAACTGATGAAGAAATAGCAAGTTTAAGTGATGAAAATATAAAACTACCTTTAGCGAGATATTTATCTGTTATGGGGGTCGGCTACTTTGCTGGTAAACCACCAATATATAAAGTAAAAGCCTACGACAAAGATATAGATAAATTAAACCAAGAATTATTTGATTCTAAACCAAATGACAAAAAAAAAGTAAGTGAAATGGAATATATCATTAAGCATGTTACAGATTACAACGACGATGGGAAAGAATATTTTAGTTTGGCATTTGATTATTTCGTAAAAAGAGCTAGTTATGAATTACTTTATAAAAATGAAAATAGTGAAATAGTTTACTCGAAAAGCGATGCTTTAGAAACTGTTGGAATATGGGATTATTCTATACCGAGAAATTTAATAGGATTATATAGAATTATTGAAACTACACTTGCAAACGGTGAGTATCAAAATATGGTAGAATTAACAACAATTACAGGCAAAAGATATTATAATGATACACCTGAAAAAAGGAAATTATTTGGAACAGAAGAATACAAAGAAAAATATAAAGAGAAACCTTTATTTATTGAAGATAGAAAAAAGTATGAGCCTCAAAAATGGGATGATATTCCAGTTATAGCCATGGAAAACGAACACGGATTAAATATATTTGAGAGTGTTTTAAGTCTAATCAATGCTTATAGAGAGGTTATTCAAAATTCAAGAAATACTTTTAAATATAATGATGAAGCAAAATTAAAAATGATTGGTTATAAACCTGAAAATAAAAAAGTAATTACAAAAAATGGAGTTCCTACAATTAATCCAGCAAGAATAAAAGAAGACGAGTATAATTTAAAAGCCAAAGTAGTTTATCTTGATAGCGGCATTGAAAAAGGAGACATTGATTGGTTAATTAAAAATGTAAACGATAGTGCTTTACAAAATCATAAAAAAACATTAATGGATTTAATTTGTTTATGTTCCTTTATTCCGAATATGACTGATTTAGGGTTCACACAAGCCGATAATAACAGTGCGTTAGAAAAGAAATTCTTTGCGTTGCAACAATTAGTAACAGATGCTGAAAGTGATTTTAAAATGGGTTTAACTAGACGATGGGAACTTATATTTAATAAATTCAACAAAGATAAGAGAAAAGAATATGATTTTAGGAATGTTGAAATTACTCTTCAAAAAAATATGCCTAGTGATAAAGCAAGTTTGGTTAATATTGCAACTCAAATGAAAGATATATTACCAACAGAAACAGTAATAAATATTTCTGGGTTAGAATTGGATGCCAAAAACGAAATAGCCAAGAAAAAAGCCGAATCACAAGATAATATGACAGAAAATCAAGAAATCATAAAAAAATTTAATAAGAAAAATCCTCAAGAAGATTTGAGCCAAGAAAAAGAACCTAAGATACAAGATAAAAAGACTCAAGATAAAGAGAAAAAAATAAATGAACTCCCCCGAATGAATAAGTAGGTGTGTTCATGAATCAAGAAATTATTAATAAAAGATGGCAATTTACTAGAGATGAATTAAAAAAGTTTCAATTTTGGTATAAAAAACAAAATAAAAAAACTCAAGATAAAATCCAAGATATATTTAAATATTATAATATACCTTATAATGATTTAAATAAGACAATAAAAACATCAGATAAAGAAAGACTAAAAAGAAAAATCGATGATTGGAAAAAGTTAGGTATTTTTAAAGGTTATTTTAAGTATCGTATAGAATTGTTAAATAAGTACAATATAAACTATCGAGATTTAATAGAAATACTTCTATATGGTACATTTATGGAAGAATTTCAAAGTGTTAACGATGAAATAAATAACTTATTTCAAGAAGTGAGTCAAGATTGTTATAATCAAGGAAGACGCGATTTAGAAAAGAATGAGAAAAAGATACCTCATTCTTTTTTAGATAGTTTTAATAAAGCATTAGTAGACGGAATAATATTTGGTGATTATTTAGAGGCACTTTATTTAACCAATATGCAAGAAATACAAAAACAATATCTTATATCTTTACAACAAAACAAAGAATTAGATATTTATTCGGATTTCATGCAGAGACAACTTGAAAAACAAAGAAATAAACTAATTTGTATTAACAATGATAAATATAGTGGTGGACTTGATAAGTATGTTACAGCCTTAGGTAATATGGCTTATATAGAGACTAGTGAAGGTAATAATGCGGAAATTAAGTTTATTTCAGACCATTGTGAACACGTTACCGAAATGTGTTCTTATATGGATGGAATGGTTTTCAATACTGAAAAAAGAAATGTATTTAAGAGACCCTATGGAGATACGCAAAAAGACTTAGCGGTACAAGAAATAGATGTTATGGGATTAGTAGTAGGAATAAATATGCCACCCATAACAAAACATTTCCACTGGTGCCATAGCACGCTAACTTATCAAATAGACAAGAGTGCAGATGAGTTAAGAGAAATGATATTTAAAGGAACATGGTTTGACAAACTTTTAGATGATGAAAAACATGCTGTTATAGATTATATTTCTTCGAATTCGTTTAAAATTAATGAAGCGTTAAGAGAAAGTCAAAATTTAACATTAAAACAAGAAGATTTAAAAAAAAGTTTGGATAGTGCTTTAGAATTTATTCCGAAATATAAAGGAATAGTTCATAGAAGTGTTAATTTTGATAACCAAAGACATTTAAACAAAATACTAAGTGTATTTGATAACGAAAATAGAGTTGGAGGGTGGAATCAATTTTTGTCTAGTTCTAAAGGAATTTATGATGAAGATATGAAATTACAATTTACTATAAAATCAATTACTGGAAGAGATATATCTTTAAAAAATGATGAAGGTGGAGGAGAAATTCTATTTCCTAGAAATACTAAATTTAAATTAATGACAATAAAAAAGGAAAATGATAAGATACTAGTAGATTTGGAGGAAATAGAACAATGCTAACATTTGAAGATTGGTTAAGGTTACCAAATGATAAAGAACGAGGAGAAAGATATAAAGAGTTATCCGATAGTGATAGGTTTAAAGTAAGAATGGGAGATTATTATTTTGGCAATAAACCCGGTTTGATAGGACCAATAGATAAAAAAATTGAATTTGATATACCTGATTTTCTAAAAGATTTAGAAGTAAAAGAAAACGAAAAAAGCACTCGAGATTAGAGTGTTTTTATTATGGAAAGGAAAGAGAAAAATGAAAGAATTCAACAAAAAATATTTTAACGATGGAAATTGGAAATTGAAAAAAAGTGATGAACATTTTCATAAATTAAAATTTGGGACAGCAAATGCCTATCTAAATACAACCGATGGTTATTGCAAAAAAACAATTGGAATATGTGAATTATGTGGAGAATCTTTTATTGTAGAAAAGGAAACAAATCAAAATCATATTTTTGAGTCAAAAGGAATTACGCCAGTTTTAAATCCAGATACACTAATGTCAGAAGCAAAAGAAAAGTTTGTATGTGGAATTTGTGGAATCGTCGAATACAGAGACGTTGATTAAAAAAATGTTTTATATGAAACTTGATAGAAATATCGGTTTTTTTCGTGTGGCATAGCAACGTAGGACTAGCAACATTGAATTGTTTGAAAAAAGGCAAACTTAATGGTGGCATAAGGCATTTTGCTGAGGGTAAACGTTAAGGTGGCAAAGGAGAGATGAAAAGTATGGAAAACAAATTCAAATTAAATATCCAACGCTTTGCTGAAAGTGAAAATGATGAAGTAGTTGAAGAAGAGTCAAAAGAATTATCTTTTGATGAAATATTAGAAGATGAAAAATACAAAAGTGAGTTTGATAAAAGAATAACAAAAGCTACAGAAACTGCTATTAAAAAGGCAAAAAGTAAGTGGGAAGAAGAAGTTCAAACCAAACAAGCGGAAAGTGAAAAATTGGCTCAAATGGATGAAAATCAAAAGAAATCTTATGAGTATGAAAAAGTATCTAAGGAAAGAGATTCAGCTGTATCTGAACTTAATGCTTACAAACTTAAAGATGAGGCTATCAAGCAGGCTAGAGAAAAAGGAGTAGATTCTAGTTTAATGGAAACTCTAGATTATATGAAAGAAACGGCGGAAAGTATCAATGTAAAAATTGATATTTTTTCAAATGCAAGTAAAAAAATCTATGAAAATGCCATAAACGAATATTCAAAAGAACCTACTCCACAAGTGGGTGAAAGAAGAAATTCTGTTAAAAGTCTTGAAGACTGTAAAAGTTATGAAGATTTTAAAGAATATTATGAAAAACACCCAGAAGAAAATTAAAAAAAGAAAGAGGAAAGAAAATGAACAATAAGTTTAAATTGAATATCCAACGTTTTGCTGAAAGCGAGGATGTTGGTATTTTTAATGACAAATATTTTAACAAAAAAGCTTTTGGGGCATATTATGACACCATACCTCAAGAGAGATTAAATTTATTAATCAAATCAGGTGTCTTACAACCAAATAGAAGGATTAAAAATTTATTAAAATCGCAAACGGGTAGTGAATACGGAATTATTCCAATGATTGGCAGATTAAAAGGAAAACCAGTTAATTATGATGGAGTTACAAAGTATGATAAAGCAAAAACTTTAAATACCTATAAACAAGGAGTTGTTGCAATTGGTAGAAAAGATAAATTCTTTGAAGATGATTTTACTTTTGATATGACAAACAAAGATTTCATGAATGATATTGCAGCACAAACGAGCGATTATTGGGATACTGCTTGGGAAGATGTTTTGATGCAAATTATCAAAGGTATTTTTAGCATCACTACTAAAAAGGGTTTAGAATTCGCTAATAAACATACATACGATATTACGAGTGAAACAAATAATACAATTAGTGAAGAAACACAAAATATTGCTTTACAAAGAGCGTGTGGAGATCGTAGAAGAATATTTAAATTATCAGTTATGAATTCTATGGTTGCTTCTAACTTAGAAAATAAAAAATTAATTACTAATCTAAAGTTTACCGAAAATGGTATTGAGCGTGACTTAAATATGTACACTTGGAACGGTAAAATCATAGTTGAGTATGATGATATAACTTATGAAACTATTGATACTTACGCAAAAACTACAGATACAGCACTTAACAATACTAAAACTTATTTTGTTAAAGACAATGATGGCAATTACAGTGAAGTAGAAGAGCCAAAAGTTGCTGATATTGGAAATTATTACGAGTTAACAAGTAGTGTAACAAATTACATCACTTATGTATTGGGTAAAGGTGCTATTGATTACGAAGATTTAGGAGCAAAAGTTCCGCATGAAATTGATAGAGATGCTGATAACGATAGAAATTATCTATATCAACGTCAAAGAAAGTCTTTTATGCCACACGGCATGTCTTATTTAATGGCTAATCAAGTAACAGATTCTCCAACAGATGAAGAACTTGCAGATGGTGCAAACTGGGATATTGTTAAAGGTACAGATGGTTCTTATTACAATCATAGAGAAATTGCTATTGCTCGTATTATTTCAAAAGGTTAATTATGACATTTAGAGATAAAAGAACAGATGAATTAATAGAAGCGAACTCTTATGCTGAAAGGTTCGCTTTTTCTCATAATTCAAATTATGAATTAGTTGAAATTGTAAAAGAAGCCAAACCTAAAGAAGATAAGACAAAACAAAAAGACAAACCTAAAGAAGATAAGACAAAACAAAAAGACAAACCTAAAGAAGATAAGACAAAAGAATAAAGAAAGAGAGGCAATCTTGTGAAAGAAGATATAAAAAAACAAGTTATAGCTAACTTAGGTATCTTATTCAAAAAAGGCGATGAGTCAATTATTTTAGATGAAATCGAAGATATGATGGAGATTGCCTTTTCAACTTCTAATAGAAGTGAAGAAAACGGAAGTTGTTTAATTCCATATATAAAAAAAGCGGTTAGAGCATCGTATTTATGTCGTGGCACAGAAGGGTTAAAATCCTTAAGTCAAGCAGGTAAAAGTGTTAGTTTAGAAAATATAGAAAAGACTTTAGCTGAATCTATTATTAAAGCAGGATTGAGGCTTTTACCATGATAATTGATTATGAAGTAATCTACTTGAAAAAAGGAATATATGTTGAAACGACTAACGGTTCACAAATTGTTGGAAAATATGAAGACATTAATCCTTATTATGTGAAAGTACAAGAGATAGAAGACGATATAAATGCGAGTATATATGGTGCAAATATAAAAAAAATGAAAAGATTAACTAGTTTAAGAAATGAATTAGAAACATACTTAGAACCTAAAGTAGACAACGTAGAAGACAATGTAAGCAATTACTTTATTTTTTACAAAGATAAGTTTTATAAAATTATTTCAGTTAATTCTTATCAGGTAGAAATCGAGCGATTATGAAACATATTAGCAAGTTAAGTGTAGATTTATTTAATGAATTGGAACGTAAGAAAAAGAATCTCATTGAAGCACAACGAAAGACTGCTAAAAAAATTTGGGAAGATGTTGTAAGTGATGCTCCAGTACGAAGTGGGGAATATGTTTCTAGTATTCAGATAAGTGAAACCGAAATTACAAAAGATAAAATTACAACTTCAATTTATAGTGATTTGCCAGTAGGTGGAGATAATCCTAAGTGGGCAAAAGTGCCACTTGCGTGCTTGCTTGAATGGGGAACAGGAATAAAAGGTGCTATAAGCAATACTTTTGACCATGGCTATGGTTATCGCTTAACGCCATGGTGTTATTACGATAAATATTTACACATGTGGGTAACTACAGAAGGTATGATAGCACGCCCTCACTTTTTACCAGCATTAAATAAAAATAAATCTTATTACATGGACCAAATTGAGGAGGCTATGAAGAAATGAGAAAGTATATTCAAAGTAACTTAAAAGAAATTAAAACTATTAAATGTGGCCCTTTCGTTCCAGATAGCATTATAGAAAATGGTACTACTTATTTTGGCTATCAATTACAGAGTGATTATGTCCAGAGTGATTTTGATAATAATTATGAAATGAGAGCAAGCCTTCTAGGTTTTGTTACAAGAAAAGAAAATACAAATGAAGATACACTTCAAATTGTTGATGACGCCAAAGAAGAAATAATACAGGTTTTAAAGAAAATGAATTTCAAAACTAGTTATAAAGATGTTAGTTTGGAAAATGGAATACGAAAGATTCAAATTACGGCTAACGCTAAATACAATGATAAATTTAAGAAATTAATATAGAAAAGGAGATAATTTATTATGAATGAGAATAATGAAAATAAAAGTTATACAAGTTATAACGGTTCAAAACTAGAGTATAAGTCTGGTTCAACTTGGAAACAAATACCAGGGCTACTAAAAATACCCGCAATTGGTGGAGAGCCAAATTCGATAAGCACAACCACTTTAGACAATACAAAATATGAAACAGAACAATATGGATTAATGCCAGCAGTAAAACTTCCCTACGAATTTAATATGGAAGATCCAAGCCTTGAAGCAAATATTAAATTAGCAAGCGATTTAGAAGACGCTGGAGAAATTGATGATTGGAAAATCACTTACGCTAACGGTATTACTGTAGAATACAGAAGTAAAACTAAAACAAGCATTAAAGAAGGTCAAAGTGGAGACTTAATAGGATTCAGTATGTATCATAATCCAATTAGTGAGCCAGTTAGAAAACTTCCAACAATTACATCTTAGAAAGGAAGCCTAGGTTTAAATGTACCTAGGCACTTTTTTATATATGAAATATCACAATATAAAGACAATTATTGATGGAATTAAGTTTGATAGTAAGCTAGAAGCAAAAAGATACTTAGAGCTAAAGTTTTTAGAGAAAAAAGGAATCATTAAAGATTTAGTCTTAAAACCATCTTATGAATTAATACCTATTTTTAAAAAAAATAATAAAACTTATCGTAAAACAGTGTACATCGCTGATTTTGGTTATTAACATGGAACAAAATAAAACTATTGTAGAAGATACAAAAGGATTTAAAACGGATGTGTATTTATTGAAAAAGAAATTATTTGAATATAAATATCCAGATTTAACAATTACAGAAATAAAAAAATAGAAAAGAGGAAAATAAATGAAAAGTTATACTATTGATTTAAATAATAGAAAAATTAATTTTAAATATAGAAGTGTTGATTGTGTAAATTTAGAAGCAGAAGTAAAAATGCCTATATTAAAATATGTTCAAAATGAGGATGTAACTATGTGTATAAACCTACTCCTATATGCTAGAAAATTTGAAAATGAAAACTTTACGAAAGAAGAAGCATGCAATTTGTATGATGAATTAATTAGTGCTGGATGGACTTATAAAAAAATCGTTCAAGACATCATTTACGAAACTTTAGTTGTTTCCGGTTTTTTAACAAAAAAGGAGTGGGAAGAAACCAAGGAAATAACAGAAATGATGGAAGAAAAAATGAAGAAGAGAATGTTGGATTCTATGGAAAGTATATAAAATCTTTATATAAGAGTGGACTTAAATTAGACCTTTTATATAAAGATATGTATGAGATGGATTTAGAAGAACTTATGGAAACAATTATTCAAAGAAGACAAGGACTCGCCTATAAAATATGGCGAGTTTCTTCTTTTGTAAGACATCCATTAATAAAAGAATTTCCAACAAGTCCAGAAGAGGCTATGCCAGAATTATATCCACCAAAAAAAGGTATTCCAATGCCTGATTTTTTAAAAGAAAAAGTTGCTAAGAGGAAGAGAGGCATTATAGGATGAGCGAAAAGGAAACTTATGGAGTAGAACTCGATTTAATTACTAAAAATTATAACCAAAAATTTCAAGATGTAATTAATACAACAAGTGCACAAGCAAAAATGATAGAGCAAAAAGCAAAAGTTAATTTTGCCGGTTTACCTCCACAAATATCTGCCAAAGATTTCAGTTTAGATTTACAAAGTACGGAAATAAAAAACTATCAAAGTCAAATAAAAAATGTTTTATCAGATTTAAAAGTGGGAAAGATTGATACTTCACAGGCTAAAACAAGTTTAAACAACTTATTAAGTCAAATAGAACTTACAAATAATACTTTTCAAAAATACACCAATACTCACATTAAAATTAATGTAGATGATAGTGAACTTTCTTTGTTAAATGGAGCGAATGTGAATACTCAACTATTAGATAAATATGTTCAATTAACAAATCATGACTTAACAAAAACGAGTGAGAATGCCGAAACATTAGATAATGGTTTAAAGAGTGCTACTAACGAAGCAAAAAGACTAAATCAAACTACAAGTAATGTTACTAAGAATACTAGTGAATTAGGACGTAATTTTGAAAGGACTATGAATAACGGAGCGAGTTCTACCAAGAAAATGCTCTTTTCTTTATTTAGTGTTCATTCAGTTTGGAGTTTAATTAGTCGTGCTTCTGGTAATGCGTTATCTTTAAATGATGATTTAAATTCAAGAGTAAATGTTTTAAATTCGGCTTTAGGGAATATGATGCTTCCTATAGTTCAAAAGATAGTAGGATATATTGAATATGGTGTAATCTTTGGTGCTAAAGTAATTCAATTCTTTACAGGATTTAACGCATTAGCAAATTTAACAACTACTAATTTAAAAAATTCGGTGAAACAAGCAAAAGAACTACATAAAACACTTGCTGGATTCGATGAAATAACTAATATCGGTGGTTCAAGTAAAGGAAGTCTTGCAGGTGGTATTAAGGATGATATGAAAGCCCTAGATGATTTCTATAAGAAAATAGAAGAAGTAGAAAACTGGATGAATAAAACAGGTATTTATGGCTTTTTAGAAAATGTAAAGACTGGTTTTGAAGCAATATGGAAAGCGGTGCAACCATTATGGAATTATGCCTTAAAACCTATGTTAGATTATGCTTTGGCACATCCAGAAATATTAACTACGTTATTTGCAATTTTTCTAGGAAATAAATTAAAAAATGGAATTGCTAATATTATAGGAAATAAAAGTAAAGGGTTAAATGGAATGACAGCATCACTGAATGGAATAAAAGGGATAGGGATAATTACAATAGGTTTTGTTGTGATGAATGTTATAAATGAGTTAAAAGAAATATATAATGAATGCGAAAAAATAAGAAAAAGTAGCTTTGAAGCCAAAAAAAATTGGTTGAATACTAATCCTAATTTAGAGAATATTTATGATACTATGAAAGTAAATAATACTGCAGCTTTAGAAGCACTAAAACAAGGGTCAGTTTTTTGGAACGACATTTTAGGTTTAAGTAATAAATATTTGGACAATGCAGAAACTGTTGTAAAAAATTCAGAGCTTAATTTGGATAAACTTACTAGTATATATCAACTAGGGAAACTTAATAATGATGAACAAATAATCTTATTAGGAAACTTATATAATCAAGTTGAAGTAAATGATAAAATTATTGAAAAATTAAAACAAGAAGGAAGAGATACTTCAGAATTAGAAAATATAAATGCAAGATATAAAGATGCAACCGAAGAAGTTTATAATAATTTGTTATATCAAGGAGTAGCCTATGATGAAATTTATAAGAAAATCGGTTTAGAAGAAGAAAAAATAAGAGCTATAGCTGAGGCTAATTATACAGCACAAATTGGAGTTGAAACTGATACTACAGAAGTAGACAACGCTAAATCTATTATTGGTGGTTTTGTTCTTGGAAATTATGTAGCAAAATTGAAAGTTGAAAGTGACACAACAGGCGCTAAAAAAGGACTGACTAATTTCTTTAAAGGAATGGGTTCTTTAGGCACAGGTGCATTAAGTGTTTTGGGAATGAGTGGAGCTTCAATAGGAAGCGTGATTTCAAAAATAAATTCTTTTGATGTTGGTACAAATTATGTTCCTAACGACCAATTAGCAATGGTTCATAAAGGAGAAATGATAGTACCAGCAAAATATAATCCTATGACAAGCAATATAAGTGGCGGACATGATGAAGAAATCATAGAAGCAATTTACGAATTAAAAGAAACTCTTGAAAATAAAGAGATGAACGCATATATAAGCGAAGATGATATAGGACGTGCTTCTTCTAATTATAGAAACAGAAAAAGTCGACAGTTAGGAAGGGATATAGGGTAATGATATTATGGCAATTAAAAACCAATAAAACAGGAACTTATGAAACAATGCCTACACCTTCTTCTTACAAAATTGATTGGGAAGATTTAGATAATGATAGTTACCGTGAAATAAACGAAGGTAACTTAATAGATGAAGTGATAAGTAAGTCTTGGAGTAAGTTATATTTTTCATACAATTACTTAACCGAAGAACAAATAGAAACTCTTTTACCTAAACTAAAAAATAATCCTTTATATGTGAGAGCAAAAAATCCAGTATTTGGAACTGAGTATGTGGAACTTGAAATGCGGTGTTCTAAAAAGAGTGCTGAAATGTTAGAGACAGGAGATTATCTTTTGTCTTTTAATTTGGTTCAAAAAAAGAAGGTTGATGGTCAATGATAAAACTGATATTTGATGGCGTAGAAGTTGATAAGGATTACTACCGAGGTTTATCACAATCTTTTATTTTATTTGATAAAAGTTTTTGTCTAGGTAGTGTGCCTTCAAATACTTTTAAAATTGTATTAAATGCAAAAGCTAATGTAAAAGACTTTGATAATGTAAAAATAAACCTCGATGATAGCAACTATGCCGATGTTTATTATGATGACTCTAACGATTCAAATGGTAGCAAAGACATAATAAACCTTTCAGACAAAATGATGGAGTTTGAATTTGATTACGACGCAAGTCCGTTAATTAATGCTAGCGAGAATGGTTATGTAACTATACTTGAAATTTTAGAAGATATTTGTAGTAAAAAAGGTGTCACTTTAGTAACTAAAAACTTTAATTTAAAAGAAAAACAAGTAACTTGGTATGATAGTACTATTTCGGCTAGAAAATATATTTCTTTTATTGCTACTTTAAATGGTGGTTTTGCAAGAATAAATAGAGATGGTAATTTAGAATTAGTAAGATACACTAATGATATTAAAGCAGAGATAAATATTAATACGTGTTTAGGTTATAAAATAGGAGAGTATCATAAAATAACAAGAGTTGTTTGGGATATAGGTGTGGATAAATGGGAATATGGAAACGAAACTGGAGACACCTTATATTTAGATACCGATAATCCGTTCATTACAGAAGAATCAGATGTTGAAAGTATTTACAATTTAATAAACGGCTTTGAGTTTTTTTCAGTTAAAATTGATAGATGTCCTATTGATTCTAATGTGAATGTCGGAGATACGATAGCATTTAGAAATGGAAATAAATTATATCCTTTTATTGCACAACTTGAATATAGTTACAATGGCGGATTTAGAGGCGGTTATGATTCGGTTTTAAATACTAAAAAAATTGAGGAGACATCTGTTAACGAAAATGAAAAAAACATAAAATCAATCAAAACTAGATTAAATCGAGATGAAGCACAATTAGAAATTCTAGCAGAAGATACAACCGAAAACAGAAAAAAAATAGAAGATCTAAACACTCCAATTCTCACAAATAAGGGAAATAACCATTTATGTTTAAGTGAAGCTTATGAAACTGATGCTATCAACTATACCATAATTGGTAAGTGTGAGCAAAATGGAAATCCTACATCAAAAAATCCTATTGAAATAAAAACAATAAAAGGAACTACAGGTATAGATGTAAATCATGAAGGTAATTGGTTAAAAATTAAAGTTTCCAGTAAGAATTTATTGAATCTCGAAGCAATTTTAAGAAATACTTCGAATGGGCTAACAAACGTTATTAATGAAGACGGAAGTGTAACAACAAGTGGAGTAATAACTTCTAATTATGTCGGTATAACCGATAAAGTGGCCATTGATGATATTTTAACTGATAACGAATATTATACTATTTCTCAAAAAGAAATAAGTGATAAATTATTTTTACAAATAGAAGAAACTAATAAAACTACTCATGCCGTTAAAAATTATTCAACTCAAAACAAATTAAGCGGTACTCTAAAAATAAATAAAGATTTATATTCTTACAAAATTGTGATTTTAACAAATACAATGAGTAACTGGGGAACTGAAGAAAAATCAATAACTAACTTTTATCAATTAGAGAAAGGTGATAAATCTACTGATTATGAAAGATATAAAGAAAAAGAAATTTTTGTCGATATAAACAAGCCTAACTTATTTAACTTTTTAAACATTATCAACAAAAGCAATATTAATGCAAATGGCGAAATTGTGGAAGATCCTTCGCAAGCCTTTGATATTAATTTTATTAAAGTTATTCCGAAAAAAAAGTATAAACTAGTCAGCGATTATGAAAGACAATTTGTTCTTTCTTTTTATAAAGATATTCCTAAAATTGGAAGTGTCGGAACTTCAAGAGTTGTTAAAAGCGATACTTTTTCAGAAATAGTAACTGTGCCAGATGATTATAACTACTTAGCGATTAGACACGGAATGAATGCTCTAACTACTGAAGATAATTCTAATCTTAAAATTCATGAAGGGCATGATTCTTTTTACGAATTGAATTCTATAAAAGAAGTATCAGACGATTTAGAATCCAGTCAAGGAGTTTTAGAAAAAAGAATAGGAAAAATTATCTTAGATGGAACTACAGGAACATTTACGGCACCAGATAATTCGAATGAAAATTTTATTCAAGTCAATATTCAAATTCCAAACATTGAATTTCAGTGTTCATCTGTAGGTGACGAATTTTTATGCACACATTTTTCGTATTATGAAAAAGCAACATCAACAGGAAAGGAACGTGAGGGTTTAAAGTTGTTTAATTCAGGAAACTATTATGCTTTCGTTTTTTCTGTATCTACAACAATCGCAACGACGATTGAAGAATTTAAAAATTGGTTAAGAGAAAATCCAATAACCATTTATTATATTTTAAAAGAACCTGAGACAATACATTTAACACCTACTAAAATTCCTTTGTTTGAAAATGAAAATCATCTCACTTTACTTGAAGATATTGAAACGAAAACGGATATTAAATATCATAAAATTCATGCTTTTAATGAAGCGTTTTACACAAAAGAAGAAACAAATGCTCAGTTACAAATTAAAGCAAATGAAATTAATTTAGGAGTTGAAAGTAATAAAACAGAAATGAAAAATGGTTTCCTCGAAATCAATGAAAAATTAGGAAATTATGCTTTACAACAAACTCTTATTGAACAGATAAATTCAGTTTTAGCAAAAATTACAGATAGTGAAGCAAGAATCAGCATTTTAAATCAGACTATCCAAAATGGTGTACCAATTACTAAAACAGAAACTGGTTATACGTTTGATATTAATGGTTTAAATATATCTTCTACTGATGCCGAAGTCAATAGTACCTTGTCCAGTCTCGGTTTGAGTATTTTAGATAATATTAGTAAAGAAGTATTATTATATGCTGGCTATGATAAAGATTTGCAAGAAACCATTGTAAAAGCACGTAATATGATTATCGAGAAGTATTTTACAGTCGCACATTGTAGGATAGAAGAATTTAAAGACCCAGTCTTAGGAATAGGAACTGGATTTTTTTATGTGGAATAGAGGTGTAAGATGTTAAAACTAGATATTCAAAGGTTTGCAGTAAGTCACTCCATTTCGTGTACTGAAATTGGAAGAGACATTGCTAATAATAGAACGACTCAACGAATCACTTTTACAGTTACTAGAACAAGTGGTAGTACACATTGGGAAACAAATCCAGCAAAAAAATTAAATTTTACTTGTGATGGTCAAAAAGCAACTATAGATTTTAATTTCCCAAGTTCAGTAAAAACGAAATCAGCTCATTACGATTTTGTTATTCAACATAATTCGGATGGTCGAAAAACAATTAGTTATAGTGCTTCTATAGCAACAGGCACAAGTGCTGGAACAATCACTGCTAGTGGTCAAACAACAATCGCTACAATACCACGTGCTACCGCTTGTCCTAGTCTTTCAGGAGATATAGAAGATAGTTACACAATACCCCTTAATCCGGCAAACAGTGGATTCACTCATTCTCTTCATGTGAGCTTTTTAGGAACAGCAGGATATATTAATGCGAGTGGGAATTTGCAAGCGACCGAATACAAATTTGGCAACACTAATATTCCATTTAATATACCAGCGTCATTTTATAATAACTTTAGTGGAAAAAGTGAAAAAGGGAATTTTACTTTATATACTTATAATGGTAACGATAAGATAGGAACTTCTTATGGAACTCTAACAGCTTCTTGTTTAGAAAGCCGATGTCGACCCAGTATAAGTGGAACAGTTAAAGATAGTAATTCAATAACAAAGACACTTACTGGTAATGAAAATAAGATAATTAAAGGGTTTAGTAATGCACTACTTACTCTTACTTTAAAGGCAGCTACATCAACTGGTGACACAAAGAGTACTATTTCTACAAGAAGTGTAGACGGAACCACTTTTAGTGGAACATCGGTTACCTTAAATAAAGTAACTAAAAAAGATTTTACAATTACAGTAACAAATAGTAGAGGATTTAGCACCTCTTCAATTGTAAGTGCAAGTAGTTTAGTAGAATATTTTATGCCTCAAATTGTAATAGATCCTCAAAGATATCCAGACCAAACTAGTTCAGAAGTGAGAATGACCTATAAAGGGTCTTTTTTTAATCAAAATTTTGGTTCGGTATCTAACATAATAATGATGAAATGGTATTATCGAAAGACAACTGAAAGTGATTGGACTTTAGGAGGGATTGTCAATCCGACTTTAAATGGAAACGAAATCAAAGAAGCTGTTATTGATTGTGGAGATGATTTTAATTATCAAAATGCTTATAGATTCAAATTAGAAGTAATTGATAAATTAACAAATGGCGGAACTAAAGAACAAGATGTCAACGTAGGTTTTCCAAATTTTGCTTTTGGTAAAGATTGGTTTAAAGTCTACACTCATTTATATGACAAAGATACTTGTGAAATCTTAAGTTATGGAAAAAGTTGTTTACAAGTGAGCGGTGATTGGAACACAGCATGTGGTACCAGATGTGGCTTTTTTATGGGTCAAGGATTATCAAATGCACCAAGTGGAACTACAGTTAGCAATTGGTGGTATGTAATTCAATTAGTTCATAATGCTTCATACAAAAAACAATTAGCTTTTTCTTTTAATAGCCATGAAATTTTTGAGAGATTTTCTGTTGATGGAAAATGGAGTACATGGGCAACTGTACATGGAACATAGAAAGGATTAAAGAATATGTTAGAAAAAATAATAACAACATTAATCGGATGTATCGTTACTGGTATATTCGGTTTTTTAGTTGGAAAAGTCAAAACTATAAAGAATGAAAAAGAGTTTTATTTAAAAGAAAATAAAACACAAAGCGAAGCCATTAAATCTCTTTTGCGAGCAAGTATGGTAAGTACTTACTACAGATACAAAAAAGTAAGAAGGATACCATATTACGAAAAAGAAAGTTGGTATTTAGAATATGAGAGTTACAAAAAATTAAAAGGTAACTCCTTTATTGATGATTTAAAAAATGAAATAGATTCATGGAGATAGGAGAGTGATAAAATGGAACAATTTTTTACGTGGGAAACTTTAACAACTTACGCAACATTTGTAACTACAGTTTTTATGGTTGTTGAATTTATAAAAGAAGTAAAATATGTCAAAAAAATTAAAACAAAGTATTTGAGCTTTATAGTAGCATTTGTATTGATGTGCATCACAAATTATGTATTAAAGACATTTGAATTGATAGATGTCTTTTTATATGCCTTAAGTTCAATGGCAATTTCTTTAGGGGCGAACGGATTAAGCAATTTTAATGTGAAAGGAAGTTAATAATTATGGCAATAAATAGTTATAAATACAATGACACTTCTAGATTATCCGCTCATTTCAAAGTGAGCGAATTTAAATGTAAATGTGGGAAAGCACATGACATTTTAATAGATTCCGATTTAGTTCATTTATTAGAAAAAGTACGAAGTAAGTTAAATGCTAGTGCTTGTAACATTTATAGCGGTCATAGATGTGTAAATCATAATAAATCCGTTGGAAGTGGAAGCACTAGTCCTCATATTAATGGTTATGCTGTGGATTGTTATTTTTTAGATCAGAACCGAAAAAGAATACCTTCAAGCAAAGTGTGTCTTGCTTTAGAAGATTTAGGACATAATAAAGGAATAGGCTACAGATGTGGTGGAAGTGAGAATTCTAAAGGTTTAATTCATATCGACACAAAACCACGTAAATGGTATGGTGACGAATCTAAGTCTATGAGTAAGTCTTGTTGTACTTCATTCTATAGTTATTTTGGCATTAGAAAAGAACAGTCTAGTACAAATACTAGTGAAAAGGATTTAACTCTTACAACGAACGTTTATGGACGCGTAGGAGGGTATGGATTTAGTAAGTCAAAAATCTTATACAAAAAAGGCACAGTTATAAAAAATATAACGATGAATGTAGGCAAAGCCAATAATTTTGAATGGCTAAAAGGCTATGTAAATAACCAAACAAGATATTTTCCATATATGAAAAATTGGTATAATTAAAAAGGATAACTTCAATAACGAGGTTATCCTTTTTTTTATTTGGAAAAAATTTAAATCTAATGACATAAAACGACAAAATTAGTAAAAAGGTCGTGTTATTATGTCAATCGAGGGGGATTTTTATGTTGAAAAAATTAAATGAAGTTGAAATTGAAAATTTTACAAAAAGGTATTCAAATTATTTAAAAGAAGACGTACAAGATGTCAATTGCTTAGAAATGTTTGGACTTAAAACGTTTTTAGTAAATGGACATTACTTGATAGCTGATAATAATGGTAATATTGGCACAACTGATTTAAGTTAAACATAATATGATAAAAATGTCTTAGGTAGCCCGTGTGGTCCTAGGACTTTTTTATAATAATGGTAAAAATAACGTATTAGTACGTAAAATAACATAAAAATGCGTATAGAAATATAAATGAGAGTAAAATTCGTTAAAAAATCAGTTGCAAAAATGGTTATTTTTGTTATAATGTTTATGACGGGTGGTTGTGTTTTAGGACATTTTCATGCCGTTATCGCTTGAGTGTTCGGCGGTAATCCGTGTAGCGGACATTAATATCTTACACCGATGCCGATTGTCATCGTATACAATCCAGAACACAGCAGTAAAATTTAAGCCTCGTTATGGGGCTTTTTTTATAGAAAGGCAGTACAATGAAAATACCTCTATTAGATGTTAATATGAAAATAAATTGTGAAGATTATACATTAAAAGAAATTGCATTATATTTTGAACATTTTAATGGCTATACCCTAAAAGTTGAAACTAATACCATTTCCTTTAAAGTAAAAATCGATAAAAATACACTGCCTCACATGTTAGGATTACAACATGCGTATGCCAATAAAAAAGATAGTCGAGAATATAAAGGTAAAAAAGGCTTTGAAAAATTAAAAAATGGTAAAGTAACTCTCGAAGAACTAAAATATAATATAAAGAATAATAAAAAGTCTAAAGTTAGTTGGAAAATGATTCAAAGACGTATAGAATATTTGCCTATGTTTTTTAATAATATTGAAAGAAGAACACGTTTGAAAATAATTTCCGAAAATAAAATATGTCGTAATTCTTTGCTGAGAGGTAAATATGCTATATTTAAACCTATTTATGAAGAAAAAAAGACTATATTTCCTATGATTTCATTAAAAGAAATCGAAGATAAAAAAATTGTAATTGAAACTTTTATTATTGAAGATAATATATCTTTTCTGGGTGGTTTAGAAGAAGAAACTATTAAAAAAATAGAATTAGTTTCTCCACTAGATAGTACATATCCATTCAGTAATATTAAAGAATTAAACGAAAAGAGGGAAGAAAAAGAAACTCAAAAAAATTAAAATAAAGAATTAGAGTTTTTTATTATTTCAAATAACTACAATAAACAATTCCTAAAAATTCTTCTCTAGAATGTGTTTCTTCGAATTTTCGTTGAAACATTTTTTTATAAATCAAAGCAAATTCTCTGTCATTGTGAAACTGATCGTGATGTATTTTACAAAGAGGACACACGAATCCATTCTTAATAGAAGTACTTCTTTTAGCACCTTCATATACTTCATTTTTCTCTACATTATAATAGGGTGTTAAGCAACCTTCTACGCAACATTTAGTTAAATCTTTATAAATAATACTATAACGTTGTTTTTCTTTCTTAGATTGTTTGTAAGTACGTTTTTTTATATTTGAATTGTTGTCTTTTGTTGTCCACTCGCATAAAGGACAACGATTACATTCTCTAATATTTATTATTTTCTTTTGTTTTTTACATTCTAATTTTCTGTTTATTTTTTGTTTTAAATATTTACAATTTGCCATATTTTTTTACCTCTTATTTACCACTTGAAATTTTAAAAATTACTATATTTTTGTATTTTTTAATAACTTTAAATATATAATTGTATACGTAAAATCAAGGTATTGTGTTATAATAAAATTGTTTGGTACTCCCCGTTGGTGCCACCATATAGATAGGAAACTCGAACTTTTCGAGTAAGTAATAAATTACTAGCTAGAAATAGTTAGTTTTTTGTTGTTTAAGAAAGTGAGAGTGATATATATGACAATTGAAACTAAAGAACTTGTAATAAGTGAGGAATTAAAAAAGAAAATAGATATGATATGTAAGTTTGCTTGTGTTAAGTATGAATTTATTAATGGATGTATCATTAATCTTAAAAACGCTAATATTGCTTATACAAAGCCACATATATTAAAAGTTAATGGTAATGACTATTTATTATTTGATGAGTGTGATGACATTTTTATAAATGGTTATAACAAAAAAATAAAATTTAAAGATTTAGAAAAATATTTAAAATCAGGTTTATTGTAATTTATAGAAAAAATGATAAAATAGTTTATCAAAAAGGAGGAATGATTAATGAACGAAACAAATAAAATTGCAGGGATATATGTTAGAGTGAGCACAGAAGAACAAAGTCGTGAGGGTTTTAGTTTAAAAGAACAAGAAGAAAGATTAAAAGAGTTTTGTCAGTTTAAAAGATATTCTATCTATAAAGTTTATAAAGATGCAGGGATAAGCGCCAAAAATGATAAGAGACCAGCTTATCAAGAAATGATGAATGATGTTAGAAATAAAAATATAAATGTTATTGTTGCTTTTAAATTAGATAGATTAACTAGAAGTGTTTATGATATTGAAAAATTAATGAAAATAGTAAATGATAATGAATGCGATATAGACTGTATGGCAGATGAATCAAATACTACTACTTCAAATGGTAGAATGGTAATGAGAATAATGACTAGTGTATCACAAAATGAAATAGAAAAATGTAGTGAGAGAACTAAATTTGGAATGGCTGGGGCAATTCGTTCTGGGCACATCCCAAATCAGCCACCTTTAGGTTTTAAAAGAGTAAATAAAAAGTTAATTCCAGATCCATTAACTAAAGACATAATTATAAGAATATTTGATTTATATTTAGAAGGTAAAAGTTATCAAACTATTGCTAATATATATAATGATGAACAAGTTTTAGGTAAAACTAACTGGAGAGATTCAACAATAAATCATATTATGACAAATGAACTTTATAAAGGTGATTATGTTCATGGTAAAAGGACGAAACATCCAACTTATTATGAAAATGTTGTAGAACCTTTAGTATCTAAACAAAAGTGGGATGATTGTCAGTACCAAAAACTTAGAAATGCTAGGCACTATGAAAGAACTGCTACATATTTATTTACTAATAAATTAAAATGCTCTTCTTGTGGTAGATTTTTAGGTGGATGTGCAACAACTAAGCCTAATGGTAAAAAATACTATTATTACAAATGTGAACATTGTAAGATTACTTATAAAGAAAAAGAAATAGAACAAGAATTAATGGCTTGTATACTTGAACTAATTAAAACAGATATGATGATAAATGATTACTATACACCATTTATTAAATCAAAATTAGATAATAAAGATATTAATTACGAGAAAGAATTAAAAGAACTAGATAAACAACTAGACAGAATAAAATCAGTTTATATTAAAGGCATCATGAAAATAGATGATTTCGAACAGGAAATTAAACAAATAGACTTTAAAAAACAGAAATTAAATAAGGAGTGGCAAGATCAAAAACAATATGAAAATTTAAACTTCACTATTGATGATTTATTAATACTAGAAGATAAATATAATCTTGATACTTTCATTAATCCAAGAGAATTTATGAATAGAATAATAAACTATCAAAATAAATCACGAGAAGATAGACAAAAAATGATTTCTACTTATATTGATAATTTAGAAATTAGTAAAAATCACAATAAATTAAAGATTGAACATTATCATTTTAGGAAAAGTTTCTTAACTGATTTATTAACTTTTAATGAAGAATATAATTTGCCTTTAAATTATTCATTGTTTGAAGATGAATATGGAATTCCTATCCCACAGAATAATGAAGTTAAAACTAAAGAAGAATCAAGAAATTATTTTAATAAATTAAATAGTATTTTAGGTAATGAATATAAATTAAATTATTATGAAATAGATACTGATGATGACTTAACTAACCTAAAAATATCTAGTGAAATAGAAGTTGAAAAGATAATTAGATTAATTACTTTAAAGATTGAAAAATTTGATAATGGTAATTTAAAATTAGGAGTTATCACAGTAGATTTAAGTGATATAAAAGATAGCAAAAATAATCAAATATTTAAAGAATTATTAGGAAAAATAAAAGATGCTTTTAAAGAGGATGAATTTGTCTAATCATCCTACTAAATTTATCAAAAATATAAAAATAGGATGAAAATTAAAGATATAAAATGCTTTAATTATAAGAGTTAAACAATTATCCATCCTTAATATCAACCTACAAAGTAGGATGAATTTTGCAAGTGCAAAATCAGATTTGTGTATATGCAATTCCTTATGGAATAAGGGTTAAATTGCATAAGATACACAAACTTCTTATCCTGCTTCTTTAGATATTATTAAATTTTATAATATTTTCATCCTATTTAATTATTTTGAAATTACCTAACTAGGTAGATTATATTTTTAAAAGATAGTATAATTATATTAAATAAAGGAGATGATATTGTGCTAGAAAATAATTATTTTGAACTTTTAGAAGATATTAAATCTACTTTAATAACTACTAGAAATAAGGTTATAGAAAACGCTAATAAAGATTTGATTATTATGTATTATAATATTGGTTTAAAATTGATAGAAAATAATAAATGGGGTTCTTCATTTATAGATACTTTATCAAAGGATTTAAAAATTGAATTTCCAAATATTAAAGGAATGTCTGCTAGAAATCTAAGATATATGCAAAAGTTTGCTAAAGAATATAATAGAGACGAATTTTTGCAAGAAGTCCTTGCAAAATTGTCTTGGAATCATAATCAAATATTATTAGATAAAATAAAAGATAAAAACGAGAGAAATTGGTATGCAACTAAATGTATTGAAAATGGTTGGTCTACTACTGTATTATCTCATCAAATATCATTAAAATTATACGACAGACAAGCATTACTTGAAAATAAAACAGAAAATTATAGTAAAACATTACCTAGTTCTATAAGTGATCAAGCAAGAGAAATGTTAAAAGATCCATACATATTTGATTTTTTAACTGAGAAAGAAGATATGAAAGAATTAGAAATAGAAAAAGAACTAACTTCTAATATTACAAAATTACTGCTAGAATTAGGAAATGGATTTGCTTTTATAGGAAGACAATATCATTTAGAAATAGGAAATAAGGATTATTATTTAGATTTATTATTTTATAATTTGAAAGTTAAAAGTTATGTTGTTGTTGAACTTAAGACTACAGAGTTTAAACCAGAATATGCAGGACAATTAAACTTTTATTTATCTGCAGTTGATGAATATGTAAAAGATGAAAATGATAATCCAACTTTTGGTATATTATTGTGTAAAGAAAAAGATAAGATTACAGCAGAACTCTCACTTAAAGATATTAATAAGCCAATTGGTGTAAGTGAATATAAATTATTGTCTGATTTACCAGAATATTTAAAAAGTACTTTACCAAGTATTAGCGATATAGAAAAAAGATTGGAAAAGTTTGATTATGAAGAATAATTATTAAATAAATATTTTATAATTAGTTATATAAATAGTAATTTGTAAGGAGGAAACTATATATGAATAAAACTGCATGGATTTTTTCATATAAACTTAAAAAAGGTGTAAATGAAGAAGAGTTTGTTAAATTAACGCAAAAATTACATGACGAAATTATTTCTAAAGCGAAAGGGTTTATCTCTTGGGAACATTACTTACAAGGAGATATATGGACTGATTTTGTTCTTTGGGAGACAGAAGAAGATGCAAATCGAGCAACAACAATAGGTAAAGGTAAAGAAGTAACTAATAATTTTTACGCTTGCATTCAAATGAAAACTTGTAGAGCTTTAATTTCTAGATTAGTAAAAAAATATTAAGTTAATAAATTACAATTTGCTGAAATGTTAAAACTCTTTGACAAACTTCCAAAAAACTTTGGTAGATATGTTAAATG
>CANSPQ010000016.1 GCA_947648915.1 uncultured Caryophanales bacterium | reverse complement strand
CTTCTATTTTACCATGGAAAGATTTTTATTTTACACAGATTTATTTACACACTCTTTCGAAGGTGAAGTAAATAAGGATATTCATAAACTCGCAAAATCATTACTGAAATTTCAAGAAGAAAATATTGAATTACTAAAAGAATATTTATAAGAAAAAGATATGGACATTATTCCATACCTTTTTTATATTCCTTACAAGCCTCATCTAAATCACGAATAAGTGCATCTACCTCATCAAAGGTTTTCAAACGAACACCACTTGCGTAAATATGTCCTCCTCCGCCATGATGACTTGCTACTTCATTGATTATAGGCCCACGTGAACGAATCGAACCTCTGATATTTTCATTATTCTTGTCCACTGTAAAAATAGCCCAAGCAATAATTTCATCAATATAATTAAATTCATTCACCATATTTCCAGAAGTAGCGGCATCCACACCATATGCTTCCAAAATATCATCTGTTACTTTCATATAAGCAAATCCATTTTCTGTAACCGTAAAATGATCTGTTATATATCCTTCAAATTTGATTTCTTTATAAGGCCTTGTATATAATTTTTCATATAATGCAGGAAAGTCGATATTGGTTTCTTTTAATAACCTAGATACCAAAGCAAATGTCTTTGGCGTTGTATAGTAAAATAGAAAACGATTGGTATCTGCAACTAACCCAATATAAAGTTTTTCTGCAGCAGACTTTGTCATTTTGAAAGGAGTCGAAAAGGTTAACTCCATAATCATCTGAGAAGCACTAGAGGCATTTTCATCAATCCATTCAATATCAGCAAATTTTTCAATAAATGGATGATGATCAATCTTAATTTTATAAGAAAACAAATCTGTATCTACACCATCTACTCTTTTTTTGTCTGGTGTATCTGTTACAATTAGTAATGATTTTTGATACATATCTTCTGTAAATTTATCTATCACACCCATATAACGGAATTTACTGACAGGACAACCTACTACATACACTTTTTTATTTGGAAAAGTATTTAAAATAATTTCTTTGAGCGCAATGGAACTCCCTACTGCATCTGGATCAGGTCCAACATGACGGGCAATGACAATGGTATCGTATTTCCTAATTTGCTGATATATTTTCTTGAATACCCGATTTGTCATATTATCCACCAATAATTTCTAATGTATCTTGTGCAATCATAAGCTCTTCATTCGTTGGAACAACATAGATGGAAACCTTAGAATCGGCAGAACTGATACAGATTTCTTCACCTGTTACTTGATTAGCTTCATGATCTAGATAGATCCCTAAACATCCAAGTTTTTCTATGATGGCTTCTCTTGCTGCCACTGCATTTTCACCAAGACCAGCTGTAAATATGATTGTATCTACACCTGCAGCCTCTACATAATATTGGGCGATATATTTTACAACGGTATCTACATATTTATGAAAAGCTAAAATACATTTTTCATCATTTGCTTTTACACCTTCATAAATATCTCTAAAATCACTGGATTTTCCACTGAGTCCTAAGAAACCAGAATTCTTATTCAAATCATTCATAATTTCATCCATAGACTTTCCTGTTTGTCCCATCATATAAGGCACAATTGAAGGATCAATATCACCTGAACGTGTTCCCATCATAATTCCTACTAATGGCGTAAAGCCCATTGTCGTATCTAAACATTTGCCATTTTCGACAAGTGCGATAGAACCACCACTTCCCAAATGACAGATAATCGCTTTGTATTCTTGTTTACCAAGTAATCTTGGAATTTGTTTACTAATATAACAATAGCTTGTTCCATGAAATCCATATTTACGAACACCATATTTGGTATACCATTCATAAGGTACTGGATAAATATATCTCGTCTGATCCATCGTTTGATGAAAGGCAGTATCAAATACGCCCACCATAGGCACATTTGGTAATATCTCTTTCATAACCTCAATTCCTAAAATGTGAGCTGGAAGATGAAGAGGAGCAAGTGGAATATAGCTTTTTAAGTCTTGAATGACTTCATCCGTAATCAATACAGATTTTTTATATTTATCCATTCCATGAGCAAGCCTATGTCCAATTCCACCAATTTCCTCTAAAGAATCAATAATATGTAATGAAATCAACCTTTCCAATAACACTTCTACTGCCACTTTATGCGTTGGCATATCTACTTCTTCTTTGATTTTTTCCCCATTAAATTTAATTGTATAAAAACTATTTGGTAAAGTAACTCTTTCAAAATAGCCACTTGCGATACAAGTTGATTGACTCATATCAAATAAGCTAAATTTTAAGGAACTACTTCCCGCATTGATTGACATTATTTTCATAATTATCCTTCTTTCTACCATTACCATTATACTATATAAATGTAAGAAATCAAAGAAAAAGAACAGATTTCCTGTTCTCTATACTTCACTTAATTGATAAGTATCTCTTGCAATCATCAATTCTTCATCAGTTCCCAGTACATAACATGGAATTTTAGAATCAGATGTTGTAATCACACCTTCTACGCCTTTTCTACAAAGTGTAGCTTCATTTTTTTCATCATCGATAATTACACCAAGAGCAGTAAGTTTACGAAGTGTTTCTTTACGAATAATAGAATCATTTTCACCAACACCTGCAGTGAAACAAATCGCATCTACATTTCCATTTAATTTCACATAATATTTTGCGATATATTCAGCAATTCTATCGGTATACATTTCAAATGCAAGTACCACTTTTTCTTCTTTCGCTTCAAAGGCATCATCTAAATCTCTTAAATCACTTCTACCAGCAATTCCTTCTAAGCCACTTGCTTTATTTAACATAGTATCTATTTGTTCATAAGATACATCCATTTTATTCTTCAAATATTGAATCATCGTATAATCAATATCCCCTGAACGCGTACCCATCATAATACCTGCATTTGGTGTAAATCCCATCGAAGTATCCATACATTTTCCTTCTTGAATAGCGGAAATACTTGCACCATTTCCAATATGGCAAATAATTAAGTTTGGAGTTTCTTTATTCAAAATAGATTTCATTTGTTCTGTAATAAATTTATGACTCATTCCATGGAAACCATATTTACGAACACCATATTTGGTATACCATTCATGTGGTACTGGATAAAGATAATTCTTTTCAGGCATTGTTTGGTGGAATGCAGTATCAAAACATGCAACTTGTATAGCAGTTGGAATTGCACTCATAAACGCACGAATTCCCACTAAATTCGCAGGATTGTGAAGTGGCGCTAAGTCAGAAATCGATTCAATTTCTTTCATGACATCTTCATCAATCACAACACTTCTCGCATACTTAGACCCACCATGTACCACACGATGACCAACTGCTCCAATTTCATCCAAGCTTTCGATCATATGTTGTTCCACTAATTCTTTTAATAAGGCTTGTACCGCATCGCTGTGGTCTTTCATATCAAGTGATTTTTCAATCTTCTCACCATTCATTTTAATACTATAGTTTCCGTTTTCTAAACCAATGCGTTCAAACGCACCTTTTGCTAATACATTTTCTTCAGGCATTTCATACAAACGAAATTTTAATGTAGAACTACCTGCATTTACTGATAATACTTTCATTATTTCACCTTCCATTTATATATTATATTCCATAATCGTACAATTTGGAATATCGATAATACTCATATCCCCATCATCAGGAATTCCATTTAACACATAATAGATTGCTCTTGCAACCCCACTATGCGTTACAACAAGTACTTTTTTATCTTGATATTTTTCCTTGATTTCTTTTAAGAAATCATCAATGCGCATACATAAATGTTGTACACTTTCTCCATGATTTTCTTTTAAATTATAATCAAAATTCCAATAATCTACATAATCAAATTCTTCTCTTGTATGTCCTTCAAAATCTCCATAATCACGTTCATTCAGTCGTTCATCAATTATGATTGGTAACTTCCCTTCCGTAATAATTTCAGCCGTTTGATAGGCTCTAGATAATGGTGAAGAAAAGACCATATCAAATGTTTGATTTTCTAATTTTTTCTTAGTTTCCATGGCCTGTTCTTTTCCCTTTTCAGAAAGCATGGATTCGGTATCGCCTTGGACAAGTCCAACAATATTACGAATTGTTTCACCATGTCTCACTACTGCTAAATACATTAATTTTCCTTTTCAATTGGTTTCATGATTGGGAATAATACAACATCTCTTACCGAAGCAACATCATAAATTAACATCATAAGGCGGTCAATTCCAAATCCAAGACCAGAAATCGGTGGCATACCTTGTTCCATGGCCAGTAAGAAATCTTCGTCCATTTCCATTGTCTCATCATCACCTTGTGATTTTGCTTTTAATTGACCTTCAAAAGCATCTCTTTGTTCCATTGGATTGACAAGCTCTGAATAGGCTTTGCATAACTCTGTACCTGCTGCCACTACTTGGAAGACATCGATTCTTCGCGCATCCCCATCATTTCTTCTTGCGAGTGGAATTAAAACACTTGGATAATTATAGATAATTGTTGGATCTACAATATTCGCACGAATCTTTTTCTTATATACAAAATCAATAATTTGACTTAATGACTTGTATTCTTCCAATTCTTCTGCTTGAAATAATCCAGATGCGATTATCTTTTCTTTTAAGACACTAGGCTCTTCAATCGATAAGAAATCAAAGCCCAATACATGTTCCATTTCCTCACAGTAATTGATTCTATCCCAAGTTTCTTTTCCAAAATCCAATGTCTGTCCTTGGTATGTTACTTTGGTCGTGCCAATCAGTTCTTCTAAAAGTGCTTTGATAAATCCTGTATAAAACTTGATATTGTCTTCATAGTTCCAATAAGAAGCATACCATTCTACCTGCGTAAATTCCTGTAAATGTTCAGAATCCATTCCTTCATTTCGAAAACATTTCGCAACTTCATATACACGATTAAAACCAGCCGCAATACATTGTTTTAAGTATGTTTCTGGCGCAATTCTTAAGTTACAATCTAAGTCCAATGCATTGTGGTGCGTATAAAATGGTTTGGCGCTTGCTCCGCATACTGCGGTTTGAATAATTGGGGTTTCCACTTGCAAAAAACCATGTTCCGCTAAGTACTGATGGAGGAATGTATAAAATTTACTTCTACCTAAAAATACTTTTCTGCTATCTTCGTTCATAATCAAATCTACATAACGTTGACGGTATTTGATTTCTGTATCCACGAGTCCATGGAATTTCTCAGGAAGTGGCCTTAAGGCTTTTCCTAGGAATGCAAAACTCTGTACTCTTAAGGTTTTTTCTCCTGTTTGAGTTGTAAAGATTTCCCCTTTCGCACCTATGAAATCTCCTGTATCAATCTGTTTTTTAAAGAAACTATAATTTTCTTCGCCTACGATATCAATTTTAAATTCTAGTTGCATATCGCCTTCTAAATCGCGAATGCGAACGAAACTTAGTTTTCCCATTTTACGCATGAATACAATTCTACCTGCAATAGAGATATCTGTTATTCCATCTTCTAATGTACTTACCTCTTTTAGGGTATGTGTTACTTCATATCGTTCTGGATAAGGATTACAAAATTCTCTTATTGCTTCTACTTTTTCTCTTCTGACTAATTCTTGTTCTGTAAATTCTCGCATTATGTCACCTCTTTATAATTTTTTCATTTTAATAATCGTATCATAAATGTGCCTTTATGGCTAGTAATTTTATGTATTATTTTAAATTGTTTTCCATAAATTGTAAGATTAATTCTTTAAATTCTTGTGCAGTTTTGGTTTGAAATATCTGATTTTTGAGTTCACTTGTACCTTTGATTCCTCTTAAATACCATGCTGCATGACTACGCATTTCTAAAACAGCAACTCGCTCTAGTTTGGTTTTTTGTAATAATTCTAAATGTCTGAGCATCATCTCTAATTTTTCTTTTGCAGAAACGAAAGTGGGTTCTTCTCCTTTTTCTAAGTAATTGACACAATCGCGGATGAGCCACGGATTTCCAAGCACGCCTCTTCCAATCATGACAGCATCGCACCCTGTTTCTTCTAGCATACGCTTTGCATCATAGCAAGATAGAATATCCCCATTCCCAATGACAGGAATGGAAACATTTTCTTTCACTTGTTTAATGATATTCCAGTCTGCTCTACCACTATACCCTTGGCTTCTCGTTCTTGCATGAATGGCAATGGCTTTAGCTCCTGCTTTTTCTACCATCTTCGCAATTAGGGTAGCATTGATATGATTTTGATCCCATCCACTTCTGATTTTAACGGTAACTGGAATGGGAACAGAAGCAACGACTGCGGCAACAATCTCATATACTTTCTCTGGGCTTTTTAGTAAAGCACTACCTGCTTGTGCACGTAAGGCCACTTTGGGTACTGGACAGCCCATATTGATATCGATAATATCAGGATGCATCGTTTCATAGATATATTTTGCAGCGGTAACAAAAGATGCCTGATCAGATCCAAATACTTGTTGGGCAATGGGTCTTTCATAGTCTGTCATATAAAGCATATCAATCGTTTTTTGATTTCCATACTCTATTGCTTTATCACTCACCATTTCGGCATAGATTAATCCACAACCCATCTCTTTGATAATGGTACGATAAGCACTATTCGATATTCCTGCCATAGGAGCAAGTACCACTTGATTGGGAATTGTCACATTGCCTATCTTCCACATATAAATCACCAAACTCATTTTATAACAATTCAAACCAAATAGCAATCAATCCAAAAGAAAAAACGGAAAGTCCGTTTATCTAGTTGGAATCGTTAGTACTTGACCAATACTTAAGTTGTTACTGATGATGCCACTTGCATTCTTAATCGCATCGACTGTTGTATTATAACGGTTAGCGATACTCCATAGGCTATCTCCTGATTTTACAACATACGTAGTTGTCCCTGTACCAGATGTCGTGGTAGGAATCTGTAATACTTGACCGATAGATAATGCGTCACTCGTTAAATTATTGGCACTTTTAATGGCATTTACTGTTGTATTATAACGGTTGGCAATACTCCATAAACTATCTCCTGATTTTACGGTATAAGTGGTTCCTGTACTTGGTGTTGTTCCTGTACTAGTTGGGATTCGTAACACTTGACCGATAGATAGTGAGTTGCTAGTTAAGTTATTCGCACTTTTAAGAGCATCTACCGTTGTATTATAACGGTTGGCAATACTCCATAAACTATCTCCTGATTTTACAGTATAAGTGGTTCCCGTACTTGGTGTTGTTCCTGTACTAGTCGGAATTTGTAAGACTTGACCAATGGATAGATTATTACTGGTTAGGTTATTTAAATTTTTTATGGCATTTACAGTGGTATTGTAACGATTGGCAATACTCCATAAACTATCCCCTGATTTTACAACATACGTAGTTCCTGTTCCTGGTGTAGATGGAATGGTAGCACCCTGTTCTGTTGCGATAACTGCATCTACAACCGCATCTACATATTTTTTATAATTATTTTGAATACGCGCTAAATCGGCTGGATTATCAATATATCCATATTCTACAATGACAGGTTGGGTACTACCAGTATTTCTATGAATAAAATAATAATCTTTTGAAGTATCGCTTGGTAATCTTCTTTGGTAATAAGTTCTTACAACTTGACCTTGATTTCCAATTGCTTGTAATATATTTTTCGCAAGTGTATCATCATTTCTTAGCGCATAAATGACTTCAGCACCTTCTGCTCCTGAGGTTGCTGATCCTGATGCATTGATATGATTGGAAATGACAATGACATTTGGATTATCCCCATAAGCAGCAAGGATTCTATTCACACGTTCTGTTGGACTAATCGTTTCATCAGTACTACGGATTAACGTAACAGGAATTCCTTTATTTTGAAACTGTTCATACATATAACGAGCAATTTGTAAATTTAAATCTTTTTCTTGTACGCCATTGGCAACAGCGCCTGGGTCGCTCCCTCCATGGCCAGCATCTACAACGACTTGAAAATTATTCATATAATCTCCTCCTAAGTCATT
Organism: uncultured Caryophanales bacterium; assembly: GCA_947648915.1. Lineage (GTDB taxonomy): Bacteria > Bacillota_I > Bacilli_A > RF39 > UBA660 > UBA5026. Next base: position 22,156 of record CANSPQ010000016.1, on the reverse strand, counting down.
ATATGTAAGTTGCCCAGTTTGGAGACAAAAGAAAAGGATACTATTATTTTAAAATTTTTACATAACCATTATCACATTCATAATGTAAGCTCTTATAAAATTCATTAGCACCAACATTATCTTTATCAGCTAATAGACAAATAAATTCACAATTCATATTTTTAGCCATTTCCTCAATATATTCAAATAATCTAGTACCTATTCTAAGTCTTCTATATTCTTTTCTTACACGAACACTCCAAATCGTTATAAATGGATTGTTTTCTTCAAAAATGTCATGATGAATAATTGCTTTGGCAAAACCTACAATTACATTATTACATTTTGCTACAATCATTTGATAATCAGGATTATCTTTAATTTGACTAAATGTTTGTTTCATTTTAGTTCTATTTGTATTCATTAGTCTTTCGGTACTTACTGGTTTACTATTTGCAAAGTATTTATTTCTTATTGGTGATACCTTGGAAAAATCATTTATATCAGTTAAAAATATCTGTATTTTTACAACATCATCCAAACTAGAATTTGCTTCTTTTAAAATTTTTTGAATACAATTAAAAACATATTCAGTTTGTCCTTCTATATCTTCACATACTACATTTCCATCTTTATCTTGTGCAATTTGCCCTGTAACAAAAATCATTTCCTTATTATTTCCTAAATCTACTTTTAAACCATGAGAATATGCTCCCATAATCTCTGCTCCATTTTCTAGCATTAAACTTTCTTTAAACATATTTATTTTCTCCTTTATTTTCTAAAATGAGCCACCTCGCTGCAAAGCAGGCGAGGTATCACAAGGTATGTTTCGATTAATTCTTGTTTTATATTAGGTTAGATTTATACGCTTTCTTTTCTCTTTTATTGTGCGATCCAATTCCCTGTAAATCATTTAAAGTCATAACTGGCTCACTTCTAAATATTGCATAATCCATTATATCAATCCTCACTTTCTTTACATTAAAAAATGATACCAATTAAGATATCATGTTAATTCAGCAATATATTTTTCTAAATATCTATTAAGAACTATACCAATCGCTATATGTGTTCTCATATAATTAGTTTCAGCATCTTTATTACATTCAATATAATCTAACTTTTTAATTTCCTTGTCAATCTCTCTATTTACATCATCCTTAATACTACTAATATAAAATTCAAAATCTTTTCTTTGATTATTTGATTCAAAATATAAAACAACTTCATCAAATCTGCTTTTAGCATATCCCTGCTCATCTATAGTTTCATCAAAGAAGAAATTTAATAATCTTTCAGTGTCACTATTATAAATATAATATTTATAAGCACCTTGAGTTCTATCTCTTTCAAGCTCACGAATAAAACCCCAATTTGGAGTAGGCACTAATAACCTAGCCCCATCCAAATAAGTTAATTGACATTGAAATACAATAGTACCATAATATTTAATATTTAAATTTAAATAACTCTGATTTTTATCAATCATTACCATAGAATAAAATTCAGGATATAGATCATCTTCCTCTTCCTCAACAACAAGTGTATATTCTGGATTATACTTATAGTAATAAATAGTTTCACCTTTTACATATCTTTCATCCCAATTTTCTTTATCTTTCAATGAATCAAAAACTCTCTTTATTGGACTTTCAGTTAATAAAAATCTTTTTTTCCATAAATATTCAATTTGATCTATATCCGCAATATCATCTTTGGGAGTATTTGTATCTCCAACTCTAGTATAAATAGAATATTTTCTTACTAATTCAGTTCGATCTCTATAATCTTCTAATAAAAAATATGGTGTATCATATGAATTTTTAATGACTAAAACATCTATTTCATCATTTTGTATATTTATAGTTCTAACTTCTATATCAGGCCTTATTCCTCCGCAAAATATTTTACTTTTAAGGAAGTCTATTACATTTTGCTGATTTTTTCTATTCAAATCATTTTGAACTCCATTTATATTAAAAGTTTTATCTTCAACCCCAATAATTATATAAGCATCTCTACCAACTCTATTGTTTGCTAAACATATAATATCATGTAATAAATCAGCTTTATTATCATACCATTTTTCTTTAAAATCCCAATAATCTCCTTCTTTTTTTGAATCGATTAAATCTATAATTGTATTTTTTAAATCCATAGCAAACATTTCTTTCTTCCACCTAATTCATTCGCCATAAAGCCTCCTAACAATTATTTATTATAGTCTCTATATCATCACAAAGTGGTAGTAACTTTTCTAATTTATCTACTATTCTTTGTTGTTCTTCTATTGGTGGTAGAGGAAATGGAAGATCATTTAGATCGCCTTTTGAAAAACCTGCTTGAGCACTTCTATTACCATTCTTAACCTTAGATTGATACAAATCACTTAAATAATAATAATATAGATACTTAATATTTATAAGAGATGGATACTTTAAGACAACTTTTGCTAGAGCTACATTGTAAGCACCTTCTTCAGCCCAAAACACTTTTCCTAATGAACCTCCATATCTTGCAAGAATTATGTCTCCTTTTTTGGTAAACTTACTTACATCTTTTTTATCCACATATACCGGCTGTGGATTTGGTCCATAATCTCTAATTTGAAACAATTGTACAAAGCCATCACTAATTGTATTAAAAAATTTACTTTTTGGTGGTTGAGAGCCTCCGATAATTTCAAATAAATCATTATGGCTAAACCATTTCCAATTACTTGGAATAGGATAAGTCTCTAATACTTGAAATTTTGGTTTTATTTGTCGAATATCACTTTTTTCATCATTCCTTTGATATGTCATTTTACCAGATAATGCCGATAATATTAAACTCTTTTTCATTTCATTAGGGAAGTTCGATTTTATTATATTCAATTCTTCTTCAATGGATTTTATTTCATCTAATTTAGCAAATAATTCTTCTATTTTATCAACAATTCTTTGCTGTTCTTTTAAACTAGTTAATGGAAAAATATATTTCTCTAAATTTTTTACAGATAAAAAAGGAAAAGTAGTTGAAGTAGATGAATTCTTCATCTTATTTTTTAATGTTAAAATAAAATAATAAATGTATTTTGGTAATATTTCAATTTCCTTTTTAACAACTAGACCATTAAATTGTTGATTAGTCACCATTGGCACATTGCAAATTGCAGTTGTTCCTATTGTAGCGCTAGTACAACATAATATAACCGTCCCCTTTGGCAATAATCTATTTAAATTTTTTCCTAGTGCTTTTCTTGAAATATGCTGATTAGTATAATTAATTAAACAACCTTGCATATTGTAATCCTCAACAGTAAACCAATTTATTTCTTCATCTGACCATAATGATTTATCTAATCTTGAAGGAGTAAATCCATTTGTAATATTAAATATTTCTTTAAAATTTTTCGATTCAAAATTAGTTTTTTTTGCAAAACCATTTGTAAATGCTTCTTTAAGTATTGATTTTCTTAACTCATCTACTATCATTCTACATCACCAATTAGTTTAATAATCTCTTGTAATTTTATATCAAGTTCTTTTTCTAGTTTTTCTCTTTTTTCTATAAATTTATCCATTGTTTCTTTTGGTGATAATATGGCTTCTTCTTTAATTGGAAATCCACATTGATCTAAATTATAATTCAATTCTTCTATTTCATTAACTGTGAATTTCTTTGATTTCCAAGTCTCAGTTAAAGATTCATCTTCTTTTATATCTTTAATTCCTTCACGATTATTCCACCAATCCAAAATTGGTTGTAAATGTTTTAATTCAACCGGTTTAGTCTTACTAAATGCTTTATAACCATCTGGCATATCCATCCTATAAAACCATATTTCATCAGTAGTTTTAGTTTTATCAAAGAATAAAAGATTGGTAGCTATTGAAGTATATGGAGCAAAAATCGAACCTGGAAGTCTTACAATAGTATGTAAATTGAATTCTTTAATTAATTTTTTCTTAATTGCTACCTTTGTGCTGTCACTTCCAAATAAAAACCCATCTGGTAATACTATGCCCACTCTACCATTATATTTTAATCTATAAAGTATTTCTACCATAAATAAATCTGCAGTTTCTGAATCTCTTAAATCTGCCGGAAAATTTTGTTGTACCGATTTCTTTTCTGTCCCACCATAAGGAGGATTCATTAAGATTACATCAAATTTATCTTGTTCTTCATAATCTCTGACATTAACTTCTAAAGAATTACCTCTGATAATAGTCGGATTATTAATATCATGAAGTAGCATATTGGTTACACATAATAGGTAAGGTAAAGATTTCTTTTCTATTCCATAAAATGAGCTATTTAGTATTTCATTATCTTTAGCATTCTTAACACTTTCTTTCATGTGATTTAGTGCTGACACTAGGAATCCTCCTGTACCACAAGCAAAATCGGCGACAGTTTCACCAATTTTTGGTTCTACCATTTTAACAACAAAGTCTGTTATAGCTCTAGGAGTATAAAATTCGCCAGATTTACCAGCACTTTGCAATTCTTTAAGTATTGTTTCATATATTTCATTAAATGTGTGTCTTACTTTAAAATCAGTTAAATCTATTTCATTTAAGATATTTACTACTTGCCTTATTAAAACTCCATCTTTCATATAGTTATTTAAGTCTGTAAAAACTTCTTTTACTAATCTACCTCTGGTATCAGTATTCTCATCAACTTCTAAATCTTTTAGATGCACGAATAATTGAGTAATAAAAGATTCCATTTCACTACTAGTAATTGCTTTACCATCTTTATTGTCGATAGCCCAATTTCGCCATCTATATTCTTCTGGAATTATTGAAATATAATTATCATCATAAATTTCCCATTCTAATTCCTTAGCATCATAAAGTTTTAAGAATAGCATCCATACGATTTGTTCTATCCTTTGAGCATCACCATTAATTCCAGCATCTTGTCTCATTATATCTTGTAATCTTTTAATCATTGTATTTATATTCATCATTTACATCCTATCCATATAACTTTGTTTCAAGCATATTAATCATATTGTTATATTTATCTTTTCCACCAAAGATATTATTTACTATTTGTACTAAACCACCAAATTTATTAAAGTTTTTAACATTTAAAGTCTTAATGTTTTCTAGCTCCGTAACACCATTATTTCTATAAGTATTTAGTAATTCTTCTACAACTTCTTTTTGAGTATCGGTGTAAGTATTTATTTCTTCTGATTCCATTACTTTTTGTATTCTATCTTCTTTAGAAACAAAGTCTGTATCAAAAGCAACATTGCTTAATAAATCAAATTCATCAACATTAGTGTCGTTAAGTTGTTCTAATAGTGTATCAACCATAACTCCCTCGCTTACGAGATAATCTAAAAATTCTTGCTTTGATTCTGCTCTAAACCACTCTTGTGCAAAATCATCATGATTTTCATATAATCTTTTCAATTGCTTTTTAGAATATTCTGAGATAGATTCTGTAATTAGTTTGCCATCAGCATCATAATACTTAACAGTTTCTTTAATTATAGAAACATCAACGCCATTTATATATACTTTTTTAGCATCACCATCTAGAACATTACCACTAACAGGCTTTACTGGTTTAGGTTCTGGTACACCATAATTTGCTGGTGGAACATCTTCATCACCATTTCCACCGTCGACTGCTAAAACCATTTCTGCCGGTCCATTAAATGATGGATCTGCAAACTTTTCAGAGTTATTTCTAAAATCCATTATAGTAAAGTATTCTTTACCTTTATTAGGAAGTAATCTTGTACCACGACCTATAATCTGTTTAAATTCCGTCATACTTACTATTTCTTCATCTAAAACAATCAGTTTAACAGTTTTAGTATCTACCCCAGTAGATAAAAGCTTTGAAGTTGTTGCTATAACTGGGTAATCAGTATTGGTATCAATAAAATTTTCTAATTGCTTTTTACCTATATCATCATTACCAGTAATTCTTACTATATAATTTGGATTATTCTTAACCATATCTGTATTTTCATTTACTAAAGCATTACGCATTCTCATTGCGTGCTCTGTATCTACACAAAATACAATTGTTTTCGCCATACGATCAGTTGCTTTTAGAAACTCCGTAATTCTTTTGGCTACTACTTGTGTTCTTTCATCTATAACAATATTTCTATCATAATCAGAAACAGTATATTCTCTGTCTTCAACTTCATAACCATCTTCATCAAGTTTACCTTTTTCTGGTCGATATCCCTCTAAATCTCTATCTAAACTTACTTTAATTACCTTATATGGTGCTAAAAATCCATCTTCAATACCTTGTTTTAATGAATAAGTATAAATAGGTTCACCAAAATAATTGATATTTGATACATCCTCTGTTTCTTTTGGTGTAGCAGTCATACCTATTTGAATTGCACTGTTGAAATAAGTTAGTATTTCATGCCAGTTTGAATCATCTCTAGCACTACTTCTATGACACTCATCTACGATAATTAGGTCAAAGAAATCTTGAGTAAATTGTTTATAAATATCTTTATCTTGACTTTTCATTTGATGATACAAAGACATATAAATTTCATAAGAAGAATCCATATCTCGATGTTCTATCTTCTTCATTATTTTTTGAAATGGCTTAAAATCATTTTGCATAGTTTGATCAATTAATATATTACGATCCGCTAAATAAAGTATCTTTTTACAAAATTTAGTTTTGTGTAGTCTATGGATTATTTGAAATGCTGTAAATGTTTTTCCAGTACCAGTAGCCATAACTAATAAAAGTCTCTTTCTACCTTTAGTAATCGCTTCAATAGTTTTATTAATAGCAACTCTTTGATAATATCTTGGTGTTTTATTTATACTCAAGAAATAATAAGGTTCTGTAATTATCTTTTCTTGTTCTTCATCGATATTCTTTTCTTTTAAATATCTTAACCATAATTCCTTTGGAGTTGGAAATTCATTTATTCCGATTTCTCTTTCTTCACCAGTAATCATATCGTGCTCGTAAAATCCATCACCATTTGAAGAATACGCAAAAGGAATATCTAAATCGCTTGCATAGTCCATTGCTTGTTGAATTCCATGAGATACAGTAACTTTATTATCTTTTGCTTCAACTATGGCAATTGGCAAGTTAGATTTATAGGACAATAAATAATCTACTTTTTTCCCTTTTCCCCTTTGAGCAACATTTTCCCTAACATTTATTTTACCAGCAGTATAGTAATACTCGCATCTTATTTGACTTTTAATATCCCATTCTGATTCTTGTAATGCCGGAGTAATATATCTTATTTTAATATCTTCTTCTGTAAGATCTTGTTTTATTAATTCTGCATAACCCATTTTAATCACTTCTCCTAAAATAATTCTTTAACAATTAAATCTTGTGAATGTAAATTATTATTCTTCTCTAATAATAAATTTTCATAAAATCTAATTAAATAACTATTATCTTCTTTTATATTTAAATAATTATTGAAATAATTACTTCTAACTAATGCATTTCTAAAGTATACCGATTTATCTTTAAATAATGTGTTATCCACTTCATATCCAATACTAATTAAATATTTTTCTATAAATAATGCAGTAGTTCTTGTATTCCCCTCTCTAAAAGGATCAACTTGCCATATATCTGATGAAAACTTGGTAATATCATTTATTACTTCAACAATACTCATGTCTTTATAATTCTTTTCTTTTTCTAAATATATATCATACTCTAATGATTCTTTTAATGTTTTGCAATCACCATAAGCAACTAAATCATTATTTAAAATCTTTTCATGCTTAGAAAAATCTATATTTCTAAATTCTCCTGCAAATTCATAAACATCTTGAAACAAAAATTTATGAACATATTTTAAATAATCCACTGATAATTCAAAATTATCTTTATTTAACAGCTCAACAATTCTTGTAGAAACAAAATCACATTCTAATTCATTATAATTAACATCTTGTTTTTGTTTCTTTTCAATATAGTATTCTTTTAAATCATTTTTAACTTGTCCAATAGTTAAATTTCCATTTACATTTTCCTGTAAAAGTTTTTCTAAATATTTAGAAGGTTTTAAATTATCAACCTCTTGAAGTCCAATAGCCATATCTCATTGTAATTGTTTCATATAGCCTTTAGGCTTAATTTCTTCAATATATTCAACATTGCTTGAATCTAATTTTTTTCACTCACTTCTAAACCTCCTAACCCATTTCGTACTCAACTAGAGTATTAACTTTATCATAAATTTTAAATATTCTTGCAAATTCTAAAAGCTTATTAAGATCTTTTTCTTTACTTCTAAAATAATTTTTCAAAATAGCATTTTGTAATTCAAGTTCAAATTCTCCATTTCGTAACATATCACAAATTGAACGTTCTGCATTATAAACCTTGATTGGATTACCAAATATACTTTCTATTTCTATAATACCAACATCGTAATATTTATCAGATACATAATGCACTTCATAATCACAGTTAATTCTTTTTTTATTACTTAATGTAATTTCTATTTTATGTGGTGCTCTATTAGATAAATTTAGAAAGTATAACGCAGTATTATAGGAAAATATTGCTTCAGGATATCTTCTTTGAAAAATATATTCATCATCTGACAATAAGTTACTGCCTATATATAATCCATGCGACACTTTCCTAATTAGTCCATTATCAACGTATTTTTTAATCATTGGTTTGTTAATACCTAAATTCAGTAGTTCTGATGTTGAAATATAGCCATGATTACTTTTTAAAAATTCTTTAATTTTATCTTCATAATTCATGAAATCACCATTTACTTTCATATCAATGTTATATCATATTTTTATAATTTAGTAAATCAATTTTACGATAAAAGAAAAGAATTTTTGATGTATTTCTTGCATAACAAATACCACATATATAGATGTAGTATTTTAAAATCAAGCACAGTGCCTACACACCCATAAAATTAGTCTCTAACAATTATTTTCCAAAAATTTATATGTGAAAATTAACGTCTATGATATAATATTTAGTATTTAAAGGAGTGATATAATATGTATCAAGAATTAGAAAATAATTATAAAAAACAGTTAAAAGAAAAGAAATTTAATAGATTTTATTGGATTAGTGCATTAATTTTAATTGCAACAACTAGAGCATTTCAAAATTTTTTTATAGATAAATACTATCTCATTTACATTATTTTAGGAATACTTGTAATTATATATTTCATTTTGGATTATAATAAATCATTAAAGAATGTAAAAAGATCTAATAGTATAGTGAAAAATCTTATAATATATGTTGATCAAGCACGTACCAACCGCATAAATAGTTTAATTATTAACATGAAAAGATACAATATAAAAACAAAAAATGATATTAAAATGGCAATAGATTATTATAATAATAAACAACCAATAAAAGTTGAGTCTAATTATTTGGGTTGGATAGTATCTTCAGTATTAACAATATCTTCATTTATTCAAATAGCATATGATAGCGAAAAACAAACATTAGATTGCGCAAAAATATCTGTCATTTTAGGATCATCACTAGGAATAATTATATGTCTTTTAATACCAATTTTAATAATTAAAGCCATAATTAGTAGTGTTATTTTTTCAAAAGAAAAACTTCACTCAGATATAAGTGAAGATTTAACATATATTTGCTTTAACTTTAATAAGTATAAAAATCAACTTAATAAATAATTATTTGACTTTAGTCTTATACATACTTTGTTACACAACGACTATCTCCTCCTGCATTCACATGGATTCAATCTTCCTATTTATTAATCACTAGCATGAAAAAGATACCTAACTATAAAGGCATCTTTTCCATATTATAAATATGTTTCTTGATAAAAATCTACTTCTTCTTGTAATGCTTTTCTATTTTTATAATTCTCTCTTATATATTTTATAATATTATTAAGCTCATCCTTACCATGTGGTATTTTTAACATATAGTTAAAATTGCTCAATATTTTTTGATAATGCTGTCTACAAGATGATCGATCAATTTCCACTAGCAATTTATCTTTATATAACTCTAATATCTCTTTTGGTCTATGATGTGCCAATATTTTGATATAGTTATTAACTACTTCAATCCATTCATTTTTTAATGACTTTACTAATTCATCATAGTACTCTTCTTCTACACAAATATCCCTATATAATCCAGAATTCTTAATCTGATTTAAGTATTCTTTCTTTATTTGATTCCATTCATCTTTACCATAATTATTTTTTAATTCATGATAAATTTCAATATTACCATGTTCTATAAAATGTTTACTCAATAAATCCAAGTATTTCTTATTATCTACCTTTTTATAAACGGCAACTAATTTATCATAATAGGCTTCATTCGAGTGTCCTTTATTAGCAACAATCATTTTTTCCAAAAGTTCTATTTGTTTTTCTTGGTTATCTTTGTATATATCTAGCAAAAATTCACACACTTCATACAAATCTAAACTTTGTTCCGCAAGTCTCAATCCCTTTTCCTTATCTATAAAATAATAATTAATGAAAATGATTTTAATTTTAATATTTCTCTTTTGAAAATCATAAATATCCTTACTCTGATCTAATTTTCTTAATAGAACCAAGGTATCCTCTGCTTGCCAAGCATATTTTAGATACTGATACAATAAATTCAATATATTTTCCTTATGTTCAAAATAATAAGTATCAGATTTTAAGGTATAAATCGTTCCCATAAATGCCAATAATTTTACAAATATTTTTTCATCTTCCCATAAATCTTGATAAGATTCAAATAGCTTTGCAAACAATGTTTCTTTTTTACCATATTCATCATACACTTCTAATGCATCCACTTCCATAATAAAGAATTCAAAAATTTGATAAGCAAGCTTATGATCAATACCAATATATTTGGTTCCCTCTTTGATAAATTGATTTAGGATATGGATATAATCCACTAACTCATCTGTGTGCAGATAAGATCGATTATGAAATAATTTGTAGCATTCTTTCTTAAATTCTCTTTTGAATTTTTCAAAACTTGTTATTTCTTCTGATTTGATTGCTATACTTTCTTCTTTTATTGGAAGATTATTATTCTTTAAACAATATAAAACAGCTGCTATATGTTTACAATTGTCGTCTTCAGCATATGGACAAGTACAGTTCATCTCATATTTATTTTTGTTGAAAACAATAGTTACTTGATATGGCTCTGATCCACTTACTATTGCAACAAAACTATCTTTTCTTTTTACAATTTCTTTTACTTTTCCTTTTTTATAACAGTCATAACCTCTTCTTAATATTTCAAATGAAAAATATTGATCCATCTTTTCTACTTTCATGCAACCACCTATTAACAATCTTCTTCAAATTTAACACTATGCTCAACACACCATTCTTTTGCGATTTCTTTATACTTAGTATCTCTATATTGATACCATCTATCTATCAAATCATAATCCTCTAAAATAGATCGAAACCGTCTAAATGCTCCACTGCCTTTTGTTTTCACATATAATTGTTCTTGAATGTCTTAGTTTTCTATTGTGCTAATAAATTCCTGCATCATATCATAATCATTTTTATCCGTAAAATCAAACATGCAAATAATATCATCATTCCATTCATCCTCTTCTTTATAGGTAGAATATTCAGAATTGAAATCCCATTTCCATAATATTTCATTGGATGTTTTGTTAAAATATGCGGTACTTTCTAGATTCACACTTTCTAATGCTTCTTTTACTTTTGATAATTTTAACATAACTATAACTCCTATTCGATTTTATCATAAATACGTGTTCTAGTCTCACTATAAATGATAGTATTTTATGGCATTTTGGTATTCCCTTTCCAGTATTTTTTCAAAGTCATTACCCATTTTAATGCCAATTTCTAATAATATACCATCATAAACCAGTGTATTTTTAAATGGAATGATAGAAGTTCTAACTGTATATGGTAACTTTTGGTAAGAAATAATATTATCCATGTTATCACTTAAACCTTTTACCATATAAATCTTATCCCGTGTCATCATAGCTGTATAGCTTTCTTCATATTTATGGATAATTATAATATCGCGAATTCCTTTTTTAAATTCGCTTGCAATTTGTAATTCCTCTTTGTTAAACTTATAGGGATTTGCCAAACAAAACTCTAATACAATGGTATCTTTATTCTTCCAAAATGTTTCTACAATTTCATTGATTTCATATGGATTAATTCCTTTTTTATTGTTATAGATTTTTACAGTTAGATTTATTTTATATTTCCGATTCGTAAATTCCAATAAAGCAAAATAAATTTTATAAAATAAGGTTTTATCACTACTAGATAAATGCGCATCTTTTTGTTTTACATAACTTTGTTCCTTTTTATATTTTACTTGTGCTTCTTCTAAATGTATTTTTTTAGCTTCATTTGGCGTAAAACCATTTAGAGCTCCTGATGGCATTTCATCCATGGCTTCATCTAGTATTTCAAAAAATGTCGTTAAATCATAATCTTTTAAAATTGGAACAGATGCAATTGATTGTTTTAAAGGAGTTCTATCAATATTGAGGACCGCAAAGTTTCTGATATCATCAATTGCCGAAAACCAAAAGAATGGTAATTTTTGAATTTCTTCTAAGAATTTTTTTATCTTCTTATTGTGAATATCAAAATCATTATAAAATAAGGTTTTGTACATTCTGATATCTATTTGTTTACTACCAACTATTCCTTGCTTTTTTCTTTCTTCATCTAGTTCATCAGAAATATTGTAATAATCTTGATAAATCGCAACAGGTATATTTTTTCCTAAACTCTCAAAATCTTTCGATATAATATATACATAGTAATTGAATAATCGATTATTTAACATATGGTTCCATATTACATCTTCTGCAATTTCTATGATTCCAGATGCAAATGATGTAACAGTATTCAGTAATGCAGAACCTTGTATTTTACAATAACTCACTAGAATTTCATTTAATGAGTCAATCTTTTTTTGTAAATTCCATTTGACATGCTTCACTGCTTCTTTTACTTGTTCTACTATCTCTTCAGGAATATAGATTTGTCTATCAAAATCACGCTGTATCAAAAATTTTTTAGATAACATCTCTTGTTCCCAATCATACTTTGAATCTAAGTAATCGATTTTATCAATTTCAAAATTTTCACTTATTTCCAAGTTACAGTCTACAACCATTTTTAAATATTTTAATTCTCTTGTTGTGCAGATATCAATAATATTATTATAATCATTATAAATTTGATAAATTGCTTCCAGCATTTTTCTTTTAGATATTTTCTCATAATCTTTAAATTCTTCTACAATTCTCGTATATTGTTCGAAAACAAATTCTTTCCGATAATCATTAATTCTTTCATACATTTTTCTCGTTTGCATATATTACCTCACTGACTTCCTTCCTAATCAAACATATCATAGTATGTCCCATTTTCAAATGCATCTACTTGTTCTAAAAATTCATCCATATTTTCTTTTATAAAACTACACATTTCTTTATAATCTTCTTTACTAACATAACCCTTTTCGCTCATACATTGGTAAAATTTTTTAATACTAGAAGCAGTTTCTTTAAGAGAGTTTCTTGATGACCAAAGGCATTTTTCTATAAACCATCCATCTAGAAAGGAATGAACTGAGAATACACCATCTTCCATCTTAGTCACATCATAATAATTTAAATAATCGTTAATATATAAATCAGCATTATTGATATGTTTTCTTACAGTTTTATTTACTAACCCTTGTTCATTTAGCCACTCTTCAAATTCTTTTATAAATTTTTCATTTCTTTTTCTATTTTGTTCTACTTTCAATTCATAATCCTTCATAATTCACTCCTATTTTAAGTATTTATCTATCAATTCTTTAGCGAATTCTTCACCTTCTTTTGTTAAAGTAATTGATTTTCCTTTACTAAAATAAAGAAGGTTTTCATCAGTTAATTTATTCATTACATCAAATGAATATCCTTTCCAACAAGTTTTTACTTTTTCTTCTTTTATTTCATCATTTTCATCTCTTACAAAGCCTTTTTCTTCCCATGATGTTAAATACATAAGTAGTAAAGTTAATTCCTCAATTTTCTGATCCATTTAATACCTCCTAAACTCCTATAGTTTCTTTAGATAACTCTTCTATATAATTTAATACTTTATCAATAGCGTCATTAATAGGTATGTCTAACCAGTTATCCTTTGGATTTGTTAGATTTCTTTTATAAACACGAGAATTAAATATATGCTTAAGTCTAGAATAAATATTTTCTACAGTTTTTTCTAACATATTGTCATCATCAAATATTATTACTTGAAATACCTTTAATAATCTTTTAACATCTAATTGATTGGAGCTAATTAAATAATAAAAATCAAATAAATCTTTATATCTAGCTGATCTAACCCCTAATTTAAGTAATGATTTTAGTTTTTCTGTAAATATTTGTTCTAAAGAATTAATAAATAAAGTAACGCCATCACCTATTCCATCTAAATTAAAACAATAATCATCTTGTTCTAGTTCAAATAACTTATGAACACCTATATCTAATTTAGTATCAATTACATAATGGCTCGCATCACTTATTCTTATATAAATTCTTTTACCATTATAATCTTGGTGATGAAGTTCTTCAATTTTTCCTACAATTTCAATGGTAATATCATCTTCAAAATTAAGTTCATCTATAAAACTCATTATTGATTTATCTTCTAAAGAATATTTAATAAAATCCAAATCTAAATCGCGAGTTGCACGTCGAATAGAATTGGATATACTATGCATTACAACTCCACCCTTAATAGTGATGCTATTTTTAAATTTACTTTTAGAAATTTGATTTAAAATAACATCTTGTGCCGTCTTTGCTCTCGCATCAATTAGGTCATAACCATTTTCTACATTATACCTTACAATATCTTCTAAATTCATTTAAAAAACCTCCCTTAATAAGGCATCCGCTATATTAGTTTCATTTTTATATAGAGATAAATATTCTTCAATCTTATACATATCGAGATCTTCACTAATTTTTCTATAGTTAGATACTATTTCTTTATAATAATCAAATGATATTTGTTTTCTTTTTCTAATTAACTCAACTAGTAATCTCTCTTTATTATACATTTTGACTTTTTCGCCATCTACTATAACATCTTCCTTTCCATAATTTAAAATTTCTTTTGGAACCCTTATTTGAATAATTTTTTCATCCTTTATAGTATTTGAATTTCTGTTTGTTGCTACAAAGGTTTTTTTAGGAATGACATCAGTCAAATCATAATAATAAAAAGCTGAATCCATAGTAATAATTGCACTTGGATATTTTTTAGAAGCTATAATCATTGGATTTACTAAATCTTTATCGGAATATATGCCATGTTCTAATTTAAATATCTCTTTATTCTTTAATGCTTTAGATAAGTTGTACCTTGTACCATATTTTTCTAAAACTTCTTTTCCTGAATAAATCATATTTACCTCCTTTTATAAAATATCTATATAATTTTTATTTTTTGATTGGTGTTTTATAAATCAATTATAATATATCATTCATAGCAAATAAAGTAAATATATTTTTTTACAAAACACCTACATTATTTTAAATTTTTAATGGGTGTTTTGTAACTTTCTATACAAATAAAAATAGCACTCATTAAATAAATGATTACTATTTTTCTTCTAAATTAGTCAGATATTTCATTTAAATAATAATTCTTAATAACCAATTTATTTAATCATAATAACTAAACCCCTCTCCTTACATTTACGGTGCTCCTACCATTTCCTACTTATATTTAATCCTTAGCATGAAAAAATACCCAATTAAAGGTATCTTTTCCATATTATAAATACGTTCCTTGATAAAAGTAAATCTCTTCTTGTGATGCTTTTCTATTTTTATAATTCTCCCCTATATATTTATCATATTATTGAGTTCATCCTTATCATGTGGTATTTTTAGCATATAGTTAAAATGAATCAATATTTTTATATAATTATTAACTACTTCTTTCCATTCTTTTTAAAATGATCAATGATATAGTAACTAAGAGTTGGCATTGTATCTATAAGAAAATCATATTGTTCAAAATACATCATAACTTCAGAAGAATCTCCCCTTCCATAATATCCAACTGGCACTTTCTCATTTACTGTTATTGTGCCCTTAAAATATTTTAAAAGGTTGGGATTTGCCTTATTTATCCTATCTAGATACGCTTTGGCTTTTGAATCATTACCCAATTTATAGTAAAGTGCAAATAACGGAAATAGCATTTCTAAATCTTCTTCAGGATATTTTTTATACAATTTTAAAATTTCTTTCTCATCTTCAAGGTAGGCATATATAGCCATTAACAAATACCTAGCCCCCATATTATCATTTTCATTTAGTCGTAATATCTCTTTACATATATCAAGAGCTTGTTTGATTTTACCATCTAATAGAAGATAATCCGCTTTCGCATATAAACCCCTAATATATGGTCTCGTTTCAAAAAGTTGATAAAATTCTCCAATATTATCTTTTTCAAAGAATTTTTCATTCATTAACTTATTCTTCTCATTTGTTAGTCCAGTTTCCAATAATTGTAATCTTTTGATTGGATTTTCTTCTAATTGCACTTGAAATAATATTGCATCAAAACAATCGGGACAAACATCATATGCTTGTTTTGCAAATTTGATTGCTTGGCTCCTCGTTTTTGCAGTTTCTGCCTTTTCAAGTAAATCATATGCATCATCTAAAGCAGTATTTTCATACGCAATCTCATCATTATTATAGTGTTCCATAAATTCTTGTAACTTTTCATTTAGTTCCTTTTCGTCTTTTGCATCTACATTTTTTAAAAATTCATTTAAAATTTGTTGAAACTTATTATTCATCCTTACCGCTTCCTTCTACTATGAAATTGAAATAGATTTGAAAAACTAATCTATAACTTTTTCTTATATGTCCATTATATGATTTGTTTCGATTTTCGTCAAATTGTTTTGGATAAATTAACAATTGATTGTATTTTAGAAACAAAAAAATAATTTACGATATGCAAATTATTTTCTATTCTATACACTATTTAATATTTTTTACCAAATCAAATGTATAACCTTGTTGTTTCATTGTCTTAATAAAATCATCCATTGCTTCATAATTACCTTTATTTTTCGGATGAATTAGATAAATCGCACCATTATGTACTCTAGAAGTAAGTTCCTGTAAGGCTTTTTCTTTGCTTACATTTTCGGCATAATCCAAATAAGCAACACTCCAAAAATAAGTCTTATATCCTAAATCTTTCATAATCTGCAAACTACGGTAACTATATTCTCCCTTTGGTTCTCGGTATACACGGTCCATAGAAGTTTCCGTTACTTGTTGAAATGCTTCTTCCACTGCGGTAATTTCCTTCAAATATTTTGTAAAATTCTCACGTGTTGCATAAAGAGGCATCTGATAATGATTGGCTGTATGATTTCCAACCGAATGTCCTGTTTCCACTAATTTTTTCATCAAATCTGGATGATCCAAAATGTACCTTCTACAGAAGAAGAATGTCGCCTTCACGTCATTGGCATTTAACACATCTACAATCTGTTCCAAATACGTATCATTACTTCCTTCATCAAATGTCAAATATAAAGTTTTCTCATCATTTCCAATCAAATAAGCATCATATTTTAATAAAGCTTCTCTCACACTACCTGCTTCAACGGGTCTAGCGCCATCCTTTTTATTCGGAATTCCCCAACCATGCACTGTATTATCAATCTTATCATACTGTTCTTGATAAGCAATATCTCCTTTTACCGTGATAAATCTCTTTTCTTCAGTAAAATTACCATATTGATTACTTACTCTATAAATAATTTCATAGGTACCTGGCATATCACTGCGAAAACCACTTTGGATTTCCAATCTATTTTCTAACTTTTCACCACAACTATCTTTTAGTGCATACCCAGGTTCCTGATACTCTTCACCAACCTTCAAAGAAATAATTTGATTCCCTTTCAATATAATCTGTGGATAACAAGTTGCATCACTCTTCTCTTTATGATGTGGCTTCCATATGAAAAATAAAATGAAAGCAATCGTCGCAATGAAAATTGCAATTATGACTTTTGCATATTTTCTGAACCAATACAACAATATCAACTCCCCCTTAATACACCATATGATAAAAAAAGAAAAATAGACTTTCGCCTATTTCACAATCCATGCATTGGGTATCCTACGTTCTCCATTACCACCAATACCACATGGTTTATTGATTAATTTTTGATTGATTACCAAATCGGTAGAAGCACCACCATCTAAATTGGCAGCATTATAAGCCTTATAGCGAACTAACAAATTGGTTAAATCTACCATATTGATTCCAATACTATATCCAGGTTGTCTTCCATCAATAATGAAAAACAATACAATTCCATCTTGTCGTTGAGCGATAACGGTTCTAGAAGAGACCCCCCAACCACCGTTTCCACGCGCAATCGCACGTTTTCCATTCACAATCAAAAATGGTCCAAACTCTACCGCATCACGCATCCCATTTTCTATCGCAACTTCTGGGCTATCTTTGGTTAACATTAAAACATTATCATTCGTAAAACCAATCAAACCACCTGTCCATCCTGTTTCTGGGCCACGATAGATAACCTCACCATTTTGAATGACGGTTCCAGTTGGAATACCACCGCTACCAACACCACCTGCATCCGCAAATCCACCTGCATTGATTCCTACTTCAAAGGACAAACGTTTCGACATATTTGTTAACAATTCTCCATTTGAACCTAGATATTCTGCGGTTGCTAAAGAGATACGACTTGGATCATAGACAACTACCATATATCCCTTATACCCATTTCCTGAAATAGGAACTAATTTATAAAGAGCATTTCCCTCTTTTTTTAAAACTTGTTCTTCATAAATCGATTCATAATGTTCCGTTTCTACAATTTCTCCTAATTTAATTTGACTGGTATCCGTATTTTCTTCTACCTCTTTCAAATAGTTTTCACTGAGTACTTGATGAATGGTTTTTTCACTATATAGTACACGTGCCAAATATCTATGATTCATAGTGGTCATAGAAGTCGTAATCCATAAATCACGGAAATAAGAAATTGGTCCATACGTAAAAAAGAGAAAAATAAGAGCCAATATATCTAATAAACCAAAGAGAATAATCGCTTTCTTTTTTTTCATAATACACCTAGCCTATCACAAAAGGATCTCTTTCCATACCACTACCACTTATAATTTGTGCAGATTTGGGAATTGCCAATACTGGTTTTACTGAAAATTCCGATTCAATATCAGCTGTTGATAACATGCCTTGCTCTGAAACAAAATATACCAAATCATCATGCATGCCTGTCATGGTTACAAATGGCTGTTCTGTACCACCAAAAAGGGTTCCAACTGTAGCTAACCCTACTTTCGCTTGGACGGTATGATTATAAATATCCTGATAATTGTATGAATCCCCATAGATTCCATTATACCATAAAGCATCTACAAGTAAAGATTTATTTGGTAGAGATTCTATGTAATTATGATTCAAGTAATAGGCGAGCGAACCCACATCTGATGGATTATAAAGATTAGAACGATGAGAAAATACTCTAGAAACTTCTTTTGAATCAATCGTTAATACATCATTTTTCATAATGCGGATATCTTGGTCAGTGACATCGATTACCTTCCACAGACTATCGTTCCATGTAACATAACTTCCAATTTCTAATTGATTATTTGGAACTGTAATACGGTAAGGGTCTTCTTTCGTGCCATTGCCACTTACAAAATTGATATCTGGTTTTAATGTAATGACAGGACGTACCCCATAGGCATAATACTTTTCATATACGTTGGATTTTGCGTGAATTCCACCTTCTCCAAATACATACCAAACTTGGTCATCCAAAGAAGTATTGCTTGTCCACCAATATTTACCAATATTTAGGTAACTAAGATTGGCAAGTGCTTCTTTATATTCCGCAATGCTCATTAAACCAACCTGATCTGTTACTGTTTGATTACAAGTTAGATGTTCCTCATCAACCGCATCCACACAATATTCAGATTCCATAAGGTATTGTTCTGGATTTTCAAGACTATGATAAAAAATACCTGTATGATTATTTTCACCTACATTTAACCAGTCTCGTATATAAGAATTTTCATAATCATTTTCTTTATAATCCCATACCAAAGAACTTGCAATGTCATCTGTAATTAAAGTGATAGAACCATCTGCATTGATACGGACAATTCGAAAATAACGATTGGAATAATATACGTAATTATTTTCGACCATTCCTTTGTATACATATTTATTTTGGTCATAATAAAGTCCATCACCGCTGGTAGCAAGTTTTGTATTATATAAAATTTGGTCATGCAATGTCGTCGTTTGATTCGTTTGTGGCGTGTGCGCTAAATGGTAAAAGTGAAAAAAGCGATATCCATAATTCACCACAAGTCCCACTAAAAATATACAGGATAATAAAATGAACCAAAAGCGAAATCCTAATTTTTTCTTTTCCTTTTGGATTAAATTATGACCCGTCATCTCACTTGGAATATCTAGTCCTAGCAAAGATAAAATCGTAGGCGCAATATCGGCAAGACACCCATTTTCCAGATGAATATTTGGTTTTGTTACAATGAAAGGAACTAAGCTTGTCGTATGCGTAGTGACTTTATTTTGATTTTCATCTAACATGATTTCACAATTACCATGATCAGCTGTTACAACAAGTGTTCCATTTTTTTCTTTTATTTTTTGATACAATTTTCCAAGACAAGTATCTACAATCTCCAAACTTTGGATCGTAGCGTCCATATTACCTGTATGTCCTAGCATATCCCCATTGGCAAAATTAAGAATAATTAGATCATACTTATCTTCATCCAATTTTGTAAGCAAAGTATCTGTAATTTCATTCGCACTCATGGCAGGAGACAAATCATAGGTAGCAACCTTAGGAGATGGGATTAAAATGCGATCACATCCTGCTAATTCTTTTTCTTCTCCACCATCAAAGAAATAAGTCACATGGGCGTACTTCTCCGTTTCCGCAATCCGTAATTGTTTACAACTTTTTTGACTCACATATTCTCCCAATGTATTTTCCATTTTTTCTAAAGAAAAAGCAGCTTCGTAAATGACCTCATTACTCACAGACATCATAGTAACCAATTTCAAATTTGAAATCTTTTTACGTTTAAATCCTTTGAATTTCGGATTTGTGAGTGCGGAAAAGAGTTCTCGTAAACGATCTGGTCGATAATTAAATACAAGAAGTCCATCCCCTTTTTTGACACATCCTTCTTTATCGAGTACAGCAGGTACAATAAACTCATCGGTAATTCCATTTTCATAGTTATGCGCAATCACCTCTTGATATGTAGTAAATGTTTCTCCTTTTCCTTTTACAATTGCGTCATATGCTTTCTCGATACGATCATAACGATTATCCCGATCCATCGCATAGTATCTACCACTTATGGTTGCGATTTTACCAATTCCTGTTTCTTTTATTTTTTGATTCAATTGATCCAAATACGTTAACGCTACATTGGTTAAGGTATCTCTACCATCTGTGAAAATATGAAAATATACATCATGCATATTCTCTTTTTTACATAAATCAATGATTGCCATCAAATGATCAATATGAGAATGGATTCCACCATCACTTAATAAACCAAATATTTGTAAACGAGTCTTATTTTCTTTAACATGATGAATGACATCTAACAATTTTTCATTTTCAAAAAATGTTTTATCTTCTATTTTTTGACTAATAAACTGTAATGGTTGATATACAACTCTACCAGCGCCAATATTCAAATGTCCTACTTCACTATTTCCCATTTGTCCATCGGGAAGCCCAACATGAGTGCCACTAGCCTCTAGATAACTATGAGGATACTCTTGCCATAATGCATCGAAATTAGGTGTTTTGGCTTGGAAAAAGGCATTTCCATATGTTTCTTTTCGCATTCCAACGCCATCTAGTATACAAAGTAAAACTGGTTTCATGTGAGTCCCTCCATCATTTCTTATTATACCTAAAATTGGTAATTTTTGTACAAAATTTGTTCAATTTTTATCATATTACATAATAATTCTACTATTATTTCTAGTAATTTTTATATTATTATGTAAATAATAAAAGG
>CANSPQ010000015.1 GCA_947648915.1 uncultured Caryophanales bacterium | reverse complement strand
TAGTTATAATTCTATTTTTTAGGTTCTATATCTCCACACTTATTCTACACTAACTTATTCAAAACAAAAACCACTGCAGTTGAGTGGATTGATTTGCTATTTGGCTGCCCCAGTTCGATTCGAACGAACGCAATGTCGGAGTCAGAGTCCGATGCCTTACCGCTTGGCTATGGGGCAATCTCATATACTGATTATAGCACAAATTTGAATATTTTAAAACTCGAATTCCTAGAATATCTAAAAAGTTCGAGTTATTATTCAGTCTGGTGCGATAAAAGAGCTTATTTTGAACTCTTGCACAAAAGTAGATTGATAAATATCAAATCTATTAAAATTTTACCATATAATAAATTTTTTTCAATAGATTTAGTTTATTTTATTATCATCAAGTTTCTTTTTTATTCTTTTCACTAATTGTGTGCTAGAATTGGCTTCACTATATGTAAGATTTATATTTGGATATTCAACTAATTTTTCTATATCATCATAAATAGAAACAAGATTATATCGTCCAGCATAAATAGTTTTACTAATAGTTATCAATGCTTCGTTCATATCTTGATTATTACCAATTGTTTCTCTAATAGTTTCTCCAACAATTTTTATTGTTTCCTTTGCAGTTTCTTTTAATTTTACTGGATCTTCTATTACTGTTACTTCACCTAATGGAAATAATTTATTTACCATTTGTAAAAGAGCAAGAGATTCTGGCATCCTTTCATTAATACAAAAACTATATTCTCCAAAAGAAATATCAAATTGTGCTAAAATTGAAAGCATTGTTTGTATTTTAATATTTATATCTTCTTTACTAAAATCAGGATTTTCACCATAAAATAATTTGTATACCTCAATTATTGCTTTTGTATCATTATTAAGATATACAGGTTTAACATTTGTCAAAGAATTAATGTGATCTACCATTTTATCAAATTTATCTTTTGTATCTTTTATATTTGGATATTCAATAATATGCGTATCTTCAAAATCTGAAAATGATACTTTTAATTCATCATTTGGTTGAAATTTCACTTCCATATAATTTAAACTTTCATCATCATATTTTTTACCCTCATAAAGAAACAAAATTCCATTATCATATTTTACAGTTTCTTCATTATCCCTATCTTTATAATGGACAACTAATAGTTTTTCTTTAGAACTATTTAGTATAGTCCTTATATATGCTACATTTCTCAACATATCACGATGCAATGCTTTTTTGTTTAAAAATTTTTGAATCAAGTCTTCTACTTTTTCCTCGTCATAGATTTCAAAAGGTATTCCTTCATATCTAAATTCAAATACTGTCCCATCTTCATATTCCTTAGTTTTTCTTAAAGTAACTTGTTCCATAATAAACCTCCCTTGATAATCTAATTATAACACATTTTCCTGTAAATTTTTCAATTATCTTTCTAAATCATCTTTATCGGTTTTATTTTCTTTAGGTGAATAATCAATATTATTTTCAATAGGAACAATATCTTTTTGCTTTTTTCTAAATATATTAAGTTTTCTTAATCGTTCATTTTCTTGTTTCATTTTATAATCTTCATCATATTGTTGGAGAAAAAATTTCAAATTCATACTTTGGCTACCAAACAATTTATTAACAATAGTTTTAATGAAATTTGGGACTTTATCAATAACTTTCTTTATATTATCTATCAAATAATCAGTCTTATCTTTTAAATCGTTATACCAGTTTTCATATAGGTAATGCTGATTCCTTTCATAACTTAATTGTTCTCGTAATTCTTCATTTTCTTTAAGTAGTGTTGCCTTATCTTTCAAAATGATTTTTCTATTTAATGATTTCTTTTTATCTATTTCTTGGGTGATAGATTCTTTTTCATTTGATAAATTATTAACTTCACTCGATATATCATTTTTATTATCTTCTAAATCTTTTATTTCAATTTTTAACTCATTAATATTTTCTCTTAATTTATTTTTTGTTTCATTAAAAATTCCCATATCTTTTGAGGATATATCCTTATTTCTTCCTTTATGTTTTTCTTTTAATTTTTCATTAAGACCATAGACATTGTTATAGGATTTAATACAACACTCTCGCATTTTATCTTGAATGACTTTTAGTGATTCTTTGGTAAATCTTAAATCTTCAACTTGATTGGTTTCTAGTATTTTTCTTTCTAATGTTTTGATATTATTTTCAATAATTTCAGTTTCTTTTTTATATTCTTCTAAAGTAAAAGCATTATTGATATAAGCATTTCTAATTCGTTCTTTTTTCATTTCTTGTACTTTTAATTCTTTGGATAATTCTACTTTAGGATTTTCTAATTTTGTTTTTAACATTGGTAAGAAAAACTCATTAACAACTGAATCATATTCTAAAATATCACTTAATAAATGAATAATAGATTCTTCAATTTTATCTTCTTTAATATTATTTTTGCATTTCTCACAACCATAGTAATAATAAGTAGTATCGTTTTTCTTTTTATAAGTTGCTTTGCCACCCATAATTCTTCCACACTTAGGACATTTTAATTTTTGTAAAAACAAGTATTCCTTAATTCTCATATAGTTTCTAGAATTCTTTTTCTTTTGAACTTGGCAACTTTCCCACATTTCTTTACTAACAATTGGTTCAACTACATTTTCATAATAGATAGGGTTATTTGTTTTCTTTCCATGAATAAAATCACCTTTGTATAATGGATTTTCTATCATTTCTAAAATCGTATTATCTCGCCATTTTTTATTAGCAACATTTTCTTCATTAAAGATATTGGCAATTTTTTGATAACTATTGCCTTCAAAATATAATTGATACATTCTTACAATAATATCTTTTGTTAGTGGGTTAGGTACTAATTTTTTACCATCTCTTTTAAAACCTAGTGGTGTTTGATTAGGTATGTTGCCATTTTTAATAGCTCCTGCAAGTCCTACCTTAGTTCTTTCACTTGTCCTTTCAATTTCATTTTGACTAACACTCATTAAAAGTCTTGATATTAACTTACCATTGGCATTAGTGGTATTGATTTCATCATTTGCACAATCTAAGTAGGCATTATTTTCTTCTAAAAATTTCATAATATTTTCCCAATCATAAACACTACGAGTTAATCTATCTAGTTTTAAAGTAACAATTGTATTAATCTTTTTTCTCTTTATATCTTCTAACAATCTATCAAATTCTGGTCTTTTATTTCCAGTTTTAGCACTGATTCCAGCGTCTTCATAATAATCATAAATTTCATATCCTTTGTATTTACACATTGCTTCTAATCGTTCTTTTTGCTCTGGCAAACTAAAACCCTCACGAGCCTGATCTTCTGTGCTCACTCTTACGGAACACATATACCGTATTATTTTAAAACACTAGACATCATCAATTTTGATTACAAAATAAATACCAATATCACTATTGGTACAAATATAAAACAAGAAAAAGTCTATATTGATAAGTTAGATGTAACTTTATCATTAGGACTTTAAAATGGCATATTTCAAATTTAAAGAATAATTGTTGAATAGAAAAAGATGAATAGACAAATTGTCCTTTCATCTTTTTAAGACCAGCAACTAGATTTAGGAGTTTTTTCATTATTTTTTAGTTTTTTTACTAATTCTTTTGGGCTCTCATCTTGAATGTTTCCATACGTTTGATATGAAAAAGGACAAGTAGTAACCTCAAAATTGGCGTTTACTCTAAACCATTGTCTTCCAGCAAAGCAACATTTATCTTTCGATAAAGTTTTTTCGCAATATGGCATGTTAAATACTGGAAAAGTGCCAAATAGTGTATTTTGTAATTTATCAGATAAGTCAATATAATGTTGATTAAATTCTTCAGTTCCATTATGAGCATCTTTTAAGAAATATAGGGCAGAAGCATCTAGTCCTTTAACAAAACTAATATATTCTTCTGAAAATAGTTGATCAATATTTTTTTCTTCCACAACACTTGATATTCCACATAAATACCCATGTTCTCTAAAATACTTGATAGCATTTAAAGCATTTTGATAAACACCATTCCCTCTCTTATAATCATGATAACTTTCATCACCATCTATACTAACCATTACAAATAAATTTTTCAAATCTCTTTCTACAGCTTTTTCATACTGTTTTAACATACTCCCATTTGTAAAAGTTACAAATTCTATATCAGAATTCATCTCGATTGCATCTATTAAATTAGGATTCATATAAGGTTCCCCACCGGATACAAAAATTAATCTTGTATAGGGTTTTAATGCTTCTACAACAGCATTTATTTGCTCTAAACTCCAATTAATATTTTCACTACAATTAATCATTGAATTGGCACAATTATCACAACTTAAATTACAATTACTATTGACATCAATTACTGCAGCAAAATAATTTTTTGAAGTATTAGACATATAATTTAAAACATCATTTATTAACAATTCAGCTGTTTTTTTTCTTCTTTCCTCTGGAACTTTTAATAATTGTTCGTATAATAAATCTGCTAATTTCCTATCTTCATCATTCTTTCGTGCAGAAATAGAATCGTATAAAAAACTTTTTAATACTGATGAATCACTTGAATATTTTTGAATAAACCAATCCATATTTTCTGCAACATATCTTGAAATAAAAGCCATAATTGAATTTTTCATTTACAAAACCTCCTTGCACTATATATTATAACATATTTTCAAATAATTACATTGATTTTTAAATAAAAAAATTAAATATTCCCATTAATATTCCAAACGATACATAAGTATTTATTATTAAGATGCTAATATTTACTGTAGTTCACAAAGTTTTAAACCAACATTTCTATCAACAAAATATCCGACATTTTATCCTTATTGACTATAGAAATATGCGTGATACAATATAGTAGAATATGAAAAAATTGTATCTAATGGTGCTACTTGTTTTATGAGTAGTGCTTTTTTCATATTCAAATTTCTACATCTTCCTCAGTATTTTTCTCCAAAACTATGGCTATACTTATGGCCATAAAATTAGTAAAATTTCTAAAAATTATAGCCGAAATTTTAAAAAAATTATATTGAAAAAGTGTGTACGATTGTTAAACACATTTTAAAAAGTCTTTATTTATAAGGGTTTCTAAAAAAGACAAAGTTAACGATTGTATAACAATTTTATAAAACGTAAACACTTGTGTTTTCTCTAATTCCTTATGAAATAAGGGAAAACTGGCCACTGGCTAGTTGTTTGTAAACAGGTTTATCCTGCTTTTATTTTGTTTTGATTATTTTGGAAAAAGTGCGTTTTTAATGGCCATAACTTCGGCCATAAGTATGACTATTATTTTTCATGTTTTTGTAATTTGGATAGCTATGATTTAGTTATCTTTTTTTGTTTGTAGGGCTGTAAAAACAAGATAAGCGCGTTATAATTCTTTTAAGATATTTTAAAGGAAGTTGGTGCATAACTATGAGATGAATTGTTTAAGAATTAAAGGGGGTAATAATTTTATGCAAGAAAGAAGTGATAAAAAATTAGAACATTTAAAATCTTATGTAGTAGAAATTGCTATGTTAGAATTTATCAAAGATAATAATTTAATTGATAATAACGAATATAAAAAAATTAAATATAAAATTGAAAATGAATATGCAAAATATAACAAACTAAACAATTCAGAATATAGTTTTGTGTGATAAAAAATATTTGAAATATGCTATTGATTCAACAATTATGGAAAGGAATAAATGAATAATAACAATGTTGAAGTAATAGCACCAACTTCTAAAACAATGTGCTTAAAAGGAAATGTAAAATTTAAACCAATTCGTACTTGTGCTTATTGTAGAGTTTCTACAGACAATGAAGATCAGAAAACAAGTTATGACTCACAACGAATCCATTATAAAAATATGATTGAAGAAAATCCTGACTATGAATTTGTAGGAATTTATGCTGATGAGGGTATAACTGGTACTCAAACTAAAAAACGAGAACAATTTAATCAGATGATGAATGATGCTCTAAATGGGAAAATTGATTTAATACTAGCCAAGTCTATATCTAGGTTTGCTCGTAATACAGTTGATACTTTAAATTGTGTTAGGTTGCTTCGTGAACATAATGTTGATGTTTATTTTGAAAAGGAAAATATTCATACTCTTGGTTTATCTAATGAATTATTTTTAACTCTTTATAGTGCTTTTGCTCAAGCGGAAAGCGAATCTATTTCAGAAAATGTCAAAGCTGGTGTTCGTATGAAAATGAAACGTGGAGAATTGGTAGGTAAATATGCTCCTTTTGGTTATTTATATGATAAAGAAAAAGATATGATTTATCCAGATGAAAGTAAGAAAGATATTGTTACTTATATTTTTGAAGAATATTCAAAAGGTGTAGGTTTTAGGACAATTGCTTTAAATCTTAATAAATTGGGAATACCTAGTCCATCTAATCTAAAATGGTGTCATGCTTCCGTTAGAAGAATTATTGTAAATGAAAAGTATGTTGGAGATTTAAAGACAGGAAAGTATTACACTGAAAATGTTTTAACTCATAAAAAGAAAGTGAATTATGGAGAGAAAGAACAGTATTTTACTTCCAATCATCATGAGCCAATTATCTCTCGTGAATTATGGAATAAATGCCAAGAAATACTAATGATTAGAAGTAAGATAATCAAACCTGATGGAAATAGAGATAAGTTTAGTAGAAAATATGCTTTTAGTAGTAAAATCTTTTGTGGAATATGTGGAGAGAGATTTATCAGACGTTCTTATAAAATCAGAAGTAATAATAAAGAAGTTGCTTATTGGATATGTAGAAGTCATCGAAATAAAATTGATTGTTCAAATCTCATTCATTATAAACAAGAGGAATTAGAAGATATATTTGTAATTGCTTATAACAAACTATTTCAATATAGTGATAAATATATCCATTCATTTATGAAAAAAGTAAATGAAGTTATCAATGAAAAACAAGATTATAATAATCATAAAAAGATACAAGATGAAATTACAAAACTTGAAATCAAACTTTCTAATTTAATTGATTTACAACTTGATGGTTCTATTTCAAAAGATATACTAAATCAGAAAAATCAAGAAATTTCCAGCAAAATCAAAGAATATGAGCAACAACTAAAAGATAATCAAAATATAGAACTTACAAGAAAACAAAAACTAGAACAGATTGATAAAATCTCTAATACTTTAAAACAATATAAAGGTCTTACAAAATTCAATGAAGAAGTCTTTAATACTTTAGTTGATAAAATAATTATTGGTGAAAAAAAGTTAGACAATGGCGAAGAAGATTTTTACAAAATTAAATTTATCTTGAAAACTGGCGAGCTAATCAATGAAAATCTACCAAATGGAAAACTAGATATAGGGACAAGTTTTGGTAAATATGGCTTTACAATAACGAAACAAGAGCTAGAAGATAAAGAAGATAACGTGTCTGCCTATGTATTACAACGGCACTCTAATATAAATTCCTGCAACTTTCTTTTCTTCATTCATAATACTTTTCCTTTCATATTCTTCATCAAAAAAGAGGCGACAAAGACATTTGGTTTTATGTCTTGCACCTCTATAAATTCATTATGTTGCTTATTAAATTTGTTTTATATTAACCCCACAAAACATAAAACTTCCTTTATTGCTTTACTATTATAGATTCTTTTAATGTAAAGTCAAGACATAATTACCATTTTTTGCCTATTTTAAGACGATTTCAAAGGAAGTTGGTACAAATATTATATTTAGTTTAATTGCTTAATAAAGGTTTCTAAATCTGATAATTTAATTCTGTTAGATAAATTCTCAATAAAGATTTCATTAGAATAATTAAATACTAGAAATGTAACACCTTTAATAATAATTCTATGAGGTTCTATGTAGTTTAAATTTGTCTTATTAATTTTTCTAATATTACCATTTATAATAGTAGGTTTAGTATTACAAAAATTACATATAAATTCTATTTTGTTCTTTAATTCGTTATCAATTTCTAATTCTTTCTTTGTAATAGTTACCATTTCATCTGTCCTCCTTACTTAAACAATTAAAAAGTACCAACTTCTTATTTGAAATTGATACTTATATATTTAAGTCCTAAACTACAAAAGTCTGGACAGATTGCTTACTGGTGCAGAAGATGGGACTTGAACCCACATGAGATATCTCACAAGCTTCTGAAACTTGCGTGTCTACCAATTCCACCACTCCTGCATTTCTTCTTTATTCTATCATAATCTTAAATTCGGTACAACAAAAAAAGGAAAATACAATTTCCTAATCTCTAATACTTACACTATTATTTACCAGTAATGTGCTATATAAAATTAACACATCTTGATTTTCAAATGTAATAAATTCTTCCATTACCTTTGTATTCATATATCGTAAATCAACAAGTGTGATTTTAGAATAAGCTGGAATTAATAAAGGTGTTAAACTGCTACCAAAAGAGTCCCTAAAAATTATGAGTTCTCTTCCGTTTTTTTGAATTGGATTTTCAATTGTAATGAAAGGTGTAGCCCCCGACAAAAAGACATCATAAGAATCCATACTTCCTAGTTTACTCGTATTATATAATAAATTATCGCCTTCATAGCTCGTTACAATTGCCTGTTTTAATTCCTCATTTTCTAAATAAATCAATTCATCCGGTGGCAACTTTAAAGCCGATTGACCATAATAAACACCATAAAATGGAGCATATTTTCTTTCTTGATAAGAAGTATTAATCACAAATCCCATTTGATTTCCTAGTTTCTCAATAACTGGTAACAATCTCTCCTGACGCCAATGTGTATCCGTTCTATAATAATCACTTAAAGATAAAGTATCCCTTAAATCAATAAATTCCATATCTTGTAATCCATTTATTACCATATCATATAATTGTTCATAATCTAAATTTAAATAATCAGAATCTTTCAAATAATAATTCTTATCTGGAATGATACTATAATATACCTTGTTATTTTTTAGATACTTGTTTTTTAATATATTCATTTTTTGTATAAATCGATGGATAGAATCTTCATTGATTGGATATTCCCTTTTAAAAATAATATCGTCTTTTACAAATATTTTATTGTTATCTAGATTATGAAATACATCAAATACAACATGTGCTTTGAAAGAACGAAAAGAATCTCGAAATGCAAATTGGTCTAAGGCATAGCGATCAAAATCGTTCATCCAATCTTTACTATGAATATTGTCCCATGTCAATTGTGGAAATGTTTGATAGTTTCTTCGTTCACTGAATGAAATTTTTTGATCGGGTATCAACAAATTCAATAAGAAAAAGCCCCCAATGACGAGTATAAAAGAATATGTAATTATTTTATCTTTCATAGTTCACCTCAAAATCTAAAGTATAAGAATGGATTAAAGGATGCATCAATTAAAAATGCTGTACATACAAGTAATAAAACAACATAATAGATTGGTTCTACAATTGTCATCCATTTTTTATTTTGAAATTTTTTCATTTGATTGGTAAGAATTGGTGTTGCAGCTATCACAGCTACCAATAGAAGTATTCCATAACTTCTTATATAATAAACTGTTTCCGCATTTGTAAATGTAAGGTTTCCAAATCCAAATAAACATTTGAACGCATTTAAAATGGTTCCACTTTCTTGATTGAATATCACAAAACTGAATACTACAAGAAGAATGGTATAAATATGAGCAGTTATTTTATGTTTCTTTAAGAAATCTTTTAAA
This sequence comes from uncultured Caryophanales bacterium, assembly GCA_947648915.1. Lineage (GTDB taxonomy): Bacteria > Bacillota_I > Bacilli_A > RF39 > UBA660 > UBA5026. Next base: position 22,316 of record CANSPQ010000015.1, on the reverse strand, counting down.
ATAACTTTTTCAATCACTAAAAGTACTGCAAAATAAAGTCCCCACAGAATAAAATTCCAAGCAGCTCCGTGCCAAAATCCCGTACAAAACCAAACAATAAAAATGTTGCGAATCCATTTTAATTTTGAAACTCTACTTCCCCCTAAAGGAATATAAATATAGTCTTTTAACCAACTGGATAGTGAAATATGCCACCTTCTCCAAAAATCGGTAATAGATGATGCGATTAAGGGATAATTAAAATTTTCCAAAAAGTGAAAGCCAAACAATAAACCTAAGCCAATTGCCATATCAGAATATCCTGAAAAATCGAAATAAATCTGTAAGGTAACCGCAATCGCATGAATCCACGTAGATAAAATCGTTGGTACTGTAATTCCTGCTAAGGAAGAAGCCAGTTCACCGAGGATATTTGCAAGTAGAACTTTTTTCGCTAAACCAATGACAAAACGTTTCACGCCTTGTGCGAACTGTGAGTAAGAATGATTTCTTGATTTTAACTCCTCTTCTACTGTTACATATCTTACAATTGGACCTGCAACCAATTGTGGAAATAAGGTTACGTAAGTCGCGAAATCTAAAAATTTATTATTATAAGCTACTTTTCCCTGATATACATCTACCAAATAACCCACTGTTTGAAAAGTAAAGAAACTGATTCCAATTGGCATTACAATATGCATAAGTGGGATTGATATCGGTAATATCTGGTTAATATTGGTAATCATAAAATCGGTATACTTGAAATAAAAAAGCAATCCAAAATTAATGAGAATACCAAATATAAGATAGACTGTAGATTTCTTAGTATTGAAACTTTTTCCAATTTTTTTCCCTATATAAAAATTAAATACACAAGAAAATAATAAAATCCAAATGTATTTTGGTTCTCCATAAAAATAGAATAGTAAACTAAATAGTAAAAGAACAAAATTTTTATATCGATTGGGTGTTATAAAATAGATCAATAATAAAATGGGTAAAAAATAATATAAAAATGTAATACTAGAAAAAATCATTTTTCCCTCCTTAAGAAAAAGTCCTCTTAAGAAGACTTATTTTAAATTTCGGAATTCTTTTTGAAGTTTGCTGACATGATCAGGGTCATCTACAACGATTACAATGATTAAATCACCTTTGTTTTCAATTACAACATCTTCGTCTTCTACCCCAACACAAATCCATTTTCTAGGATCTATATTTTCTTTGATTTGTTTTTTTACTTTTTCTACATCGGCACCTTCTTTGGTTCTTACCAAAACAACTGAATAAGCTATAGAACCTGTCATAGATTCAGTTGCTAATGCTTCTTTAAATTCAATTTCTTTACTGCCCAAATAACTTTCAACATTATCTTTTGTTACCTCAAATTGTGTTAATGCCATTGGCAATTCATCTTCTTTGAAGTTTACATACAACTTATCCATTAAATCAGATAATTTTCCTTCTACATTTTTACTTCCGCATCCTGTCATCACGACACATGCAACAAGAATTGTTCCTAATACAGCTAATTTTTTCAACATAATATTCATTCTCCTCTACATTTTTGATAGTGTGCATACACACCTTCTAATTGAACTACAATGGAATCGTTTTGATTCTCAATTTGATACACGCTTCCCCCTATGACTTTTTCTTTCGTACGAATTAACTCTCTTCCATTATGTGTTCCTACATACTCATAACATTCCCCTTTGTATTCTATTTTGTCTGGCTCTGTCATCCGTAGCATAGAAGGAACAGGTCCTTCCAAATTAGGATGACTTTCTGATTTTGGATAAAATACCACCAGTAGCATCACACAAGTCATTGTAAGTAGTAATGTGCTTTGTACCCACCTCTTACTAATACCCCTTTTTTCTTTTTTGCCAACGATTTGTGCTAGCATTTTTTCTTTCTCATATTTGGTAGGAAGGATTTTGTCATAAGCCTCTTTTAACTTCTTATTTTTCATAAGAATTCTCCCCCTAAGCTATCTTTTAGTCGTTCTCTTCCACGACTGAGAAGTGATCTTACTGTTGTATGCTTCTGTTTTAGTATCTGTGCGATTTCTTCTGTGGAATACCCCATATAATAGTATAGGTAGATAACGGTTTTATATTTTTCTGGTAATTTTAGCAATGCTTCAAGTGTTTCATCTTTAGTATCATTCTTGCCATAATCATACATGGTATCTAATTCAGCATTGGTTCTCCACCAATGTTTTAGATGATTCTTACAATGATTCGTTGCCGTCCGAATGAGCCACGCTTTTATGTGCTCATCATTTTGAAATGTTTTTTTATAGTTTAGCAACTTGATGAATGTTGTCTGTACGGCATCTTCCGCATCTGCTTTATTTTTAAGGTACATAAAACTGATTTGATAAATCATATCTACATACTGATTATATAGTTTGGCAATCTCTTTGTCTGCGCACAACAAAGAGCTCTCCATACAACCACTCCTCTCACTATATAAACAATTGAAGGTTACAAAATGTTGCATTCTTTTTTAATTTTTTAAAAAAAATCAATCCATAAGACTGACTTTATTTTTTTGGTAACTCGTACGGGTTTCGAACCCGTGAATACTGCCTTGAGAGGGCAGCGTGTTAAACCACTTCACCAACGAGTCATTTTGTAGTCCTTAAACTACGTATCTAGTATATCATATGTAAGAAAAAAAGCCAAATATTTTTTGACTTTTCTATTTTTGAATTTGCTTTTTATGAGAAATGAAATTCGTGAAAATAATAAAGATTATAATAAATACCACAATAACTCCCATATTGCATATGACTGGTTTTAAGGTATCCACGAGACTTAAACACTTTTTAAAAGCCAAATATACATTTTTCCTTTTATTTATGGGCATTTTCTTGTCAAATTTCACTTATTTTTTTTGCGTACATTGAATTTTATCTTATTTTATAAGGCTTTTTAACTTATTTAGATTTTTCATTATATAAAATCTTTATACCTAAAATTAGATTTTTTCCTTTATTTATAAGCATTTCTTAATTTTTTTATTTGATTTTTATTAACAAAAAAAGTACGCGCTTTTTATTTCTTAAAAATAGCTCTAAAACCCTTTATTTATAAAGGTTTGCAAAATTTTAATATGTCAAAAGTGTTTAAGTTAGGAGTATATCATATGTAAGAAAAAAAGCCAAATATTTTTTGACTTTTCTATTTTTGAATTTGCTTTTTATGAGAAATGAAATTCGTGAAAATAATAAAGATTATAATAAATACCACAATAACTCCCATATTGCATATGACTGGTTTTAAGGTATCCATATCAAATACTTCCAATCCCTTCAAATATTCATTCGTTTTAATATACCAATAAGATGGTAAAATATGCGCAATGGTTAAAACTTTATCCGGTAGCCATTCCATTGGTACAAAAGCACCACACAAGAAACTACTTCCTAAAGCAATTACATTGACAAGACCACTGATGGCATTTTTATTCACAATCGCATTTCCAATCAAGAAAGCAATTGTTAAGGCACATAACGTAAATAAGAAAGAATTGATTGCATAGAAAATACCATGCATACTCAGTAGCACATCTCCTACTAAGATAATTCCAAGGACGATATAAAATACCCATAGGGCAAATGCGAACAAAGCATTTGATAAAAGTAGTTTACGATTGAAAGCTTTATAATTGGTACTACTAATAATGGTTCTTTTATGAACTCCTTTTGTTTTAAAACTAGAAAGGAGAAAACAAATCACATAGATACATCCTGCCAAAATACAATAGTTTGCAAAATTAAAATAACTGGTTGCTTTTTCTAATTGATTACGGTCCAAATGGGAAGTCATTTCAACCACTGGTTCTTTGGATAATGTCGCTTCAATTTGCGTAATTAAAGTCTCCTCATCGGTTTCGATTGTCTGATAAAATTCTGCTAATTTTAAATATCTTGTTAGCAAAAGCTCTGCCAAGGAAGATTGATAATCCCCTGTACTTTTCACAGCAATCACTGGATTTTTTCCTGCTAAAAAATCTTCTCTATAATGAGCAGGGATATAGATAATATAATTTACATCCCGATAAAATAAAGCATCATCTCTTGCTTCTTCCGTATCTTTGATTGCAACCATATTACTATGATCTTCCATATAATGTACTAAACTTTTGGTAATTCCTACTTCCTCATCTTGATTTACAATGAGTACATCTGGTTTACTCGATACAAAATCAGTTCCTGTATCATTTGTTTCTATGTTGAATCCAGCAAAGAAGATTAAAATGACAGTATATAAAATGAGAGTACCTTTATATTTATTTAGCACCTTTAAAAATGTCTTAAATACTGTCATATTTTTGCCTCCTTAAATAGAATATTGATATCATAACCATAATAGCAGCAAATAGAAGCAAACTGACAATATTGAAATAAAAACGGTCTAAGGTATCATAGTAATATAAAGCATAAAAGCCATCTGTAATCATACTCGCAGGATTGATTTTATTTAAGATAGGTATATTTTTATCAATGATATACTTCATTGTAATTCCCATCATTCCGGATAAGAAACAACCGAGCATAGTAATCGATATGATAATACCTGTTTTGACATTTTCACTTGTCTTTAAAATAGAAGCAATTGTAACTCCCATAGAAAGACCTGCCAAAGAACCTGTTAGTGCAAGTAGAAGGACAAGTGCAAGATGTGTTCCATAATCTACTTTTAATACAAATATTGTAAAAATAAATAATAGTGCGATACCAATCAATTGAACGATATAGCTTGCTAGTACACTACTCAAGACTAGCTTTCCTTTGGAAACAGGAGAAACCGCTACTCTTTTTCCATTATGACTCATATTCGCAAGTACTTGATTGATGGCTGTCATACCAAGAATTCCCCCATATAAGGCTGCCATGGCAATTAAAGTATAAAATTCGATCATGGTATAACTTAAATTCGCTCGTGAAATATTTAAAATAGGTGCTTCTTTTTTGGTGATTTCTTCTATCTTTTGATAAATGGTACTATAATCTACCGCAAAATCACCATTTTGTATCATTTGATTTAACATAAGTTCTTGTGCATTGATCTCTTCTATAACAGACTTGAATATCGTTTGATAAATTCCACTTTTTTTGACAACAATTTTAGGAGTGTCTTCTAATTTGAGATACCCAATAATATTTTCTTCTTCTAACTGTTTTTTCGCCTCTTCTTCATTTACATAAACAGTAGAAAATAGAGGATCAGAACCTTCACTTAAATTCTGAATGGTTTCTTTCCAGATATTATGATTTTCAAATGTATCCGTTTTCACTACAGCAATATTCATGGTATGTAATGTTTCGCTATTTTCGATATCTTGAAATGCCATTTGAAAAAATGTTCCAAGTAAAATGGGAAAAGCAAATGTCCAAAAAATCAACATCTTATTTTTGAAAAGGGTTAAAAACGTATATTTGAAATTATGAAAAAACATCAGTCTCTTAATTCCTTTCCTGTGAGTTCTAGAAAGACATCGTTTAAGGTTGGTCTTTCTGAATAGATTTTATTGTAATGAATTCCCTCTTCTTTTAGATAATCAATTAATTCTGTTACATTATTATTTCCTTTTTTGTAAGTGATGAAAAGAAGATTATTTTGATAGCTTACTTCTTCTACATTTTTAAATTTTTGGATTTTATCAATATAGGTTTCTTCTAAATCCATGACCTCAATACTTACTTTTTCTTCAATATGCGCTAATGCTTTTAAGGCATCGTTGGTTCCACTTGCAAGTATTTTTCCCTTATCCAAAATCAGAATTCGATCACATAGCATTTCTACTTCCTCCATATAGTGTGTTGTATAAATAATGGTTGCACCTTTTTTTCGTAATGTTTGAATGCCATCTAAGATATTGTTTCTACTTTGTGGATCCACTGCAACTGTTGGTTCATCCAAGAAGATTAATTTTGGTTTATGCGCAATTCCGCATGCGATATTAAGTCTTCTTAAAAGTCCACCTGATAATTGCTTTGGATAAAATTTCTGAAATTCTTCTAATCCTACAAGTTCCAAAGCCTCCTTAATATAAGTTTTTCTTAATTTTTTATCTTTGATATAAAGACCACAAAAATAATCAATGTTATCATATACATTTAATTCTTCAAAAACTGCGACTTCTTGGAATACAACACCAATCTCTTTTTTAATATCATAGGCATTGGGTTGCATTTCACACCCAAAGATGGAAATACTTCCTGCATCATATTTTAATAATGATAAAATACAATTTATAGTTGTTGTTTTTCCACTCCCATTGGGTCCTAGTAGTCCAAGAATTTCTCCTTCATGTACTTCAAATGTAAGATTATCTACGGCTTTTAACTGCTTATAGGTCTTGGTTAAGTTCTTGACTTCAATTATGTTTTTCATAATTACACTCCTCTACTGTTTTAGTATAACATAAAATTATACTATAAGAAAAAATTTTACGAATCTTTTCATTCTTCATATTCTATAGAATCACAAACAATATAGACAAGTGGATCTTCCTCATCGCTGGCGAAAACTTGTTTTTAAAACCTTATAAATTTATTCTTATCAAAATTGTGTCATATTTCAGGTGGATTGAAGTATAAATTTCTGCAATATATATGCATCTTAAACCAAAAATGTTTAAAAAATTTAAATCAGTCAATTTTCTTTTCAAACCATATATCCAAAATACTAAATTTTTGAATATCCGATTTTAAAATTTTTAGGACAATTACAATACAGAATTAGAAAAAGCTTCATTCGACTTTCTATTTTTCCTATGATAAGGTAGACATAGAAAGAGGATTATAATGATACACGTATACGAAAGATTGTGCTCCCAAGACCGATTAAATCAACTGATAACTATTGCATATATAAGGATTTTTTCAAGCATGGGTATGGCTATTTTTCAGTAATTTTGATATAATTTTATTAGATTTTATCAGGTATTATGATGAAATTTAAGAAACTGTTTTAAAACGTTATGAAGATAATATTTGTATAGCAAGAAATAATTTATCATTTGTTATTGATAATAGTTAAAAATTTATATTTATTTTTACCGAATTTTTTTGAAGTTTATGATACAATTATTATTAGTAAGGAGGTAGACAATGATAAGAGTTGCAACTGTTTTTAGTGGGATAGGTTCTATAGAGCATGCATTAGATAGACTAGAAATTCCACACAAAATTATATTTGCTTGTGATAATGGAGATATACCAGTAAAGTATGATGAAGACAAAGAATTAAAAAAAATCAAAGAAATGAGTTCTAAAAAGGAAAAAAAAGAATATGTTGATAATTTATATGCATCTCAGAGCACAAAACAAAATTATGTAAAAAAAAGTTATATGGCAAATTATAAAATTGCTGAAGATGATTTTCACTTAGATATAAAATTACTTGACGGTTCGGATTACAAAGGCAAAGTAGATATTTTTGTTGGCGGAAGTCCATGTCAATCTTTTTCAATGGTGGGAAAAAGAAAGGGTTTAGAGGATGCTAGAGGGCTTTTAATATTTCAATTTTGTAGACTTGTTAATGAAATTCAACCAAAAATGTTTATATATGAAAACGTTAAGGGAATATTAAATCATAATGGTGGAGAAACATGGAAAACCATAGAAAAAGAATTTAAAAAGTTAGGATATAAAATCTCAAAGCAAATTATGAATTCTAAAGATTATGGTATACCTCAAAATCGAGAAAGACTTTTTGTGGTTGGATTTAAGGATTGCTCTATTAAATTTAAGTTTCCTAAACCTATAAAATTGGAAATATCTATGAAAGATTTGCTTGAAGATAATCCCGACTCAAAATACTATTTAAATGATAAAGGAATAGCTTTTGTCACTAGTAAGAAAAACATTCAAAAAAGATATACACAAATTAATGGGGATATTGCTTTGTGCGAAAAAGCCAATCAACAATTTAATTGGCATGGCGATTTTATTTGTGAAGGTCCAAAGAAAATTGATGAAAAATATTATTTATCAGAAAAAGTTGCAAAATATGTAATGAAAGCAGGAACCAAAAATTTTTATTCAAAACCGGAAATTGACTTAGACATTGCAAGACCATTATTATCTACTATGGGCAAAATGCATAGAGCTGGTGTTGATAATTATATTTCAAAAAATAACAAAATACGTAAATTAACGCCTAGAGAATGCTTAAGATTAATGGGATTTGATGATAGGTTTAAAATAGTAGTTAGTGATACTCAGATGTATAAACAAGCTGGAAATAGTATTGTTTCCAATAACTTTATAGAAATTTTAAAACAATTGAATTTATCTATGTTTGAGGATGGTGAATCTAATGAATAAAATAGTTATTGACAATATAGAATATGAAATTATGGATGCAAAAGAAACTATCACTATTCCTGACTGTTTTGTAAAAGATTCTAACAAAATTGGAAGCGGTCACGGAGAGGCGAAATTCTATGTTGGACAAACAACTGATAATTCAACTTTAGATTTTTTTGAGGACTTTACTGGGAAATGCTTAATAAAAAAGGATGATTTATTAAAGTATTTGATGGATTGTGAAAATGAATATTTACATCCTGATCAAGAATATAGAAACAAAGAAAATATGCCTTCAATATACGCCAAACATTTAGAATTAATTTCAAGTATATCAGAGGAGTATTTATACTTTTATATTTATCGTGTAGATGTTCAACCACCAAGAATTTACATAAATTCTCAATCAAAGGCATATGGACTAATTAGACAAATTTCTTTACCAAACATTTCTTATATTTCTATATTAAAACTCAAAAATGAAAATCACCTGCTTTATTATTTTCGACCATTTATAGACTATAATTTGGAATCTTTACATGAAACTGAGATTGAAGCCATCGAAGAAGATTCTAATATTTCAACTTCTGAAAGAGAAACTATAATAAAATCTAGGGTTGGGCAAGGAAAATATAGAGAGAAGCTTTTAGAAGAATGTCCTTTTTGTCCAATAACCATGGTAAATGATGAGCGACTTTTAATAGCATCACATATTAAACCATGGGTGATGTCTAATAATTTTGAAAAAACTGATCCTAAAAATGGTTTCATGCTAACTCCTACTTACGATAAACTATTTGATAGAGGATTTATATCATTTGAAAACGATGGTACTATGCTTGTTTCTCCATGGATTTCACCAATGAATCAAAAACGACTAGATATATTTAATGGTAAAAAAATTAGAATGCTTCCTACTGAAGGAAGAGAAGAATATTTGTTTTATCATAGAGAACTTGTATTTAAAAAATAATAAAAGATAATATTTAAGTAATGTTATTGACACTTTTCATCAATTTCACGGAAATCAATTCATTTATAAATTTATGATGAAAGAAGTGGAGTTAAACGAATTGGAAACAGAAAATCTGGAAAGTTATCATTTAGACTTGTCCTACTTAAAAGAACGATGTTATAATGAAGAGGAATTAACACAAGTTGAAAAGTTGTGTTTACTATTTATAAAAGAAGATATCGATTCTTTGAGAGGAGAAAGCATTATGGATGATGCAATTGATGAATTAAAAAAAATTAGTCATGATGAAAAAATTATCGGTCTATATGATGCAGAAAAGGTAGAACAAAAAATCAGAAATACCATGATAGCGAGTGCGAAATTAGAAGGAATTGAAGAAGCACAAAAAAGTATAGCAAAATCATTACTGAAAAAAGGGATTGATTTAGAAACAATTGCAGAAACAACAGAGTTATCCATAACAGAAATACGAAAATTACAAGAAAACATGACTTAAATGCCATGTTTTTTATTAAGATTCATTTGTAACTTGTCTTTTTTGATACGCAATATAAGAAAGTCCTAGTAATACAATTGTTACGACCATCCAAAATATATGTAATATCCGTTCCAAAGAAATCATATGATTTTGAATTAAAAATACACCACTACCCAATACAGTCGTTCCACTATCCGATAAAATATGCATTGGAGTGAATGTCCTCCAGTCGATATAGCCAGTTCCTGAAGTCCAAAACATCCAACAAATATAATAGACAATCAGAATGCCAAGCGACACATAAGAATTGCTTATCATACTAGATAAAAAGGCACCAATTACGCTCATACCAAGACATCCAACAATCATAAGAAGCATTCTTCTAATATAATAACCAAACATACTATATAACATATTTTGATTACCAATTAAGGTTGCAGATACATTCCAATTCTGTAAACCATAACGCAAATAAATGACAAGCGTTGTAAATAGAATGGAAATGAGTGGAATTGCAATCGATAACAGAACAACTGTAATTACTTTGGCAAGCCCAACTCTTCGTTTTCCTTCCTTTGTCGTTTTTAATAAGCGTAACATTTTATGCCTACACTCTTCACTGAAAATAGAAGGCATTAGGAATAGAAAGAAAAATGAGAGAATAAAGGAAACAATATTTAAGGTCGAAAATAATTGCCGAAAACCATAGATATTATCCACATACACTTTTGAGGTATTTAATTTTTTCGCATAGATTTCCTTTCTTATATTTTCTTCTTCTGGACTATTTGCACGATTGATAAAATAAGAAGAATAATTATCTACCGTAAGAGATGCTTTCAAATGATATAATTTATGTGTTATAGAAGAAAAGTAATTGTATCTATTATGGTCTGCTTCCTCATAAAATAAACGTTCGTCAATTTCATCTATTTTTTGATACAATTCTTCATACGATAATTTCTTTCCATATCGTTCTATTACTTTATTTGGATCTACTTCACTTAATATATCATTGATTTCAAAATCGTGATCAATACGAAGAGAAAGTTCTTTTTCCAATAAATTACCTTTATAAAGACTTAGACTTTTATCTTCTATTGCAGTAAGTTCATAACCCCGAATTGGATTGCCACTAGAATCACTTACCATATAATTATGATTGTGTTCATCTAGCTTTGGTACGAAAAATGGTGGTAAAAGAATCATACAAAGCAATAGAAAACAAATTCCTTTCCTGTGAAATAGTTTTTTCACTTCATAGAAAACAAGCTTACTCATCTTACAACCTCTTTTCTTTTATCATATTCTAAAATTATAGGAATCAAACAGAATGGTAAAATCCCTGTTTTTAAAATGAACATCACATCATAAAATGTATGGTTGGCAATGGTAGAAGTTTCTACCAATAAGTGATAACTAAAATGCATATATTCAATGGGTATGAGAGATTTCAAAGAAAATGTACCTACTTGAAAATCAAAGACAAATAAAGGAACTACCAATATCAAAAAACCAACAATTAAAGAGTGATAACTAGATTTCATCATTCTTGATAATAAAAGAGAAATCATAGAAATAAATAGACTACCAACGATAAACAGGCCTGTTACAATCCATAGTGTACTTTTCAATGTTAAGGTTGTAATACGATGTAGATACGTCAAACTAATGCGGTTGAAAGGAGCATTCCAATCTGGTGTTCCCAAAATAACAGAATGAATGAGTAGAACTGCACCAATCACAACAATAGGAATGAATATTGCGAGTAAAATGGCGGTAATGATTTTAGCAGATATCATCTTTCGTTTTCCATATTTTGTTGTTTTTAGTAAAGAAATCGTATCCTCTTTTTCCTCTTTATTAAACATTGCAGAAAATAGCATCAATAGATAAAAGCCCAGCAAAACACCAATTAGTTGCAGACTATCCAAAACACTTTTCATGATTATAATTTCACCATAATAGAAATGATTTTCTTTTCGAAAACTTTGTTTCATATGTCCATTTTCTTGTTCTATCTCAGGTGTCATTTCTTCATATTCTATTACCATTTCTCCATTTTCGGAGGTACCGATATGATGGTACTCTCTTTTGTCAAAATTTTCCCATTCTTGATTTAAAATATATTTTCCATAGTCAATTACACCAACCAATGTTTCTGTATCGGCATTTTGAATGTTATCATCAGATGGAAAAGGATCTAAATAATAAACTTTACAATCTCCTCTAGTATCTTGGTATTTATAAATACAATCATATAAGTCTATATTTTGACGCCAATTTTCTCCATAGGTTTCCATCATTTTACTTTCATCTAGTATAGAATCCAGATAAGCAGGATAACGCTCATTGTAGGTATCAATCTGCTTTTGCAACCAAGATTCTGTAATTTCTCCCGCATACTCTTTCTCTCTTTTGATATTGCTTTTTAATGTATTTATTCCTGCAATGGATGCACTATCATGAATACTAAGCCAAGTTGGAATCACAACAATCGCAACTAACAGAATGAGATAGAGTTTATGCTTTCCCAATTTATGTAATTCTGAAATTACGAATGAGAACATTCTGATACCTCACATTGATTGCCCTTATAATAATTAATGGGTAATAAAAGAATCCAAAATAAAGTAGAAATTGACAAAATAAATGGCACATTATAGAAAGTATAATTTCCAATCGAAGATACCGTTCCATATAGATAACTATCGGCATGCATGTATTTAAACGGATGTAAGTATTTGAGGAAAAAGGTATCCACATGAAAATCCAGTACCAATAAACCTAATATCAAAATGGTAAAACCAACCATTAAAGAATGATAACTAGAATGAAATAGATTGGATAAGGTAAGCGCAAATACAGCAATGGTAAGAGAACCTACAATATAAAGACCACTCATCATCCAAAATACATCCAAGGTTGTAAAATGGGTAATAATACTGGACAGTTCAAGGGTGAAAGAAGCTTTCCAATCAGGCATTCCAAAGGTCAAGATATGTGTGAATAAAACAAAACCAATACAGAAAACAGGAAGCATAATACCCACCAATAAAGTGGTCAATATTTTCGCACTCGTCAGTTGATACTTTCCTTTTTTGGTAGTTTTGATAAGGGACATGACACCATTTTTTTCTTTACTAAACATCGAAGAGAATAATAGTAATAGGAAAAGTCCTAATGGTACACCTGTTAATTTTAGAGTTTCGATGATGCTCCTAATAATATAAGTTTCACCATAGTAAAAGTGTTTAGTCTTATGAAAACCTTGCATTACAAGATGATTTTCTCTTTTCTCTTGTGGAGTAATAAGCGTTCTTACATAAATCGGATTTCCATAAAGGTCATATCCTTTTTGCCCTTTTCGATTATAGTCTTGATATCCTTTATTTAAGATAAATTCTCCAAAGGAAATTGCTTTTTGATATTGTCCTAATATCACACTATTTTTCGTTTTACGAATACTGATATCATTAGAATAAATAGGACATGCATCACTTGTTCCTGTTTGATATAGATATTTTTCTTTATAAATACAATCGTACAATTCTTGATTGTTGCGCCAATTTTTCCCATATACTTCTTCCATTTTTGCTTCATCTAAACTACTATCTACAAAATCTATATATAATAAATCATATTGTTTTTTGGCTTTTTCTAACCATGATTCTGTTACTTCACCACTTGGTGCTTTCATGGATTTTAATCTTTCTTGTTCGCCTTTGATTCCCCCTATATAGTCTCCACTATCGGTTAAAGGAGTATATTTGGACAATTGATAAAAGGTAATGGCTGTTGGAATGAGTAAGAGAGCTACAAATACAATCACATAGAATTTATTGCGAAATAGTTTTTTGATTTCTGTTCCAATTAATGAGATCAAATGGATTCACCATCCTGAAAATGATATAAATATAAATCATTCAAATCTGGTTCAATTACTTCTCCATTTTCTAGTTTTTGATCACTGATTACCCGTAATGTAGTCATTTCCTTTCCCACTTTTTTACTGACAATTGTACCATTTTGGATATTGGAAGCTTCTTCATTTGGGATATGTAATAGGTATACTTTCCCTTGCATTTCTTCTAATAATTTTTCTGGTGTATCATGGGATACGATATTGCCCTCTTTCATAATGATAATTTGATCCGCAATTTCACTGATATCACTTACAATATGCGTAGATAAAATGACAATTTTTTCTTGACAAATAGAACTGATGATATTTTTAAAATGCATACGTTCTTTTGGATCTAAACCGGCAGTTGGTTCATCTAAAATTAAGATTTTAGGATCATTGAGTAGCGCAACGACAATTCCAAGACGTTGATACATCCCACCAGATAAGGTTTTGATTTTGGCTTTTCTTTTATCCTCTAAATGGACAAGTTTTAATAATGTATCCATTCTTTCTTTGGCATAGGATTTATGCAATCCTTTTAATGTTGCCATATACATTAAAAATTCCTCTACTTTAAAATTCGGATACATCCCCAAATGTTGTGGCATATAACCAATATCACTTAAGTATGCCTCTTTCAATTTACGAATCGGTTCTCCATTGTATAAAACTTCGCCACTGGTTGGATTGATGATATCCACAATCATCCTTAGCATGGTTGTCTTCCCACTTCCATTGGCACCTAGTAAAGCATTCAATCCTGGTTTTAGTGTAGTTGTGATTGAGTCGACAGCAATTTTATTGCCATAATGTTTTGATAATTTATTTAAAGTTAATTCCATAATAACCCTCCTCCTTCTTGTTCCATGACCTTGATATAGCGTTTACTCATAAAAATTCCATATAAGAAACTAATGGTGATGATGATGAGTTCCATTCCTTGTTTTGGATTTTCTAATAAATAACTACATACCATATAGGATAGTAAATTGCTGGTGAGAAACCCTGTCATAAAAAGGAAACTATTTTTAAAGCGAATACTAAAGTCTAAAGTAAACGAAATGGCGAGAAAAAAAGGAAATGCTCCGTAAAAGAAGACGGTAATAAAAGCATGATGGCTCATGATGGTTGCATAAATACTAAGTAAAAATAAGACGAATAAATTGATACTACTCATAAAAATCATTTTATATAGTAGAACTTGTTTGGAATTGAGCCTACATACATTTTCAGGTTCCCATACATTATAATTTAAGTTGCGAAACCATGTGATTAACATGAGTCCTGCAAATAAAATACTGGTAAATGATAAGAAGTATAATTTATCATTATGAATCGCGGTTTGGGTAACAAAAATAGAAAAAATGCATAAAATTATTTCTAATAGAAACCACCTTTTTTCACTATACTTCAAAATCGTAATAAATTGGTTGATTTTTGAAATTTCATATTTATGATTTTTGTTTAGATATTTTTTACATTGGTCCAGTGTGAATTGGATATCGTCCTGACATGGTTCTTTGATTTTCCACTTTTCGAATTCTTTTTTAATATTCACGCCAATCACTCCTTTCTAATATAGCAGCAAGCTTTTTCATTCCTAAGCGAAGCCTTGTTTTTACAGTACTTTCTTTTTCATTTAAGATATAAGCAATTTCTTTGATTTTGAGATCTTGATAATATCTCAGGAGAATGACATCTTTTTGTTCATCACTTAAACACGCAATCGCCTCTTGTATTTGTATTTCCTTTTCTTTTTGAAGAACGACTTCAATTGGCAATTTATCTTGACTGGAAACTTCTATCTCTTCTTGTTCTCTTTGATAAATCCTAAAATAATCCATACATAAATGATACGCGATTCGATAAAGATAATTTTCAATTTTGGTATCACTCGGAAGAGAAGATAAGTGTTTCATAAATCTTAGAAATGTTTCCTGTGTGAAATCCTTTGCAATTGTACTATTTCTGAGTCTACGGAGGAGATACGAATAAATTTTTGGATAGGTAGATTCAATTAGTCTTTCTAATTGTTGTTCATCTCCATTTTGAATACGCATTAATACACCCATAACATCCTCCTCACCTATATAACGGATATTGTATCAAAAAAGTTTCATTTTGTTTCCTTTTTAGCAAATAAATTTTACAAATAATTCATTAAATGAAAAAAATACTATGAAATTCATAGTATTGAAAGATATCTTCACAAATAGAGCAAGTGAGAAAATCACTAAATTTTAGTGAAAATTACTTTATTTTAAAGGATATTGAATGTTTATTGGTTATCGCATTATACAGGGTGATTTCTTTTCCCTATTCATTATCCTCTAAAAAGTAGTTCACTAATTTTTCATAGTTATCTTGACTATTTAAACAAGTATCTATTAAATAACCTTTTTCATTATTCGTTTGGTATTCTTTAATACCTCTTATATAAAAATCTTTATTTCTATCTTCAATAAAAAATGGCATTATATCATTATACAAACATTCTCTAAACATTATCATTCTTCCAACGCGACCATTTCCATCTTGAAAAGGGTGAATTTTCTCGAATCTAACATGAAATTCAATGATATCTTCTATTCTTTTCTTATCTATTTTATCATACCATTCTAATAATTCTTTCATATCACTTTCTACATTACTTGGTGAAGATGTTATGATATTACCAACAAAGTTCTTTTTCTTTTTATACTCTCCTACATTAAACCATTCTTTTTCACTATCAGTTAAAGTTCCATCTTTTAAAATAAAATGAAACTTTTTAATCATCGCTTGAGATAACTTATCATCAATCGTATCTAACATATATTTAAATAAAGTAAAATGATTCTTTGTTTCAGTAGCGTCTTTTAATACAATAACTTTATCTTTGCTTGTTAAAATTGTTCCAGTATCATAAATACTTGCAGTTTCATCAGGTGTTATTGTTGATCCTTCAATATGATTTGTATTATACGCAAAATCAAGTTGAGTTTTATGATATAAACTACCAGACAAATTCATGTTTTTTTGTTCAATCAATACTTTTTTTATTTTACTTATCTTCATATATTTTCTTCTCCTTGTATTTATATTATAGCATGTCGCAGATTATATCCGCAACCTAACTTTACTGTTTTTTCACTAATACTATAAGGAAAATTTTTTATGCAAAAAATTGAAATAATTGAAGGGAGTTCTCCTTTGCGTAATTATTTCATTCTACTATATGATACCACTTGACAAAGCATAACCAAGCCATTTAGAAAGATTGAACATGTAATGACATAATATACTTTTTATCTTACATATAATTACTGGATCAATTTATAAATTGGTGAATCTGTTATACTTGCAAGTTTATGTTGAATAAATATCTTTACTCTACCAAACTGAGCAGTATCAATAATAGCTGTTGCTCCATTGTCCTCGTAACCTAAAATAGCATAAGAAAGTCCTCCAAAATTGGAAGGTTTCAACATTCCTTTCGCATTTTTTACAACGGGTTGTACACCCAAATCATAGATTCGCCATGTATCAGCCTCTGCACTTAAATTTAAATATGTTTTATGTTCTTCTTTTAGAATATCTACATTTACATCATTCAAATATTTCCAATCTGCAACTCCTAACAATATATTTGTATGATCCATAAAGAATACATTTTCAAGTGGTATTTGATTTGGAATTGAGTATACTCCGTATTGATTTTTCTCCCAATTATTTTGTTTTCCTTTTCCTACTTCGATATGTGAGTGTACTCCTGTTGCATTCCCTGCATTCCCCATATTTCCAATTTGGACACCTTGTTTTATAATTTGTCCAACATAACAGTTAATGGTATTGTCATGTCCACATAAGAAAGTAACATAATCAATTGTTCCATCTGAGAGTCTTACTTTTTCAATGGATTGCCACCATACAAAAGCATATGTTCTATTAATATTCACACATCTCACATCTACTGGTGCATAATAAGGATACCGAATTCCTGCTCTTAAACCTCGAATATCATTGGCTTCACTTCCTTTGTGGGAATAAGTTTCATTCGCACCTTGTGTACAATACCAATCTGTAAAAGGACATAATACATCTTGGATTCCATTTCTTCTACTTGTATCACCCTTTTTCACAAGAATCACCTGTATTCATTTTTTCAAAATATTTTTTAAATGGTAAATGAATTCCTACTTCTCCTAAATTTTCATAAATAGAAATACCTTCAGTTGCAATACAAACAACTGCACTTCCGATTAGAAACAAATTAATCTGCACAAAATAGTCAATTACAAATCCTAATAATAGTGCAATCACCCATGCGATTTTTTTGATATACCCATCTCTTGAGATAGACGAATTTACTTTTTTATGTTTAAATGCTTTTAAGTATCCAGTAATCACATCCATAAAAATAAATATTCCACATAAGAGAAATAATGTTTTAGGTTCATTTACATTCATTAATTTTTCTATAAATTGTTCCATATATTTTCCTCTTTTCTATGTAAAAGATGTATTCGCGAATTCCTTTTCTTTTACATAAAAATCATATCACTTTTTTCACTGGACTTTCACTGGACATAAGTCAAATTTATGAAAAAAATTTAGATTTTATTCTAAATTTTTTAAAATTCCACACTGCAATTCTATTTTGCAATCACTTCTATATCTAAATGGGTTAATATTTCCTATATGAGTATCATCATTTGATATATCATTGCCATCACTATCTGTAATAGATATGATGTTGCCCCACGCATCATAGGTATATTTTGCAACATAATTATGAAGATTATCTAAAATTGCAATAATGTCATTTTGATTATTCTTAATATAATAATAAGTTTCATCATTATATTTGAATCCTACTAATCCATCTACTTCATTACGTATATAGTATAACACATCATTACCCGTTTTTTCAAATATAAAAAGAACTTAGATTTTTCTCTAAATTCTTAGTACTCTTCATAATATCTTTGATTATGTGGTAAAATATATTTTTCATCAAATACAACACCCATTTTCAATAATTCTTTATATTGTGTTTCACTTTCATAATAAATTTCACATATTTCTTCATGAGCAACTGAATAAAACCAGCAATATCCATTTTTAAAAAATGCGATATCTTCTGGATATAATGGATGTAACCATTGATAAAAAGAATCGTTTTGAAGTAATAGAGTTTTAATTGATGAATCAAATTTATAAAAATATACATCAAATAAATCATTATTTGCGCATACCTTTGAATAAACCCAATATGCACCTTTTCTTTTTTTAAGAAGGCTTCCTTTTAAATTATTATTGAAATTATCCATCAAATTACTAAATTTTCTAAATTCTTTTAAATTTTTCAAATATAAATCTTTTCTAACAATAAACATCACTGCATCACATTGTGTTGATGAGTACTCTATTAAATTTCTATAAATTTTTCCTTTTATTTCTCGAATTACATACATAAATAGGTTCCTTTCTATGGGTTTCCATAAAACCATATGTGTCTATGTGAATCTCTATCCGGATGATAATGCCAATAATATACATGATTTGGTTTTTTGTTTTTATCAATTTCTGGTCCAATAAAAATTCCAAACCCAATTGCAACAGATAAAGCAGAATTTTTATTATCACATATGACATTTCCACCAAGTTCTACATGGGTTTGAGATTCGCCAATTGTTAATCTTTTGCCTGTTATTATATCCGTTTTAGATGGATTAAATTTAGCAGTTGTACATGGTTTAGATTCTTCATATGATGGAGCATATGGTACGATAGGTTTAACATCTACATCTGTCTTTGTATCCTCTTTTGTTTTTATATCTAGTTTTGGTGGATTATAATAAGGATTACTTATTGCATCTGTTATTCCCACTGCGACTGTTTCTACTGCCTTTTTTGTTCCAACATAAGCACCATAAGCTAATGCAGCACCAAATACAGCTTTTGCAAAAGGTATAAGGAAAGGTAATACAAAATTACCATTTATATCAATATTATTGATAGGATTATTTAAAGTGTAAGCATATGTATTATGAGAGAGTATATTCCCACCTATCTCTCCACCATAGGAATCCGCATTAATAAATCTACCCCATACAGGATTATAATATCTGCTATTTAAATAATATAAATTGGTTTCTTTGTCATAATAATAACTTCTATATCTAAATGGATTGATATTCCCTATATGAGTATCATCATTTGATACATCATTGCCATCACTATCTGTAATAGATATGATGTTGCCCCATGCATCATAGGTATATTTTGCAACATAATTATGAAGACTATCTAAAATTGCAATAATATCATTTTGATTATTCTTAATATAATAATAAGTTTCATCATTATATTTGAATCCTACTAATCCATCTACTTCATTACGTATATAGTATAACACATCATTACCCGTTTTTTCAAATATAATAGATGTCCCCTCTACATAATACTCTGTCTTTACATTATTGATGGTTTTAGAAGTTCTAATCAATCTAAATTTAAAAAATGACTAAATAGTTATTCAGTCATTTCATTTGATTACCAAATCCAATCTGTATCTTCATGCGTTGGTACTTTCCAACCATCATCGGTTTCAAAAACATGATAAAATATAGAAAGTTTAAAACTACTTATATACCCATAGTATCATATTTTTCAATCTATTTTGTCTCAATATAATACCAATCATTATATATATTCAGTATTTTAGTAGCAATATGTGTATATTTATATTTCTCAATATCAAAAATCAAAACAATTGATTGACTTAAACCAATCATAGAATTTACCATAAATTCTACATTATTATATTCCTTAGACACATAAGTAATATTTAGTTTTTCCATAATTTTTATGCAATTAAAATACTTGCTTGAATTATTTGAAATAATCACGGATTCTTTTTCATTATTTTCTAATAATATCATATAAGAAGTATTAGATTCTTTCTTTATTATAATTGTATCTACGTCAATCAATTCGTTAACAGCATTCTCAAAAAGCAAGCGATTATCCTTAAACAATTCTATAATTTCAGTATCTTTCACTCTGTTGCCGAAGTGTGCAGTAAAAATGCCAAACACTAAGAAATATAATATTGCTAATATCATTATTATTGTAATTGTCAAGCTAAATCCTGCAACAAACCATTGCTTCTTTTTCACATTAATCACCTTTATTTCCCACTATAATACATATCAATACCTTTTTTAATCCATTCGTGGTCATTTTTATCATCACAATAATATGGCGGTTCAAATATTCTAATACTTATTCCGCATTTTGCGAATCCACCACCTATGTACAATAATGTTGGAGAATATCCCATTTGTGATCCAATAATAGCATAATGGATATTACCAAAATCTTCAGCAGTTGTTATTTCCCCATTGTATAGAAATTGACCTGTTGCCCCCAAAAATGGTGCATCAATGTCTCTTTCCCAATTTTTTTCAAGCTTATAATCCCAATCCCCTTTTGATTTTTCTTTTTGATAAAAATAATTCATAGATGAAGGTGGTGAAACAGAATTTTTGATTATCGTTGCCTGTGCTACATTTCGAATCAAAGTTTTATCTAAAACTTTTGTATAATTTGGTAATGTTTGGGGTGCCGCAATCTTTTGAACTTCTTTTTCTACATTTTTTAGAGAATTAGAAATATTTTTCCCTATATTGATGATAGATTTTATTATTCCAAATCCAGTCACATCAGAATTTATTATTGGATTATTACTACAGTATACATATAAATTGTGTGAAATAATATCTTTATTACTATTAATATAGTTATCACAATTTAAAAATCTACCCCAAACTGGATTATAATATCTGCTGTTTAAATAATATAGATTGGTTTCTCTATCATAATAATAACTTCTATATCTAAATGGATTGATATTTCCTATATGAGTATCATCATTTGATATATCATTGCCATCACTATCTGTAATAGATATGATGTTGCCCCACGCATCATAGGTATATTTTGCAACATAATTATGAAGATTATCTAAAATTGCAATAATGTCATTTTGATTATTCTTAATATAATAATAAGTTTCATCATTATATTTGAATCCTACTAATCCATCTACTTCATTACGTATATAGTATAACACATCATTACCCGTTTTTTCAAATATAATAGATGTCCCCTCTACATAATACTCTGTCTTCACATTATTAATTGTCTTAGAAGTTCTAATTCCATCTTTATTGTATTGATATTCTACTGTGTTATTTGCATCAACATATTGGTTTAATTGTCTTCCATTTACCCAATCTAATGTGATATTTTCTCCTATGGTAAGTGGATTTCCTATTGCATCATAAGTTATTATGTCATTATTAAATTTGGTTAATTGATCTTTCCAATTTGAATTATTATATTGATAACTATCTTGAGCTACTAGATTATTTGTACCTAATTCATATACCTTTTTAGATAATAGATTTCCTAAGCTATCATAGGTATATTTTATCGTTTTATTTAAAATATAATTATCTTCTTTGATAAGTTCATTGTAATCATCATAGTAATATCTATTTTCTAATACATTGTTATAATAAATATGTGTGATATTATCTAATTTAACGCGTTGTGCTAGTTGATTAATAAAATAGAAAAATCATCCAAAATATGG
>CANSPQ010000014.1 GCA_947648915.1 uncultured Caryophanales bacterium | reverse complement strand
TGGTAGTTCTACAGCCTTATCTTATATTTTAAATTTCAACTAGCACAACGCGTTAATTTATCATATTTATAAGAATAAATATCATTTTCTATTTTTATTTTATTGATTAACAATGAAGTTCTTTTTCCATTGGTTAAATACTCGTAAAATATTGGAATGACATGATTTAGACTTTTATAATCTAATCTTCCTAAATTATCGTAATAATAACTTACCCCTAAATCACCAAATATTTGCACTTTTGTAAGAGCATCATCCTTATTGAACGTATTTACCACTTCGGTATATTCTGTTCCATTTAAAATGTACTTCTTACTAATAATATTATCGTTAGAATCATATCCATACTTTACTTTAAATCCGTTATTTGCATACTCATATAACCGTTTACCAGAATCATAGTTTATTTGTATTGAAGTCTTTTTTATTTGTTTTCTCTTAACAATCTTTCTTTTCAAAAAAAAGAATCTCGATAGTCTATTTACAGACCTCTTAATTCTTTTAACACTCTATAATTTTCTATTAGGAATTTCACCATAATAATTTTTTAACGCTATTTCCGCATGAAAAGAATCAAAACCTTTACCCATTTTTTTTATTTTTTCTAAAACATTTATTGCATACTTAATATGAATTTCATGTCTTAAAGAGTTACAAGCTGCCGAAACTTTTATGTTTTCCTGTTCAACATTCATTAGATCATACATTCCTTCTTCAAAATATTCTTCCTTTTCATGAGTTATTATAAACTGATTAAATTTTTTTGCAAGTACATTATTTTTTTTATAATTATTTTTTTCCATACAAAATTTCATACCTTCGATGTATTCAATATATTTTTGGATAAATTGCTCTTTTGTTAAAATTTCTCTTTTTTTCATAAGTTACATTCCTTTCTCAGTCTATAAATATCCGTAGGAAGCAAGTATATTACTTATCCTTAAATAGTTCAATTACTTTTATTCCGAATTCATATTGTGAATCAAACGACTTTCCTGTAAGATAATCTCTAACTCTCATAGTAGAATCAACATTGTCTTGTATACTACTATAATATCCACTAATTTTATAATGCAATTCTTTACTGATTTCAGTAATATTATTCACATTATGTATCATTTTTGGATCAAAGCCACTTTTCGTTATTTGACTTTGTTCTACGATATGGTGATATTGGTTGCCTGGTGCTGGTTTTGGTAAATTTTCTTTCAATTGTGAAAACGTATCATATCCCTGTTGAGCTGCATCCTTTGTCTGAGGATTTAATAATGCTGTTGCTGCATATCCTAAGCTGCCTACTGCAAGGCCTACAAGTGCTCCACCTACTCCACCTGTTGTAGCACCTTTAATAACTTCTGAAGATTTTACCTTTCCTGTTTTTGCTTTTGACTTAGCTGCGCCTACCATTCCGCCAGCAATTGCTCCTGCAACTCCTCCAATAATTACACAGCCTAATATTATACCAAATTGTCCACTTGGATCACACATATTTATTGGATTATTACTTACATAAGTATATAAATTGTAACTATTTATATCTTTATTTGCACCTAAATCAGAATCTACATTTAAAAATCTACCCCATACAGGATTATAATATCTACTATTTAAATAATATAAATTGGTTTCTTTGTCATAATAATAACTTCTATATCTAAATGGATTGATATTCCCTATATGAGTATCATCATTTGATACATCATTGCCATCACTATCTGTAATAGATATGATGTTGCCCCATGCATCATAGGTATATTTTGCAACATAATTATGAAGACTATCTAAAATTGCAATAATATCATTTTGATTATTCTTAATATAATAATAAGTTTCATCATTATATTTGAATCCTACTAATCCATCTACTTCATTACGTATATAGTATAACACATCATTACCCGTTTTTTCAAATATAATAGATGTCCCCTCTACATAATACTCTGTCTTCACATTATTAATTGTCTTAGAAGTTCTAATTCCATCTTTATTGTATTGATATTCTACTGTGTTATTTGCATCAACATATTGGTTTAATTGTCTTCCATTTACCCAATCTAATGTGATATTTTCTCCTATGGTAAGTGGATTTCCTATTGCATCATAAGTTATTATGTCATTATTAAATTTGGTTAATTGATCTTTCCAATTTGAATTATTATATTGATAACTATCTTGAGCTACTAGATTATTTGTACCTAATTCATATACCTTTTTAGATAATAGATTTCCTAAGCTATCATAGGTATATTTTATCGTTTTATTTAAAATATAATTATCTTCTTTGATAAGTTCATTGTAATCATCATAATAGTATCTATTCTCTAATACACCATTATAATAAATATGTGTAATATTATCTAACTTATCATACTTATAAGAATAAACATCATTTTCTATTTTTATTTTATTGATTAACAAAGAAGTTCTCCTACCATTTGTTAAATACTCGTAAAATATTGGAATAACATGATTTAAACTTTTATAATCTAATCTTCCTAAATTATCGTAATAATAACTTACCCCTAAATCACCAAATATTTGCACTTTTGTAAGAGCATCATCCTTATTGAACGTATTTACCACTTCGGTATATTCTGTTCCATTTAAAACATACTTCTTGCTAATAATATTGTCGTTAGAATCATATCCATAAGTAATTTTAAAATTGTTATTACAATACTTATATAACCGTTTACCAGAATCATAGGTATATTTGATTGTATTTTCATTGGATTTTATCTTTAATAAATCTCCATTATTACCATAGAAGTATTCATACGTATCATTCATCTTATTTACTTTCTTAATACGATCAAATTCATCATATTCATAAGTAATGGAATCATCATTTCCATAAATAGAAGATACTAAATTACCATTGTTTTCTTCATAATTATTGGTAATTAAGGTAATATTATCTCCTATTTTTACAGATTTCATATTTAAGAAGTTGTCATAGATAAAATGATATACTCTATCTTGTTGGGTAATTTCTGATAATAGATTTTGATTATTGTAAGTATAGCCTACACTTCTATCTTTCGTTGTAATGCCAGTTAACTGTCTTTTATCGTTATAAACGTAATTTGTTGTTTGATTTTTGGCATTAGTAATTGAATTTAGAAGACCTGTTGTTGTATCAATATCATAGCTTGTTTTATGCATTCTTGTATCTGTTATACTTTTGATATATTTTCCATCTTCTGTATATTCACAACTGTTTTCAATAAATTCTGCAGTTGCAACTGGATCAGTATAAAGTACTGAATTTGTCAGAGCTTCTAAATAAAATTCAAAATTATAATTTCCTTTTTCTAATTCTTTGAAGTGTAAACTATTGTTATCATTATATAAATATAAATTATTTGCCTTACATTGAATACAATAACTTCCATTTTCATTTTTAATAAATGTGAATAAAGAATACTCATTATTATTATCTATGAACTCTAACTTATTATCACTTAAAGTTAAATATTTTTGCGAAATAATAGAGTGTGATATTCTAAAATAATCATGAGTACCCGTAAGTATTGTATCAAAAATCCATGAATCGTGATTACATAAATCTTCTACTAGTGATATAGAATTATCAATTAGTCTAATATACTTTTCGGTTCCTTTTAATCTGATTCTATAAGTTTCTTCAGTAACATATGTCTCTTGTCCTCTATTTACAATTCTAGTAATGCGTGGATTACCAAAAGAATCATATTCCACTTCATTCGAAATTCCTGTTTCTGATACTCCTTTTAAAACTCTATCAGTAACAATATTATCATATTCAAATGTAAAATTCTTACCCTTAGGATCAAACATACCAATCAATTGATTGTTTTTATCATACTTGAATGAACTCGAATCTTTGTTTAAATTCTTTGATAAAATCACATTCCCGTTTTCATCATAATCATAAGTTACACTTCTAACATCCTTAAATAAATTGATATTGGTAATATAGAAGTTATTAGCATTCATAGATTGTAAAAATGACATATTTATTTCTTTGAAATCAAATGGTGCTGTAAAGGTACAAGAATAATACTGCCATTCCTTTTCATTCGGATTAAATGGTTTGATATAAACATCATCAGTTCCAAATTCTGCTACAGGGATAAATCCAAATATAATATTGTTATAAGTTCCATAATACATTCCTTCTCCTGCCACTAAGCCTTCATTTTTATACCAAAATGACAATGTGTAAATATCTCCTGCTTTTCCTTTTACATTAAATGTTTTAGAAAAAGTACTAGATACTTCTGGATTCATGCTTACTTTTAAAGCTTTTTGATTGTCTGTAACATTGATTATTTCAAAAACATCTGCAACAGGAATATCAGTATCATCTTTGAATTTTGTTGCACTTAAATCCCATGAGGAAAGGCCTTCTGAAAAATCAGAATTTTCTATCATATTATAATTATTAGCAACTTGTCCTTCTTCTAACTGAATGTCATCTATATAATAAAGGTCTCCCTCAAAGAATCCAATATATAAATTACTTGTAGCATCACTTGGATAAAAGATTGTTACATCATGTCTTTCAAATGCACCTGCTTGACTTGTTTGTTTAATATTGTCGCTGAATGTTATTACCATAGTTCCATTATTATCCATATAATATAAACCTAAAAGCATCGGTTGATATAGTGCTTTTACATAAGCACTTAATGTATAATACTTTCCTTTTGAAACTTCAATTTCTTTATATGCTCCTTGGTATGCACCTGTTCCAAGCTGTACTTTTAAACTTCTATTACCACTATTGGCATAATCCGAAGATGTAACTACATGTGAAGCCCCTTCTGCAATAAATTCTGTTTCCATTTTTTCAAAACTAGAATCTTTGATATAGTTTTTTACGTATTTTAATGGAATCTGATTTTCCAATAATTTATTTGAATATGTATTTACACCTCGAATAGATTCTCCATATTCTAATTTCATCCCATAAGCATTTGTAATATCATTATGATCTTTTAGACTGCTCATAGAAATAGGATTTCCATAAGAATTATAAACAATCGTTTGTACTTTATTTTTAGAATCTGTAATGGTTGTTGCATTAAAACCATATGTTACTTCATAGAAGGTACCCATTGTATTATTAAGACCATATTCTGTTATTTTCTTTACTTTATATGGACTCTGTTCATAATAGGTATATTCTAGTTTTTTACCTGTTACATCTGTAATACTAGAAATCAAATTATTGGAATAAGTAAGCGTAGTTGTTCCTTGAATACTTACAATACTTGTAATATTACAATTTTCATGATTTAAAGTTACTACTTGATCAGGACTTGTAACTGTAATTGCACTAACTCCATAAGTAAGGTTAATTGCTTGATTATTTGCATCTACTACTTTGGTAATTCTATGATTTGTATCATAGGTAATACTAATTTTATTTCCACTGACATCTTTGATTTCAGTTAAATAACTATATTTACCACTTTTTACAAATTTTTTCTGATTGCCATTCTTATCTTTCATGATATAAGTATTTGTACTTTTTTCAATTTCCAAACCTAGACCATCTTCATCAAAATAAGTATTTTCATATGTGGTTGTTACAAATCCACTAGAACCATTTTCATTTTGTTCATATTTTACTTTTTGATTTAAGAAATAATGAATGGTCCCATCTTCATCTACATATGCTAAATAATTTCTGTTGTCGATTTCTTCTTCTTGAATGGTTTGCAATAAATTAAGGCGATAACCAATTCCATATCCAAGATTTTGATTTAAAACAACATCGTTGGTATTATAGACCAATTTTAAACCAACAGGCAATTTTCCACCGATAGTTGCACCAATATCAAATACACCTGTTAGATTTCCATTATAGGTATTATGATAGGTACTACCCTGACTGAAACTTTGTTGGTTATAATCCATATAACTTTCTAATCCGTTTTGATTTCGATAAGTAATTTCTAATATTGGTTTCGGATTATCCCCTGTTACAGTATTATTTTTTGAAAAAAACATAGGAATAATATCTGTACGATATTGTTCTGTATTTGCTTTTAACATAATACCATAATTAGGTGTTCCTGTGTACCATTTTTGCACTAAACTTGTAATATCAGTACTTGATCCAAAAGGACTAATAACACCATTTTCTTGAAAGTAATTTCGGTTACTCTCAAAAGTTCCTTCTATTCTACTAGAATCATATTTGTTGTTCATTGTATTCCAATTTGCGGTTGATTCATTCCAGTCCTCTGTTACACGATAAATATTCACAAAATCCTGCTCCAATGAATTCGTAAAATCTGGATACCCAGTTAATTCTAGTTGTGCATGAGTGATATAACTTCCTGTTCCAAGCACTGGTAAATCAAATTTGATTAAAGAACGATTGATAACATCTACACCATTTACTTTTTCAACACCTACTTTTAAATAGGCACGATTGTTTCTATCTACCCCTGTATCTTCTGGATAAATATAGGTATCATAAACACTGTTTTCGTTTTTATCTCCTACAATTGTTGGATCAATTACAACTGGATAAGTAATATTTAGATTATTTAACCAATCTTGATCCACAACTAATCTTAATACATATTCCTCTTCTTTCTTTTCCAAAAGGTAATGCACATTATGATTGATAATATCATTAGAATCAGACATATAAGGTGCGTCCATATAGAAAATTGTGTTTCCATCTTTACTTGCACAAATTCTCTTGTCATCTATTATATGTAATTCCATATTTGTTCTTATAATAAATTCTAGTGCATTCACATCTGCATTTTTATTATGTAACACAATAGATTCTTTTACCTTTGTAGGCAGTACTTGATAATCTAAATCCATATTTTCTAAAATGTTTTTGTAACTTATTCTATCTTCTAATATTGATTTATTCGGATTCTTTTGAATGCTGAAATCACCATGCGTTTTGAGTCGAATATATAAGTAATAATCTGATGTTGCCATTTGAAGCAGGACATCACTAGGATGTAGGCCAAACCATACTTTATAATCATTATTTTTGTTATGATAATAACTATTTTCTAAAACTAAAGTATTATCAATTTCCTCGTACTTACCATTTTTCAGAAAATGGATTGGTTCTTCATACATTCTAGCAATAATTTCGCCATTTTCCTGTAAAAAATGTTTTTCCCTATTTTTTCTTTTATCGATTAATTCTATTTCTTTCATGCTTTTTCTCCTCTCTATTTATCTTTCATAGCCTGCAAATTTGCTATTTTTTCTTTTACTTTAGGATAATAATATCTCCATAATGTGGATTCATCTTTTGATTCCTCCAAAGCAACTTTTTCAATTGCCTTTGTTACACTTAAACCATTTATCATAATCTCTTTAAATAATTTATACTCTATATTTTGAGATACATTTAATTTCAATGATATTTGATCCAATGACTCACTTTGAAGATATATCATGTCTTCTAGTTTATGTCTTTCCTCTAATAAATATTTTTCATACTGTTTAATCATCTTTAAACGATTTTCTAACAAATTTACTTCATACTTCATCTTTTCAGCATAATGAACTAAGTCCATTTTTCACCATGATAGATATGTAGAAAAGAACACTATGCAGTTCTTTTCCACATATAAACTTCAAATCGTAATGGTGTAACAGTATGGGTATGACTATTTAGTGTATGGGTATGTCCTTGGCCTCCGCCTTCTATTTTCAATTTACTTGCACCTTTATAATCCTCGTGCCACCAACCATTTGATTGCATACCCACACCTGATTTTCCAACACCACTATTTACCCCAGTAACATATAAATAATCTCCTTCCACCATTCCATGTTTATGTGCAGGCATTTGTGCAACCGTAATTGCAGTACTTCCTGTAGAATTTGTACTAGGTCCTCCAGAAGTATTACTTCCAGCAGTGTTTCCACCATTTCCAGCATATAAATAATAACCATTAATTCTTTCCCAAGTTCCCCCAAATAAGGTTGATGGATTTGTACTACTTATAGACATATATAAACTTCCAATTGGATAAATTAAATTGCATACAGCAGTTTTATCTAAATTATTACTATTGTCTTTTTCAGTGGTAATTGATTTTACTGTTAAATTTCCTTCTTCATCCAAACTGAACTTATTTTTTTTAGATGATATGCAATCTACTTTTGCACTATTTACCTCCAAATTGAGTTTATCTCCTGTCTTTGTAAAAGCATCCTTGAAATAAATGTCATCCAAGGTAAAATCACTACTAGTACCTGTTTCTGATGCAGTATTTACATCATCAAGAGATACATCCATTACATCATTAATTTCATTTTGATTTGTTAAATCCATAATACATTCACGTTCCTTTCTCTTGTACCGGTACAACTAAATCATAACCTTTTTTTCACTGGACTTTCACTAGACATTTTGAATTTTTTTAATTTCCTTGAAAAAATCCAATCAAAAAAAGGAATAAATGAGTGAAAATATTTTTTCCTCTCACTTATTTCCCCACTTAAAAGCACTTTTGCAACCCTAAAATAGCAATTAATGATACTTTTTTTTGAATATTTACTGGACAATTACTGGATATGCTATCAAATATTCAACATTTTCCGCATTTTAGTAATTCCTTTTTTGATACTTTTACTAATAGCCTGATGACTAATTCCTTCAATCTGTGCAATTTGTTCTAACGATAAATTTTGGAAGAAATATAAAATAATTCTTTTTCTTTGACAATATGAAAGAGATTCCATTACTTGAATGAAATCATGTACTAAAATATTCGTTATTACTTTATTCTCTAACAATTCTTGTTTTTGAAATGATCTATTATAAAGAGCTTCTTCATATATTTCTGAATGTTCAATATGACGCTCAAATTGGTGCAGCATTTTTAAATCATCTAATTCAAATTGATTCATTGCCTGATAAACCTCTGCATTAACTTCAATAGAATTCGTATGATACGTTCCATCTTTAAATTTTACAATAAAATGATTTTCCAGTTTTATTAATTCATAACAGTTATCTCTACATTTTCTCCTTCTTGGATGTTGATTCATGTTTTTCCCCTCCCATCAATTTTTTTTATAAATTTAATAGTGGAGGAGATTTATTTCTAAAATAATAAGATAAAAAAAGAACAGTTACAAATTGATAACTGCCTAATACATACAAACAATAACAACGTAAAATATATAAGTTAAAATATTTCTTCATAAGCATACATAAAATAATCATTCTTTAATATTAAATATAATGTTTAAGATAATACTTCTTAAAAAATCTTAACTACTATTTTATATTCCCATTATACTACAAAAAACGACAACAAAAAAAACTCTATTTTAATTAGACTAAAATAGAGTCATGCTGTTGACAAAGTAAATTTTGTTAATAGTCTTTTATAGAAAAAAGCAAAAAATTGCTTCTTTCAAAAAACTATTTTTTTCCATGTTCTATCTTTTTCCAAGTAACATTCTTTTTTAAAACTGCTTTAATAGCACACGGAATATAAGTAACTAAATAAAGTGGATTGTATAGAATAACCTTCCATTTTATTTTTGAATTAAATTCATATTTTTCCCTTTTTATCATATACCCTGTTACAAGCATCATCATAAAATAAATACACAGTAAAATAAAAATCATACGAATTGTAACAAACAAAATATCTTTTGCAGCAATCACTTGTATCAAATTTTGAATCAAAATAAAGGCGAGTCCAAGAATAAAAAAGACAAATGGTTTGACACCAATTTTTTCCTTTACAACACTACCATAATTGATAGAGTTCTTTTTCATAAGGGGAATATACTTTTTTCTAGAACTAAAATATCCTTTAATCCACCGAATTCTTTGATTGACCGTTTGTTTGTATTTTGTGGGTTGTTCATCATAAAAGATTGCATTCTCATTATAATAAGTAGGTATTGCGTTCATAATTGCATATAAGGATAATTCATAATCTTCTGTTAAACTATGAAATGGAAAACAGCTCCATTTTTCAATCAAACTACCATCTATATAATATCCTGTCCCTGATATAATCACATTGGCATTTTCCTTAATTCTTCTTAAATTTCCCAATGTATTAATCATAGAAAAGGTAAGACTTGAAGTGGCAGCAATCACATTATCATTCCCATTTTTAGGCATCCTGTACCCAGTTGCGATTGCATATCCTTGATGATAACTTTCAACCATTTTTTCGATATAATCTTCTTTTAACACATTGTCTGCATCAAAGATAAAATATAAATCGTATTTTTTTGGTAGAATCTGTTGAATCGCTTCCTCTAAAGCATAACCCTTTCTTTGCTTTTCTAGATTTTCACGTACAATTATTGTATTCTTATATTTATGACAGATGTTAACTGTTGGATCTTTTATTGTTTCAACAATAACATAGACATCTTCAGCATTTAAATGAAAAGTTTGTCCCTCAATACTTTTTAACAATGATTCAATTACTAAACTTTCATCTCTAGCAGGAATCAATATCGCAATACGTGGTATTCCCTTTTTTTGCTTTAAATCTAACTTATTTTGTTTTAAAACAATATTACTTTTGATATATAAATAAATTGCATATAAAATCAACAATATTCCGAATACTACCATAAACTATCCCTCATCTAAATGCACCATATTTGGAAAATACTTACTCAAAAATTCATCTGTGTAATATCGGTCATAGAATCTACCTAAAAATGTATAAGCTGGATAATTGTTTTTTCTTAATGTTTGACGAATGAGTGCTGACCAAGAAAGAAACATATTAAGAATCATAAATACAAGTAAAATCTTAAAACTTAGATTTCCTAAAATAGAAGGAATTTTTTCAATCAAAGAAGAAACAAATGGATAAATGACTTTCACGAATAAAAGTCCAAGCAATCCCCAAACGAGCATAAAAGGAAGTGTAGTTCTACCATTGATATTTAAAAATTTACCACTGTAATCCCAAGAGGTTGTATGGATAAATACTTCTTGCAAAAAACTAAGAATGTACTCAATCATTCCTCCTAAAACTCCAGCTCGAACGATGATTTGGTACCACTTATAATCTTTTTTTAAAAGAACATAAGACATGCAGGCTGCACCAAACCCATAAATAACATTAAATGGACCATAGATTACACCACGTCTTAAACTCCAAACAATTTCATGTGTGCTCATATAATTCGTAATCAGATTATAGATTTGTTCATAATAAGCACCCACGATAGAGCCAATTAAAAACACAAAAAATAATTTTTGAAAACAAAGACCTTCTGCAAATTTTGTTTTTTGATTACTTACTTCTTCCAAAAAATACCTCCATACCATCTAAATTGGTATATTCTTTACCCAGTAGTATAGCATAATTCAGAAAAAAAGCCAATTACTTCTTGGCTCTTCTATGAAAATGTAGCTCTATTTTTTATACCATTCACCTAGAAACATTTTATCATCATATCACATTATAAGAATTTACAACTAATGCAACTATAATTCTTGATATATCTCTTTCAATACCGAATATCGCATTTCAAGCAATTTTTTATAAAATTCTTTTCTTATATTGGAAATACAATCAATGGAATCAATAAACGAATCAATTTTTGGCATATCTATCTTTGGAAAAATTCTTTTCAACGATTGATTGCACGCTTCATTCTTTTTACTTTTGATATAAGAAAAGTACGCTATTCTATT
This sequence comes from uncultured Caryophanales bacterium, assembly GCA_947648915.1. Lineage (GTDB taxonomy): Bacteria > Bacillota_I > Bacilli_A > RF39 > UBA660 > UBA5026. Next base: position 20,350 of record CANSPQ010000014.1, on the reverse strand, counting down.
CCCTTGTTCTTTGATACAAGAAAATATATTGAGTGCTAAATTCTTAATTTCACTCCTATCTAACGCAACTATATCAGCATCTTCTTGCATAGGGTTGAGACAAGAACCGCAATCATATATAGGAGCAAATGAAGTTTTATTTGTCTTTATATCTAGTAAAAAGCCCCAATTGGCATTGTGTCGGTCTGGATTTCCAATGAATGCATCAACAATAAACATATCCCAAAACTTTTCTTTGATAGTTTCCGTAGGAAGCAATTTACTTTCTGCAATTACTTCCATAATATCGGATAATTCTGTTCCTATTTTTTTATCAGGATTCGTACTAAGGGCAATACTTTCAAATTCATATAAAACATGATTTTGGTCTGTAAAATCCTGACAAGCACATACATTTTTTTCTTTCTCTTTATATTTATAAATTCCCAATATTGTATTTTGCGTTTCAAACCCAATCATTTGAAAAATATGACTTCCTATATACTCTGAAAAAGCATTATTGATATAAGAAATATTTTTATTTTTTTCACGAACTGGATCTGGAAATTTTACCAAATACCTATTAGCGTTATAAATTAAAGTCTTCTTTTTTTCGGAACCTTTATATTGATTCATTTCTTCTATACAATTTGTAAAGTCTACCATCTCAGCACCCCTTTCTATTTAATAAAACTTTTTAAATCTTTTCTCTATTCTTTCTTTTCCAAGTAGCCTTAAAAGTTCATATAAATCTGGTGTCATCGAACGAGTCGTCAAAGCAACACGAATGACAGTACTGATATCAGCAACACTTCCTTTATAAGCTTCGGGATTTTCTTTATAAGCTTTCATATCTGCACAATATCCTAATTTTGTAGTAAGCTCTTTGATTTTTTGGAACCATGTATCTTTATCATCTTGTTCATCATAATAATCCTCTATATAAGTTTTTAGGATTGTTGCAATCTCATTTTTATCTGTAATCTTTTGAAAATCATAAGTATCCATTTTTTCAAATAAGTCGTCATACATATAACAGATTTCATTTGGAATAGATGCGTAAGTTTCGTAATCCTTTCTTGGCTTTTTTTGCTCTCTTTCTATATTGATAATTTGTTTGAAATATTCAGGATCTTGTTCAATTAAATTTTTTAATACATCGGAATAGGTTTTTGACCATTCATAGGCGTTTTGATATAAAGTCTCTTTATCCATTTTAGAAATGATATTTTTAGAAATGTTATTTAGTTTCTCTAAATCAAATAAAGCACCACCGGATGAAGACATCTTTTTTGCCTGAAAGTCAAAATCGAGAAAAGACTTATCTGGATTCGCAGTATGCCATTCCTCATAATTGGAATTGATAATGGTCATCAAGGCTTCAATAACTGCTTCTACTGGATATCCTTTTTCCATATAATAACTCATTAAAGCTTCTGGATCTTTTCGTTTACTGATTTTACGTTTGATTTCACCATCTTGCTTTAAAATCAAAGGTGTATGAATATATTTAGGTGGTGTCCATCCCATTGCTTCAAATAATTCGATATGAACTGCGACAGATGGAAGCCATTCTTCCCCTCTTACCACATGTGTTGTATGCATAAAATGGTCATCAATAATATGCGCAAAATGATAAGTAGGAAGTAAGTTATCAGACTTCATGATGACGATATCTTGATCATTTTGATTGAGGTATAGTTTCCCTCTTACCAAATCATCAAACCAAAAACGATCATCAAAATTTCCATTGGAACGGAAGCGAATGACATAAGGTATTCCTGCTTTTATTTTTTCGATTGCCTCTTCTACACTCATATTTCTACAAGTTGCATACCGTCCATAGTATCCTGTTCGCATCTTATTTTTTTCCTGATTTTCACGCATTTGATCCAAGTGTTCTTTTTCACAAAAGCATGGATAAGCTCTTCCAATCTCAATTAAATGTTTGATACCAGCATGATAAATTTCTTTACGTTCACTTTGAATATAAGGTCCATAATTGCCTATCACCTTGCCATCATATTCATATTCGTCTGGTTCCATCCCATAATACCGTAGTACTTGCATAATAATCTCTACAGCTTGATCCACTTCTCTACTTTTATCGGTATCTTCATTTCTTAAGTAAAAAACACCACCAGATTTTTTTGCCATCACAAAATCAATTAAAGCAGCTTGAAAGTTTCCAATGTGAACAAAACCTGTTGGAGAGGGTGCGAAACGTGTTACACAAGCGTTTTCTTTTAGGTTTCTTGCTGGATATTCTTTTTCATAATCTTCCATTGTTTTTGTAATATTTGGAAAAATAAGGTTTGCTAAATCGTGATTTGTCATATCATCATGCTCCTTCATTCAATAATCACATTTTACTTTATTTTGCTTGATTTTTCAAGTAGATTCACAAGATTTGTTTGAAGAAAAATACCCTATGCAATATACACTTGTTGGAAAGTTTTGGAATTTGACATAATAAATGAGGCAATTACTTATATTTATATAGAGGATGTGAGTATTATGTTTTTACGGTTAATCCGTTATTTATTCAAAGATTTAACCTTCTTTACCGCGGCTTATTCCAATCAAATTTTTCCAGATCCTTTATCCAAGGAAGAAGAAGAAAAATATGTTGCACTTGCCCAAACAGGGGATAAGGAGGCTAGAAATTTACTAATTGAACACAATTTACGATTGGTTGCCCATATTGTGAAAAAATATGAACATAGAAAAGAAGATGCCGATGATTTAATTAGCATTGGGACGATTGGGTTAATCAAAGGAGTCGATAGTTTTTCTTATAAACATGGAACTAGAATTACAACTTACTGTGCTAGATGTATTGAAAATGAAATTTTAATGTACTTTAGAAGTGATAAAAAAAATAGTAAAAATATCAGTCTAAATGAACCTGTTGGTTTTGATAAAGATGGAAATGAAATTTCTTTTTTAGATATTTTAAAAACACCGAAACCAGATTTTGCTTTAGACATCCACAATCAAAATAACATTGACTTATTAAAAGAGTATTTTAATGTACTGAATGATAGAGAAAAAGAAATTATTACAAGAAGATATGGTTTAAATAATACCAAAGAGGTAACACAAAAAGAAATTGCAGAGGAAATGGGTATTTCTAGAAGTTATGTTTCTCGTATTGAAAAAAGGGCATTAACCAAAATGTTGAGAGAATTTATTAAAAACAAAAATCATACCTTTTGATGGGTATGATTTTCTATTTAATCCATATATTTATTCATTGATTTCATCATCTGATTGACTTGTTTTTGACTAGGGGTTCTACCCATCTGTGTCATCATTGCTTTAATCATTTGTTCATTGATTGGTGGATTTTTCTTCATATATTTTTTCATATAATTACGTGCAATAAAGAATCCCACAACTGCACCAGCAATAAAACCAACAACTACTTTTAATATATCTAAAAATAATGCCATATCATCTTCCTCTCTATCTTTATTTTACTAAATAATATGTATTCTTACAACTAATATTGATCATTATTACAAATTACTTCTCAATATCATTTAAAAAATCATCAATTGTCATAATTTTATCATCAATTGTTTCTAATGAAATATTTTCTTTTTCTATTACTTTTTCTTCTTGTTTTTGATCTACTACTTTCACACTTGGATAAGCAATTAGAATATCTTGTTTTGTGATGGTACTTCCTGTTGCATAACGATCTTGAATTGGAAGTTCTGTTAACTTGACTGTAAGCCATTCATCTTTTGTTTTTAAACTAATCGATTCTTTATATCCAAGAATAAAGCTATTTAAAATGTAATAAGGATTGGTTTTTACCTCTCTTATAATTTGCACGCCTTTACGAGCACGAGAAGTCCTTTCAAATTCTGTCAATTTAATACGCTTTCCAGTTGATTTTTCTGTAATTACGGTTAAATATTCCATATCAGAATTGAATAAATGCCCAGAGACTACAGTATCATTTTTAAGACCAATTGCTTTGACACCACTTGATTTTACTCCTGTAATTGGTACTTCATTTGTTTCATACCATAATCCGTACCCATTTTTTGTCGTAATAAAGATATTATCTTCCATTTCTTTCGTTACTGTAACGACTTTATCTTGTCCTTTTAATTTGATTGCGGTTAATGGTTTGGAATATCTTTGCACCTTGAATTCTGAGATGAAAGTACGCTTTACCATTCCTTCTTTGGTGAAAATTGTAATCACATCTTCTGAATCAAAGGTATAAATAGGAATACTTGCGATCACAGACTCTTCAGATGAAATGGCAATCAAATTACTGATATGTTTTCCCAGTTCTTTCCATTTTAAGTCCGGTAATTCATGCACAGGTACATATAAGTAATTTCCAGCATCTGTAAATAACAATATCGTATCCATGGTAGACATTTTATATTTTCCAATAACGTAATCGCCCTCTTTTACCATAGTTTCTGATCCTTCATCATAACTTCTTAAAGAGACACGTTTTACATATCCTTCACTTGTAACAACCACCATGCAGTCTTCTTTACTAATCATTTTAGTTGTATCAATTTTAATTTCGGTAATTTCATCTCTAATTTCTGTAATTCTAGGAGTTGCATACTCATTTCTAACTTTACGCAATTCTTCTTTCATCACAATCTTTAATTTTTCTTCTGAAGCCAAAATAGATTCTAATCCTTGAATAATTAAAGTAAGATTTTTTTGTTCTTCTTCTAGGGCCGTTACATCTAAATTGGTTAGACGGTATAATTGTAAATCCAAGATTGCCGTTGCTTGTTCTTCTGAAAAAGCATATTCTTTTACTAAATTTTCTTTCGCATCTGCTTTATTTTTACTCGCACGAATGGTTTTAATCACATCATCTAATATAGAGAAACAACGAATTAATCCTTCGACAATATGCATTCTTTTTAAGGCATGGTCTAAATCAAATTTCGTTCTTCTTGTAATGACATCTTTTTGGTGAGCAATATACGCATCCAAAATCGGTAAAATTCCTAATGTCATTGGGCGTTCATTCACAATTGCTACCATATTGTAGTTATAAGAAATTTGTAAATCGGTATTTTTGAATAAGTAATTGAGTACAAGGTCTTTATCCGCATCTTTTTTTAAGTCAATTACAATACGTACTGGACATTCTCCATCTGATTCATCTCTAATTTCCGCAATTCCTTCTACTTTTTTATCAATACGAATTTCATCTATTTTTTTACATAATAGTGCTTTATTGACATCAAAAGGAATTTCTGTAATTAAAATTTGTTCTTTTCCTTTTTCTTTTATAATCTCGGTTTTAGAACGTACTACTACTTTACCTCTACCTGTTGTAAAAGCATCTAGAATTCCTGCTTTTCCTTCGACAATTCCACCTGTTGGAAAATCTGGACCCTTCACAATTTCTAAAATGGTATCTAATCTACAATTCGGACTATCAATACGTTTGATGGTAGCATCGATAATTTCTCCTAAATTATGAGGAGGAATATTGGTTGCATATCCAGCACTAATTCCATTCGCACCATTGACGAGTAAATTTGGAAATTTGGCTGGTAAAACAGTTGGTTCTAATAAAGTATCGTCAAAATTCCAAGCCATATTAACTGTATCTTTATCAATATCTTTCAGTAATTCATTGCTGACTTTGGAAAGACGTGCCTCTGTATAACGCATGGCAGCCGCACCATCACCATCCATTGAACCATTATTTCCTTGCATATCAATATAAATTGTGTTTTGTTTCCACCACTGACTCATACGAACCATAGCTTCATAAATAGAACTATCTCCATGTGGATGAAATTTACCCATAATATCTCCAACACAGCGTGCTGATTTAACCGTTGGTTTATCATAGGTATGTCTTTCTTTATGCATAGAATATAAAATTCTTCTTTGTACGGGTTTTAAACCATCTCTAACATCTGGTAAGGCACGATCTTGAATAATACTTTTGGCATAACTTCCAAAACGTTCTCCCATGATTTCTTCTAAGGAATAGTCATAAACTCTTTTTAGTACTTCTTGCATACTATCACCTTGCTTCATTATAGCAAAAAAAAAAGGAAAGTGCAAAGGATTTCCTTTTAAAATAACGTATTTTTATAGATTATGCTGAATATGAAATTCTTTTTTGAGAATGAATCTCTCTAGAACTTTGATTATCCACTATATATGGATAATATGAAATAATTCTTCCAATTTGGTCAATTTCCTGTCCTTTATTCATCATAGTTAACATATTAGCTAAGACACTCCCAAGTGTACAACTTGCTTGTTGCTCATTTATCACTGACGATTCCTCTTGTCCAAAATATTGTTCTAATGAATTATAAGATGGGCATGTTTCTAAAGGTTGTTCTGAAATAAGTGTCTCCTTGACTACATATAGAAGTGTTTTTGCGCCTATTTTATCCATCATCCCATTTTGAAGTGAGATTATGTGCTCCATAAAATAATTTATTTTTTGTTGTTTTACTTGTTTATTCATAATTTTCTTCCTTTCACACATATTTCATTATATGACATTGGTTTTGAAAAATTTGTCGAATTTCGTCAAAAAAATACCAAATGTTAGTTTGGTATTATAGCACATATTTTTTGCTTGTCAAATTGTGAAATTATCCTCTAATGAAAATTGTACATTTTGTTCAATCCATTCTTTTCTTGGTTCTACTTTATCCCCCATTAAAACACTGACACGTTTCTCTGCCAAAGCAGCATCTACAATATTCACCTTAATCAAACTTCTTGTTTCTACACTCATGGTGGTTTCTTTTAATTGTTCAGCATTCATTTCTCCAAGACCTTTGTATCTTTGAGTTGTTGTTTGTTTTCCCTTGAATTTTTCTAAAATACTCGCCCTCTCTTCTTCCGTATAAGCGTATTCAAATTCTTTTCCACAAGAAATTTTGTATAAAGGTGGCATTGCGATATATAAATGTCCTTGTTCAATTAATGGCTTCATATATCGGTAAAAAAATGTTAGTAATAAGATTTGAATATGAGAACCATCGACATCGGCATCAGTCATAATGATGATTTTATCATAGTTCGAATCTTCTACAGTAAAATCACTTCCTACCCCTGCACCTATCGCATGAATTAAAGTGTTGATTTCTTCGTTTTTTAAAATTTCTTCCATCTTGGTTTTTTCCGTATTTAGTACTTTCCCACGCAATGGCAAAATAGCTTGAAATTTACGATCACGTCCTAGTTTTGCAGATCCACCTGCGGAATCCCCTTCGACCAAAAATAACTCATTGATTGCAGGATTTTTACTTTGAGCTGGTGCAAGTTTACCATTAATCGCATATTCTTTTTTATTTTTGTCTTTACCATTTCTGGCTTCATCTCTGGCTTTTCTAGCTGCTTCTCGGACCATTTTACTTTTGACCATTTTGTTCAAAATATTAGTGGCAATTTCTTTATTTTCTTCTAAGAAAAATTGTAATTTTTCAGAAACAATGCTTTCTACAACATTTCTTGCGATGGGAGTACCCAATTTTCCTTTGGTCTGTCCTTCAAATTGAAGTAAATTTTCTGGTATTTGTAAACTGATAATAGCAGTTAATCCTTCTCTTGTATCTGGCCCTTCTAGATTCTTATCCTTCGTTTTTAAATATCCATTGGCACGTGCATAGTCATTGAATACACGTGTTAATGCGGTTTTAAATCCAACTTCATGGGTTCCGCCATCATTGGTTTTGACATTATTTACAAATGAAATAATACTTTCAGAATAGGTATCTGTATATTGAAAAGCTACTTCTACATTGATTTTATCTTTCATCCCTTCAAAATGAACGACTTTATGTAAAACAGTTTTATCATCATTTAAATATTCTACAAATGCTTCTAATCCGTTTTCGTAATGAAATACTTCTTTTCTCTCTTCTTCTTGATCTTCTACCTCAATAGTTAATCCTTTTAGAAGGAAAGCACATTCTTGCATTCTTTCACAAATAGTAGAAAACGAAAAATTCGTTGTCGAAAAGATTTCATCATCTGGTAAAAATCTTACTTTGGTTCCAGTCTTACTTGTCTTTTCTAATTTCTTTAAAGGAACTACTGTTTTTCCACCATTTTCAAAACGAATATAGTATTCATATCCATCTTTTTTGATATTGACTTCCATCCATTTACTTAGTGCATTTACAACAGATGCACCTACGCCGTGGAGTCCTCCCGATACTTTATATCCACCTGACTCAAATTTTCCACCTGCATGTAATACGGTATAAACAACCTCAGGTGTACTCATTCCGCTTGCATGTTGTCCAACAGGAACACCACGTCCTTCATCTTCTACACTGATACTGTGATCTTTGTACATCACTATTTTTATTTTTTTACCAAAACCATTGATGACCTCATCTACACCATTGTCAACAATTTCCCATACTAAATGGTGAAGCCCTCTTTTATCTGTTGAGCCAATATACATACCTGGTCTTTTTCGTACTGCTTCAAGTCCCTCTAATATTTTTATTGAGCTTTCATCATATTTTGCCACTTTTATCACCTTTCACATTATAACAGAAAAAAAAAGAAATATCAAAAGTATTTCTATAATATGTTTACTTGCACATAGACGAATGATAATTATGTAATACATTGACTATTAGGGTCTGCCAATCTTCGTTCTAATGAATAGAAGGAAAGCTTGATATTATGCGTAAAAAAGAAATATAAATATTTACTATCTGCATATTTTTACTCATTATTATCATTCTTTTAATCACACTTTTGATTCTCATAACTATTACTTACAAAAATTGATAATACCCGAAAAATCGTTTTCGCAATTTGCCCGATTCATAGCCAAATGATATTCTGTTCTCTCATTTACCTTAATATAAATTGGAGGAATACCTGCCAATTCAAATAGATAATTGATAAAACATCTTATGGTCCTACCATTTCCATCAAAAAATGGATGAATTTTAATTAATGCACACTTTATTTTGATACAGTCATCAATATACTGAACCAATTCATTTGGATTACTTTTATCTAGGATTTTTGCTTTTTCAATGAGTTCATTGACAAATGGGTCTAACGCTCTAATTTGAGTACGAATCGTTGACCATTCAGCTATCTCTGTTCCAGTTCCTGGCAAATACACATCATAATTTCGGAATTGACCCGCACACTCAGGGTATGGTGAAACAGAATATAATTGTTTATGAAATGACAACAAAGAATAAATATCAAATCGTTCATCTGTAGTATGGGCAAACTCGTACATAATTCCCTGCCCAATGATTTCTTCTTTGTCATGTACTCCTTCTAAAGCACATTCATTCTTGATATATCGATTAATAAATGCTTTAGGAATATCTTCGAAATTTCTATCTTGGTTTGTTGAATAATACAAATAGATTAATTTTTTAGGTAAATCAGCATCTGTATTATATAATTTTTTATTTTCCTTGCGATACTTATAACCTAAAAAGGACTCTTGTATTAAAAATTCCATATCAATTACTACTTCATTCATAATTTCATCTCCTATTTTTAGACAATAAAAAAAGAGGGTGTCCCCCCCTCCGTTTGCAAATGGCATACTTATATTTTACCTACCCACAAACTATTTTATGATTCCTCTTTGTCTAATGTTGCCTATTATAACAGAAAATGAAATCTTGTCAAATTTTACACAAATTCTATATAATAGGTAGTTTTAATTACATTTGTAATATTCAATCATCTCATTTGTCTAATTCTGTGTCTCAGAAGTAAATGTTAAATGTTTTGCTTCCTCGATCATTCTATTCTTATAAAATCTTTTATTTTTCCTAATTTCTTCAAGTAACGTAATAACAAATTTAGATTTATTCTTTGTGCGTTCCACCTTTTTCAAATATTGATCACCAAGTGCATAAAACTCCTGTGCATAATATTCCCTCGCATAAATTAATGTAACAATATTTTTTTGTTCCTCATTTAACCTTAAATTACAGCAAGCTTCTTCAATGGTCATTCCAGAAGATATCAATTTTGCTACTTGATCAATACCATCTATTCCATAATACTCATCTATATCATCTTTAAAATCAGATGTTTGCATTCTAACTAGTGGCTTCTTATCCTCCTGTGATATGAGCCCATTTAAACTAGCTATCAATTCTGTAAAATCATACATTCCATTTTCCTTTTTACTTAACTCTGTAGCTACAGTGAAATAGTCAATTGCAGTATTTTTATCAAACTTTTTCATATAGGCTAATCCAAGTTTTGCATAAATGAATGCTTTTGGCTCTTTTAATTCTAACAATTGTCGATAAGAATTTATGCAAGTATCATAATCCCCATTTTTGTATGCTTCATTTCCTATGCTCGTCATTTGTTTTATATCAATATGTTCATATATATATGGTTTAAATCTTAATACTACCCTTCTATCCTCACTCGCTCCAATACTGAATGATACAACATCCGGAATATTTTTCACAATATTGTGTATTTCTTTTCTTCGTCCATCATTCATTGGTTTTAACACGATAATTCCCTTTTCATACACCTCATCTAGCTTTTGCTGAATCAAATCATAATCATCATAAGTCTTTTTTGGTGGAGTTGCTTTATGATTCGTATCTATTCCATCCTTCGGCATCACTATGTTTTCAATAGCTGGTTGTTCACAAAGTAGTTTGGAAGGAATAGTTGAAGTGGAATCAGCATATGATTCTCCTTCAGAAGTGAATTCTGAAATATTTTCTATTGAATCATCTACCCTGCTTATTACATCATTATTTCTTTTGTAATTTTGCATCTTTTCAGTATCATTTAATACCCTCTCTAAGCTTTCCGTTAATATACAAGATTGTCCTAACTTATTTGCCTTTGATATAATATCTAAATATATTCTTGCATGTTCAAAATTATTGTTTGCTAAATTTTCATAAAATTTTTGAATATATTCTGAAATATTGAATTCAAAATTTTCTCTTGTAATATAAGTTAAAGAAATCATAGGTTTTGTAAAAGCAATATCCCCTTCTATCAGGCTAATCTTAATTAAATCAATTATCAAAAATTCATATTGGCTTTTATTTATACTACATAAATAATTTCTTAAAGCAGTAAAAGCATTATCTAAATCTTCCTTCATCAAATATCCAATAATATCAGCAAAAGTATTTGTATCAGTAAAGGAATTTGTTGCTTGTACTTGAATTGGTTGCTCTTCTGATTTTTTTATAGAATGAGATTCTATTTCTTCTACAACCTGTTGTTCTACTACCTGTGAAATTTCTTTATGCATATTCATCAAATTCTGAATTTCTGATAACAATAAATATAACGCATTATCATCAGAATTTATATTACTTTTTTTAAGATATTCTAAACTCAATTGAAAAGCTAATTCATAATTTTTACCTTCAATTGCATCAAGTACTTTATCGGTACTAAATATTTGTTTTTTTGGAATTTCACCTGTTTTTATTATTTTAGTTAAATCTTTTATTAATACTAGAGTATATTGGTCTGCACGGCTTAAACCATGTTTGGTATCCATATTTTGTAAAAACTGGATTACTTCATCATATTTCTTTTCATTTATTAATTTAATTATACGTTTTTTTGTTTCTTGTTGTTTTTCTATAGCCTGCGTTAATAAAGTCTTAACTACAATATCCTGTACAGTGATTATTCCATTGTTTTCATGAATTGCCTCATTCAGTTGCCTTAATGCAAGTACAAATCTTTGATTTAACGATGATATTCTAATCTTATTATAAAGTTGATGATTACTATACCTTTTATCATTATAATTAGCACTAATATCACTTAATTTTAAATATCTTGCATATTCTCTATGATGCTCTGGTAATTCAGTAATGATGTTTAATAGATATAAGTAATAATTGCTATCATGATTATAATTTTCATTTTCGGATTCATAAAAATGTTCAAAATATTCAAATGCTTTTTCATAATTTTTGCTTTGGATACTTCTTAAAAACAATTGAAAGCAAGAACCTAAATGTTGTGGATTTAATTGATAACAAGTCAAAAAACATTTCGTTGCTTTTTCATATTCTTTCATTGAAATTAATCTTTTACCATAATAAAATAGATCATCAATAGAAAGTAAAGAATAATAACCTCTTTTTAATCTTTGTAGTTTTCCTTCTTTTATTAAATCAGATATATCTTTTGCATGAAAACCATATTCATTTAACTTCTTTGTTGTTAATACTGAGTTGTTTAATATACCATCATACATTTTCATTAGACTTTCTTCATTTATCATCTTTTTTTACCTCCAATATTTCTTTTATGCATAAGTTCTTTGCTTATAGAAAATCCCTCTTTATCAAACTTATCTGATAGCAAAACTGGATACATTGTTATAATATCTTTTGTTCCAATCATAGTTACTACACATAAGTCACTTGTAATATCATCCCCTTTAAATCCAATCGGAGTATCCAATTGAAACCGATACATATCAGAAACCTCAAAGTGATTTGCATTCATACCTTCTATTCTTTCTCTTACATCAGAAAGCAATTTTTTTAAATCTATATATTTGAAAAAACATCCATTACTGTCTCTATCTCTTTGATTCATATGTTTTTGTATATGATTTAGCAATATTTCTTCGTTATGATCAAATAATCTATAAATCATATAGTCCTTGACAGGATCAAAATGATTATTTGAGCTATTTAATTTCCCTTGAAAATATTGAATATACATGTGTAAAATGCGATAATGTTGATAAAGTTTAGGAGTCAATCTTTTTTCATCAATTCCTTTTAATAGACTTTGAGCATCACTATAATTTTGTTCCAAAATGTTTAAACAAATTAAATCAATTGTTGATTGTATTTTAAAATAGTTATCCAGTTGTAAGGTCTCAAACATTTTTCTAGCTACTTCATTGTCTCCTGTTTGAATATATAGTTTTGCAATAGATAACAAGGCTTTATTTTGCATTTTTGGATCAACCATACATGCACTATAGTATTTTTTGCTTGCCTCAAAATTATTTTCAATATTTTCTAATAATCCATATACTTGCTTCATTTGAACTGTTTGATTCTCAATATTTTCTTCTAATAATTTCCTAACTTTATTATATTTTCCTTCTCTTAAATCAATTTGAAGTAATTTTGATAATGAATCATTCTTAAATTCAGAAGCATTGTAAGAAATTTCAAAATATTTTCTTGCATTTATATAATCATTATTTTTCCAACTATTCATTCCGTTATAATAAATATCGCTCATATTTTGAGTCATTTTCATACCCCCTACTTAAAATATTGCATCATCTGATGATTTCACAATAGCAATTAGAATTCAACGATATTTTAGACCATAAAAAAGAGGGTGTCCCCCCCCCCCGTTTGCAAATAGCATACTTGTATTTTACCTACCCACAAACTATATTATGATTCCTCTTTGTCTAATGTTGCCTATTATAACAGAAAATGAAATCTTGTCAAATTTTACACAAATTCTAATTCCAAAATTTGATCCAATCGATCAATCACGGGATATCCTTTACTACTTAACTTAGGGGAAAAGCGAACCCCAATACCACCTGCTTCTGTCCACTCTCTAAGATTTACTGCATAGTCATCAATTAAGATAGAACCTTCTGTATGCACCATTTTTGTCTTACTAATTTTTCTTGGTACTGGAATGATTGTAATGTCATTAAAATATTTCCTTATATATTTTATCTTTTCAATGGCCTCTTCTAAAGTTGTTACATGAGTCAAAATACTCACTTCAAAAAGGTTACTTTCAATAATTTTTTGAATACAATCAATACTATCATTGATTACAGGAACCTTTTTCAAAAAATCCTTCCAATCTAACTCACTATAAAATTTGCTCATATTTTCAGGATTAATTTCTAATCCAAGTTTCTTTTCTACATATTCATACGGATAGGTAATCGTATCTAAAATAACACCATCAAAATCAATATATAACTGCTTCATATCTATCACCTAAATCAATCATACACAAACATTTGTTCTTTGTCAATCAAAAAAGAGAGAAATTATTCTTCCTCTTCTTCATCTGACACAATCGATAAATCTCCCATGTCATCGTCATCCAATTCATCATCTATTTCATCATCAATTGCTTCATCAATATTTTCTTCTTCCGTATCTTCTACCAGTTCTTCTTCCTCTTCTGTTTCCTCCACTTCATCTGTTTCATCTTCTTCATCCATGACAAGTTCTACAGAATGGCGGTCCCGAATATCCCATTCATTATTTTCTAATAACACAAAACGTTTATCAATGGTAAGAGAGGTATAATAGTCTCCTATTTTTGCCGCATATTCATCATCACTATAGTCTAATAACTTACATATTTCTTTAAAAATACTAGGTGTATTCATTGATTTTCCATTTTCTTTTAAAAGTAAATAAGTGAGATCGGTATAAGATAATAATTCAATTTCTTCTATTGGCATATTTTTTAATTTCATAATAATTCCTCCTACTGTTTTCATATCATACTATGCATGAAATAAAAATACTTTACATAAATTGTGGAATGTCAATTATAATTAAATTCAACATTTCTTTTAAAACATTTTTTGTTAAATTGAAAAGCGACAACCAATCGTTTTTTTGTACCTCATCTGTTAATCCTTGAATACGATTGTTTTGATAAAATGTATTGGCAAGAAGTGCAAGTGTATAAATATAATCAGCTAAAAGACTTGGCAACCTTTCTTTCAAAGCACTATTTAAAGAAGCTTCCAATTCTAATAAGTGTAATCGCAACTTACGATCATCTTCATTATAAATATAATTACTTATGTTAGAATCAAAGGACATATTTTCTAATACTTTTTGAATTCGCAAATACGTATATAAAATATAAGGTCCTGTTTTTCCGACTACATTGGAAAACTTACGAATATCAAATATATAGTCACGCTCACGATTGTTTTGTAAATCGGCAAATTTTAAAATCGCATTTACAATTTTATCGATATCAGCTGTTTCCATATCTTTATTATTTTCTTTTTGGCTTAAGAAAATACCTTTTATTTGTTCAAATAAAGCATCTAATTTTGGCGCCGTTCCACTTCTCGTCTTAAATGGCTTCCCATCTGTTCCATTGATAGTACCAAGTCCTAAAAATTCTAACTTAGTATTTTTGGTAAGACCACTTTTTCGACATGCACGAAATACTTGTTCAAAATGCAAAGCCTGACGATTATCTGCTACATAAAGGATATAGTCAGGATGATATTTTTCCATTCTTTCATAGATGGTGGCTAAATCAGTAGTAGCATACAAATATGCCCCATTACTCTTCTGATAAATTAAAGGTGGTAATTCTTTCGCATCAGTTACCTCACTGACAGGTATAATTTTTGCGCCTTCACTTACCTCTATAATATCTTTTAAAACCTCTGTAGTGGCAGGAATATAAGGGTAACTATCACTTTCTCCATTCCACAAATCAAAAGATACACCTAAATAATCATATAATCTTTTACAATCTTTCCCAGACACTTCTTTGAGTTTTTGAAATAATACTTGATATTCTGGATTTCCATCTTGTAAGTCTTTGGTAATATTTGCACATTCTGTTTTCACGAACTCATCTTCCTTACAAAGACTGCTCATTTTAGGATAAATGTCCTCTAAATATTCCAATGTAATTTCTTCTACCTGTTTTTGGTCTTTCAAAATTCCATAAATGACTTGACCAATTTGTAATCCATAATCACCTAAATGGACATCACTAATTGTCTTATGACCCATATACGAAATAATACGTTTCATAGATTCTCCTACAATCGCAGGTCTTAGATGTCCAACATGAAGTGGTTTGGCGATATTAGCGCCACCATAATCTAGTACATAAGTATCTATTTTAGAAGGCATTTCAATTCCAAATTTTTCTTTCTCCATCATACAATTGATTTGTTGATTGATGAGTGTATCACTTAAAGTCATATTGATAAACCCAGGATTCGCAAACGTAACTTCTTTAAAGTACTCTATATACTTCGGACTATTTTGAATTGCCTCGACAATACGATTTCCAATTTCCATTGGACTTTTATGATAGATTTTAGCTAGGCGAAAACAGTCATCACATTGATAATCACATAATTCTCTTCGATTCGATACAATTACTCTTACTTTTTCTTCGTAACCTAGTTTTTGTATTTCTTCTTCTAAAAACTGTTCTAGCTTCTTTGTTATCATTCTATCACCTCATATGCTAATTCATAGTAAAATTTCTTAGGTGGTTCATCTGCCAATGTCATTTCATATTCGAGTACAATTTTTCCTTTTTCTATCTGTAACTTTTTTGTGTTCATTTTTACTGGAATCATCATATTGACACTCTTTATATCATAAATTCCATCTGTTGTCAAAGAGGGATTAAAATTGCAATCTAAAACATCTTTGTTATGAACTCTTCTCATATGAATTTCAGTATCCATTATGGTCAAAATCATTTGGATTTCATTATCTTGGTAAAGAATCTGATTTTCTTTTTGAATCCCAATCGTTTCTGTTTTATGTTGGGTATGTTCTGTTTGATTTTCTAACAATGCTTTTATGTTTATCTTTGACATGGAATCCCTCTTTTCCATTTCGTTAGTCATTATAACATACTTACTATAGAAATGCACTATATTTTTGAAAAGTTTTATAAGACCCTATTTTTTGCTTATTTTCTCATACAATTTTGGAAGTTTTTTCATATTTTTGTTATAAATTTTCAATTTTCTAGAATACTAACATTAGAGGTGAAACAAGATGAAACACGTCAAAAGAGCGATGAAAGTAATTGGAATACTGTGCCTTTTTTTATGTGTTGTTTATATCGGTCTTTATGCATATGCAAAATTATCTAGTAAATTACCCATTCGTTCTGCCAACCAATTTTATTTGTATGATAAAGATAACAATTTATATAGTGGGACCAATAAGGAATGGATCAGTTTAGATCAAATGTCTGATTATATCATCGAAGCAACACTTGCTGTTGAAGATAAGAATTTTTACAAACATCAAGGTTTTGACTTTTTAAGAATTGCCAAGGCCATGATGGTCAATATCTCCAACGGAAAAAGACTACAAGGAGCCTCTACCATTACCCAACAGTATGCCAAAAATCTATTCTTAGATTTTGATAAAACGTGGTACCGTAAAATAGAAGAAGCTTTTTTGACGATACGCTTAGAAGCACATTATAGCAAAGATGAAATTTTAGAGGGTTACTTAAATACCATTAACTATGGTGGTATTTTTGGAATTGAAAATGCAAGCAAATACTACTTTGGAAAAAGTGCGAAGGATTTAACCCTTGCAGAGGCTTCTATTTTAGCGGGCATTCCCAAATCTCCTTCCAATTATTCACCAATTGCAAACCCCGATAAAGCCAAAAGTAGACAAGCCATTATTTTACAAGCTATGGTAAATAACAACTATATTACGGAGGAAGAAAAAAAGGAAGCTACAGAAGTAGAACTTACTTATATTGGCAAAAAGGAAAATGATGACATTCCTACTTTAATGTATTATCAAGATGCAGTTATGAAAGAGTTAGAAGAAATTCGTACTATCCCAAGTTCTTTCTTACAAACAGGTGGACTTAAAATTTATACCAATTTGGATATGGAAGCGCAAAAAGATTTAGATGAAAGTATTGCCAAAAACTTTATCAGTAAACCTGACTTACAAGTTGCATCGGTTATGATGGATCCAAATACTGGAAATATTCTTGCGATTGCAGGTGGCAGAGATTATAACAAAAGTCAGTTCAATCGTGTTACCAGTTCAAAAAGACAAGTGGGTTCTACGATGAAACCTTTCTTATATTATACGGCCCTCGAAAGTGGCTTTACGGCATCCACTACCTTTACCAGTGAAAAAACCACATTTACTTTTTCGGAAAATAAAACATATAGTCCTCAAAATTATGCGGAGACTTATGGAAATAAACCAATTAGTATGGCAGCCGCGATTGCATATTCCGATAATATTTATGCAGTAAAAACACATCTATTTTTAGGAGAAGATAACTTAGTTGAATTTGCGGATAGATTAGGCATTTCTTCTAACTTACAAGCAATTCCATCTCTTGCTTTGGGTACAGAAGAAATTAATATCTTAGATATGATGAAAGGATATGCCACATTTGCAAATGAAGGATACAAAATAGAACCTCATTTTATTCGCCGTGTTGAGGATATGAATGGGAACGTTTTGTATGAGTACAAAGAGAAAAAGGAAAATATCTTAAATAAAAGCACTGTTTATATTTTAAATGAGTTACTAGCCAATTCTTATTCCAAAGAGTTAATTGATTATAATTATCCCACTTGTATTAATATCGCACCAAAACTCACGAAAACATATGCGATTAAAACTGGTACAACCAATACCGATCATTTGATATTTGGATATAACAAGGATGCCATTTTAGGAATGTGGGTTGGATATGATAATAACGAAGAAACCGAAGTAAGCGATGGAACACTTATGAAAAATGCTTGGGCGGATACCATGGAAAATTATTTAAGAGAAAAAGAAAATAATTGGTATCAGACACCTTCTAATGTAGTGGGTGTTCTAGTCGATCCGATTAGTGGGAAGCCTGCTACCAATGATACAAAGAATAAAAAAATATTTTATTATATCAAAGGTACACAACCCCTTGCAGATGACAATGATTTAGAGGCTGCCTTCCATGAAATGAATGGAGATTAGAGATTAAAAAATGTTACAATTAAAATCTGTAACATTTTTCTTTAGAAAACAAAGCATAAGCACTTTTATATATAGAATGTTAGTCCTATATTTAGGATAATTGGTTTATATCAAGTACATTTCCATTTTATCCATCTATTTTCATAAGTACAAGTGTCTTTTCTTTTCCATATTTATCATTTTCTAATGATTTTGAATGGATAAATTCTTCAAATTTTGTTGAATCAAAATTACATAGTAATTCTATAAATTGTTTTTCTTTTAAAAATGGTGTAAATCCATCGCTATATACTGCAACAATGTCTCCTTTTGATAACTCTATTTGACCATATTTGATAAATGAAATTGCTGATTCTTCCCCTGTTAAAGCACCATATGAAATACATTTTCCATCCTTTATTTGATTCAAATTATTTCTATAATCCCTTCTAACAATCACTCTTGCCTCAGGTAAATTCCATGGAATTCCTATTTGATTAATATAAGGATCACTATAGGTTTCTTTTTCATCTATCGTTTGAAATTTGACTTCACCTGATTGATTGTAAATGATTACACCACAATCACAAATATAAGCATAATCTAAAGTATTTCCATTTATTTGTATACAAGAAGCAACTGCTCCATAGTAATCATTTTGTAAATAATCACATTTTTTAATATATATGTCGTTTAGTTTTTTAACAGCTTGATTGCAAATAATCAATTTCTCTTTTACATTCCCAGTTGTATTCATAAAGGTCTCTACCACTACACGAGCCGCTAGTTCTCCTCCACTTGGTCTTGGATACTTTTCTAATATTTGTTCCAATGCGTATGCATTTAAATTGGAAACTCCCACAGGATCCCTTGTAATTCCATCCGCTACAATTATCTCAGAATCATATGCATAGAATTGATCCTCAACGGGAAAATTACAGTTAGTTGTTTTTACATTCTCAAAGGTTTTCTGATATAAAATCATTTCACATTACCCCTTCTATTTATTATAATCCATACATTTTTCTTCCAATAGCATAAAATTACAACATCTTTCTCTTGTTTTCATATCTAGCTTATTTTCTTTATACTTTAAATATAATCCCTCGGCTCTCGAAAACAATTTTTCATCATTACGATTCAACCAATAAATTTGTTCTTTCAATAGTTTTTGATAGTTTTGCTCTGATTTTGTAACATACTGTTTTTCTAAATCTATCATAATGATATTGTTTTGTTGGATGGGCAGCATATTGTTAAAGTTAATTGCGCCTAATTTACCATTATCTATTCTTAAAAAATCTAATTTATTTTTCATTTTTAAGTGTTTTGGCTTTGGGCTTGATAAAGGGGCAAAATAGCTACAACCATTTACTTCAAATAATACGCCTATAAATGGTCCTAATTCCTTCTCGTTGAAATTATATGGAACCCTACTATCAAATTGTCTTAAAAAATTACAATACTCAGTATCTATTCTGACTAATTTTAGTTCATTTTTCATAAATACGCACCCCACAAGTTCATTATACAATATCCAAAATAGAAAAACTAGAGTTTGCTCTCTAGTTTCTTTTTTCAGTTCCTGTTATGGTCGGAATCACCGCTTTTTTCAGTTCCTGTTATGGTCGGAATCACCGCTTTTTTCAGTTCCTGTTATG
>CANSPQ010000013.1 GCA_947648915.1 uncultured Caryophanales bacterium | reverse complement strand
TAAATATATAGTTGTCAATACTTTTTTCTTATTTTCTTCATGTTTTTATCCTGATCAGATAAAGTCAATCATAGACAAGAATAGAAGTTGTCTGTTATAATAGATATGGTGATACATATGTTTGTACAAGTTTTAGTAGAATTAAAGGCAAAACAATTAGCGCAAACCTTTACGTATCGTGTTCCAAAATCATTAGAAAATGAAATTGAAATTGGAAAACGTGTTTTTGTTCCTTTTGGACATCAACAATTAGAAGGATTTATTTTAAAAATAGATACTAATTTTGAAGGTGACTATGAAATAAAAGAGATTATATCCGTAATGGATGCAAAGCCTGTCTTAAATGAGGAACTATTAGAACTTGGAATTTATCTATCTAAAAAAACAATGTGTAATTTAATTCATGCTTATCAAACAATGTTGCCAACTGCTTTAAAAGCGAAAAAAAATACGACAATTTCTAAAAAATATGAAAAATATATTATATGGGGAAATAGGAATTATGATGAAAAAACAATTACACCTGTTGGGAGACAAATACTAGCTAGAATGGATTCTGAAGAAAAAGTATCAAAAAAGGAATTGGTACAAATATCCGTATCTGCTTTACAAACTTTAATCAAACACCATATCTTAAAAGAAATAGAAGAAGAAACCTATCGCAGAAAAAATAGAATGAGAGAAGTCGTTACAAAGCCAGAACTTCGAGAAGAACAAAAAACAGTATTAAAACAAATTAAATTAGGAAATTTTCAGCCCTATTTATTACATGGAGTGACAGGAAGTGGAAAAACAGAAGTTTATATGCGTTTGATTGAAAAAGTTTTACAAGAAGGCAAAGAGGCCATTGTTTTAGTGCCTGAAATTAGTTTAACACCACAATTAATTGAAACATTTGAAACAAGATTTCCAGAGCAAATCGCGGTTTTACATAGCAGACTAAGCAGTGGTGAAAAATATGATGAATGGCGAAAAATTGAACGAAAAGAAGTTTCCATTGTAATTGGTGCTAGAAGTGCCATTTTTGCACCCCTAACCAACTTGGGTATTATTATTGTAGATGAAGAACATTCTACGACTTATAAACAAGAAAACACCCCTAAGTACCATGCAATTGATATTGCCATATGGAGAGCCAAACGTTATCAAATTCCCGTCGTTTTAGGAAGTGCAACGCCATCGATTGAAAGCTATGCAAGAGCCAAGACAGGGATCTATACATTATGTCAAATGCAACATCGTACAGGACAAAATTTGCCTGATGTAACTTTGGTGGATATGAAAGATGAAATTCGAAAAGGGAATTCCATTTTATCTGAGCTATTATATCAAAAAATAGAAGAAAAGTTAGACAAAAAAGAACAGGTTATTTTATTGTTAAATCGCAGAGGCTACACAACGATTCACACTTGTAAGAATTGTGGTTATACACACAAATGTCCTGCTTGTGATATTCCACTTATATATCATCAAACAAAAAATCAAATGCAATGTCACTATTGTAGTTATACAACATCGCCAATTGAAATCTGTCCAAAGTGCCATAATGAAGGTATGCAACAATATGGAATGGGAACAGAACGACTAGAGCAATATTTAAATGTTCAATTTCCGAAAGCAAATATCCTACGTATGGATAACGATACTACAACGAAAAAAGGTAGTCATGAACAGATGATTCAGGATTTTTTAGAACAAAAATATCAGATTTTAATTGGAACTCAGATGATTGCGAAGGGATTCAATTTTCCAAAAGTCACTTTAGTAGGGGTTGTAAATGGGGATTCTACTTTAAATATTCCTGATTTTAGAAGTGCGGAAAGAACATTTGATTTACTTTCTCAAGTTGCAGGGAGGGCAGGAAGATACGATTTAAAAGGAGAAGTCATTATTCAAGGATTTCATATAGATCACTATAGTATTCAAAAAGCAAAGCAGCATGATTATGTAGGTTTTTATGAAGAGGAAATGAAAATTCGAAAATTATTACATTATAGTCCTTATTGTAACCTATGTTTAATTTCTCTAAAATCTAGCAGTGAAGATCATGCAATGGGTGAGGGAAGAAAGATTGCGAATGATTGGAAACGGAAAAATTTAAAAAATGTAATTGTATTAGGTCCTAGTTTTGCACTGATTCCTAAAATGAATCATATTTATCAAGTACAAGTGATTTTAAAATATAAAAAACTAGAAGATATATATGGGAATTTAAAAATAATTCAGGAAATATACCGTAATAAAAAAGATATCCAATTTGATATCGATTTTAATCCAGTTCAATTTTAATTCTCCCTTTTTTGTCGGTACATTTTATTTTTATAAATAGAATCCATTCTTGTATCTGGGTAGTGTTTATCGATAAATTGATCTAACCGGTTTGTAGGTGGAATATGGTGTTTTCGCTCATCTTGGCGAATTGCAGCAACAGTTGAAATAAAAATATCAAGACTAAGTAAAAGAAATAAAATAACAGTTAGAATATAACCTAACTTTGTTTGTAGTTTTTCACAAATCCGCATGAGAAAAGGATAGACAAATTGCATAAATAAAAGTGCAATGAGTCCCCACATTAAGGCATGAAATAAACTCGTTCTTCCATTGATATTAAGAAAATAATTGCTGTAATCCCAAGAAATGGTACCAAATATATATTCTTGCATCAAAGACATGATATATTCAACAGCTCCACCTGCAATTGTACCGATGAAAAAAATAGGAATCGGTTTTTTGAACCTATAAAGAACTGCGGAAATGATTACAAATCCAATTCCGTACACTTGTGAAATAGGCCCATAGATAAGCCCTTTTCTACTTACCCAAATTCCATGTTTGAAAAATTCTAATAATCCTTCAAAAACATATCCAAATAAAGACCCAATTAAAAATAGCCAAAAACCAGTCATTAAAATTTTCTTCCATTTTTTCATCGCAAGCAACTCCTTACAACAACTCTATTATAACACGTATTCTCTTTTTATGAAATACAGAAGAAAAACATGACAAAAGTGTAATATAATGGTAAAATGAAAATAGGTGAGAATATGAATGATTTTATGAACATAAATGATATCAATCTGAAGCAAGAAGTAAAAATTGTATTTATGGGAACACCAGATTTCGCCGTTCCAATTCTACAAGGTCTGATTGAACATTATAACGTAAGAGCTGTTGTAACACAACCAGACAAACCAGTTGGACGTAATGGAAAAATGTCAGAACCACCCATTAAAAAAATTGCGCAAGAACATACAATTTTGGTGTTACAACCACCTAAATTAAGAGAAGATTGGGAAAGTATTATTGCACTACACCCAACTTTAATTATTACATGTGCTTATGGACAATTATTGCCAAGAGAGCTACTTGTATATCCAGTCTACGGATGTATCAATGTACACGCCTCTTTGTTACCTAAGCTAAGAGGAGGAGCACCCATTCATCATGCCATTATTGATGGACATAAAAAAACAGGAATTACGATTATGCATATGAATCCTAAAATGGATCAAGGTGATATGATTGCCCAAGCAGAGATTCCAATTGAAGATACTGATACTGCATCTTCACTTCATGATAAGTTAAAAATATTAGGTAGAGATTTATTACTAGAAGTATTGCCTTCTATTATTGATGGAACAGCTCCTAGAATCAAACAGGAAGAATCAGAAGCAACCTATGCATTTAATATTACAAGAGAAGATGAAAAAATTGATTTTTCGCAAACAAAAAAACAAGTATATAATAAGGTGAGAGGACTCAATAGTTGGCCAGGTGCTTATACAAGATTAGAAGGAAAAGTAATCAAAGTATGGGAATGTTACATGACGGATCATTCTTACCCTAATTTAATCGATGGACAGATTACACAAATTTACCCAGATGGAATTGGCGTTAAAGTATCCAATGGGGAAGTTGTATTTACTTTCATTCAACCAGAGGGAAAAACCAAAATGAAAGCAATTGATTTTGTCAATGGCTTCCAAAATAAAGAATCATTAAAAGGAAAAATATTTGAAGCATGAAAACATTTTTTGGAACCATAAAAACATTGTGGAAAAATCCAAGAGGTCGTTCGTTATTGCAAATTGGTCTTTATGCATTATTTTTTGGAGTTTTGTTCTTGTTATTAAATATTCAAACATCTTCTAAAATAAGTGACACAGTAGAAGAACAATATGAAAGATGGAATCAGTACCATTATGTTATGACAATTGAAAATGAAAACAAAATTTATCATATTTCCGGAAGTAAAATGAAAGAAGAAACATTTTTGGTAGAAGAGCAAAATCAAACATACCAAATTATAGACGAAATGATTGTAGATGAAAATAACAATATTGTTTCAACCTTTAATTGGAATCTATTTTCACCAAGGAAACTTTCTTCTTTTATCAAAAACGGTACTATAAATTCTACTACAAGTTATAAAGATGGAAGTAAACAAATAGAATATGAAATGGAATGCAATTTATGGAATCCTTCATTAGAAGGAATATGTCAGTTTAAAACCATTCAAAAAGAAGATTGTATCGTACAAGTAATTTTAAATGTAATGGATTCTTATGATATTGAAATTCAATATGAAAAATAATTGAATAGGTTGCATTTTCTATTCAAATATGGTATCTTATTAGAAGTTAGGAGGTCAAATATGCAGACTCTATTATTAGTTGTATCAATTTTATTAATTGCAATTGTACTATTACAAGCTGCCAAAGCAGAAAGTGCATCTAATGCTTTAACAGGTGGAAATGATAGTTTATTTAAAAATAGAAAAGAACGTGGTGGAGAATTATTTATTACAAGATTAACATTTTGTTTAGGTGCTGCATTCTTTGTAATCTGTTTTATACTAGGATTTTAAAAAAATATTTAAATTTTGAATGTTTTTTGATAGGGGAGTTTTGATATGGAAATTAAGAGAACATTAGATAGTACAGGATGACGTCGTTTATTTGAATGTGTTAAAACAGAGGAAATTGAACCTGTTATAAACTTTGTAACAGATATAAGGAGTATTCCTAATCATAGAACATTAATCAAAGAAGCAACTTTGGATGGAAAAAATGATTTAGTAACATTAGTAGAAAAAAATTCAGATATGATAAAGTATGTAAGAGAGCATAAAGAAGAATTTGATAGTATGGATTTTGCTGATGAATCTGTATTTCAAACTTTAGCTGAATTATCTGATGATATTACACTTTTAAAAACGTATCTTGAAAATGCAAGAAAATTAGAGGATTTAAGAATTTCAGAAATTTACTTTGAAGATAATTTCCGTTTTTCTGATATTCAATGTGATGTTTTTAGAGAAAAAGAAACCGAAAAAATCATATATATTACAAAATACTATACAGATGGAATAATTGAATCACAGAAAGAATATTGGGTAAATGATACCATATATTGTCATCATAATTTTCTTCCAATTAATATTAATGCTGAGGGTGCAACATTCGTATTAAGGGTGAATGATAGTATGATGATAAGACATATTTATATTAAAGATTTTGGGTTTGATAGTAAAAAACTACCGATTGAAGAAGAACTTCAAAGTTATGAAATTCCAAAAACATATATATTAAAATAGAAATAAAATTCTATTTTTTCTTTTATTCTTACAATATTGTAACTTATTTATAGATAGAAGCGTGCTATACTAATACAGATAAAGGAGGTGTAGCATACCTATGAGTTATATCAATTCCATTGAAAAAGCAATTATTGTATTTCCTTTTATTGCTCTATTATTTACCATTCCTTTTATTTTACATCAATATCATACATATGGATCTATTCATAAATTACGTGTTTTCATTATCTATTCATTTATTCTTTATCTTATTAGTATTTATTTTTTAGTCATTTTACCACTTCCAAAATTAGAAACCGTGGAATGGAAACCAGATATGATAAGTTTAGTTCCATTTACGTTTATTTTAGATTTTATCAAAGAAACCTCTTTTGTAATCAGTAATCCTTCTACTTATATAAAAGCATTATTAGAACCATGTGTTTATACGATTCTATTTAATTTGTTTATGTTTGTTCCTTTTGGTATGTATTTAAGATATTATTTTAAGTGTGACTTCAAACGTGTATTAGGGTATAGCCTTTTGCTGAGTTTGTTCTTTGAAATAACACAATTAACAGGACTTTATTTCATCTATCCATACCCATATCGTATTTTTGATGTAGATGATTTACTTATAAATACGTTAGGTGGATTACTTGGATATTCATTTATGGGAATTTTTTCTCGCTTTTTACCAACTAGAGATAGAATTGATCAAGAAGCTTTTCAAATTGGAAAACAGGTTTCGGGTTTTCGTAGAATAACTGTGTTTGGTCTAGACTTTGCCATTTATAGTATAATCAGTTTAGTGGTACTTTTTTTTGGTAACACAAAATTATTCTTGATTATTTTTGTAATTTATTATGGTATCATACCATTACTTTCCAATGGAAAAACATTAGGTAGTCAATTTTTAAATGTTTCTTTTGAAACTCCAAACATGAAATTTCTTCGTATTTTGTTTAGATATATCATTTTATATTTCTATTATTTTGGAATCCCTATCGGAACAATGTATACTGTAATTTATTTTCTAAATAAGATAAACCTTACTCCTACCACTTTCATTTTAATATGCTTTTTAGGATTATTATTTATTTTCTTGTTTTATATCATTAATTTTATTTGGTTAATCAAAAAGAAAAATCGATTTTATGATTCCTTATTACAAATTACATACGAAAGTACAACTGTAGAAAACAAGAACAATGAAAATCAAAACTCTGATGTCTGAATGACAACTATTTGTCATTTTTTTAATGAAACGAACAAACTTATGGTATAATGAATATAAGGTGATTTTATGTATGAATATATAAAGGGAACGATAACGCAAGTAGAAAGTAGTTATATTGTTTTAGAACAAGAGGGTATTGGTTATTTCATTTACACAGGTAATCCTTATGCTTTTCATTTAGATGAAACTTATCAAATATACATCTATCAATATGTAAGAGAAGATGAAATTTCTTTATATGGATTTGCAAGTAAGGAAGAAAAGGATTTGTTTTTAAAATTAATTAATGTTAAAGGATTGGGTTGTAAAATGGCATTACCTATGCTTGCGACAGGTTCTATAGAAGGTATTATCGATGCGATAGAACGTGAAAATATTTTATATTTAAAAAAATTTCCTAAAATTGGTGACAAAGTGGCAAGACAAATTATTCTAGATTTAAAGGGAAAATTAGTAAGTCAAGAAACCATTCAAAATACGAGTACGAATGAAGAATTGGTAGAAACATTAAAAGCACTAGGATATAAACAGGGAGATATAAAGAATGTAATTCCAAAAATTGATTCTTCATTAAAAATAGAAGAGCAGGTGAAAGAAGCACTTAAATTATTACTAAAATAAAGGAGGAATGACATGGAAGATAGAATTTTAACAAATGAAGAATTAAACGAAGATAGATTTGAAGCAAACATTCGCCCTAACTGTTTAGAAGAATATATTGGGCAAAAAGAAGTGAAAGAAAATCTAGATATTTTTATCAAAGCAGCTAAAATGAGAGAAGAATCTTTGGATCATGTATTACTATATGGTCCTCCAGGACTTGGAAAAACAACCTTAGCCTATATTATTGCAAATGAACTTGGTAGTAATATCAAAACAGCAAGCGGTCCATCCATTGAAAAAAGTGGAGATTTGGCAGCTATTTTATCCACATTAGAAGCAGGTGATGTTTTATTCATTGATGAAATTCATAGAATGCCAAGATATATAGAAGAGATTTTGTATTCTGCTATGGAAGATTTTGTTTTGGATATTGTGATTGGTAGTGAATCTACTTCTAAAAATATCCGAATTGATTTACCACCATTTACATTAGTAGGTGCGACCACAAGAGCAGGTGACTTATCAAGCCCATTAAGGGATCGTTTTGGAATTGTTTCTAAACTGCAATATTATACTGTTGATGAGTTAACTAAGATCGTCAAACGTACAGGTCGTGTTTTAGAAACAGAGGTTGCAGAAGATGCTGCTATAGAACTCGCAAGGCGCAGTAGAGGAACACCTAGAATTGCCAATCGATTGCTCAAACGTGTAAGGGACTTTGCAATGGTCATGGGTGATGGAACGATTACATTAGAAATTACTAAAATGGCTTTGGATAAATTAAAAGTAGATGCAATTGGATTAGATGATACGGATTATCATTTACTCAAATCTATCATTGAAAAATTTAATGGTGGACCTGTAGGTATAGAAGCAATCGCATCTTCTATTGGCGAGGAACAAACAACCATTGAAGATGTTTATGAGCCTTATTTATTGCAAATTGGATTTCTAAAGCGTACAAGTCGGGGGCGTATTGTAACAAAATTAGCATACGAACATTTAAAAATTGCATATCAAGAAGATATGTTTGAATAGAAGTGATAATTTAAAACAGAGAATATCGATTATGAACAGAAATTGAATTATCCAATATTACTTAAATCAAGATTTCTAGAACGGAGTAGTGTATGGAAACAGGATTTATTACAAATGAGAACAAATTGATAACAATTCCCTATTATGAAATTGGTATGTTTGCCGAAAATATTTGTAAAAATTACGTAGAACAAAATGAAAATAATAGAATAAAATTTGAGGAGTTTGCGAAAAACTATCACCATTTTAAACCTTATTTTGATTTTTTATTGTTTGGACTTGGATATCAAATGGTAAATCCTTTGTTACGCCAAGATTCCACTTGGTATGTAGAGAATGGAATATTATATTTGCAAACATCAACACAATCAATAAAATACCGTTACTTACCTGTTAATGATTATTTTTTTAAAAGGCAATATATTAGTCCTGAAAATTTACAGGATTGTGTTGTTGATTTTGAAGGTGTTTCTTATAATGTTCCCAGAACACTAGGATTGTTTCATGAAGAAATGGATGAACTTATTTTGAATCAGTATCTAATTTATGATAAAGAATTATTTAAAATATATCAAAATTATATGAAAGAAGGACTTAACATAGGTGCATTTTGTCGAAATATGCTTGGATTTTATCATATTACAATATACAAAGATCAATCAGGATATATTCAGTATTGTTCTGATTTTGAAAACCCTTATATGGATATGGTTTTTAATCGAATAAAAGAGTTATATCCAGAAATGGAATGGAAAGGAAGGAGAGTCCATACACAAGATAGTTTAAAATTAGCCCTGTGTTCAATAGAAAAAGTAGGTGAGATAGATGAAAACACAAGATTTCGATTATGAGTTACCAGAATATTTGATTGCCCAAACACCAATTGAAAAAAGAGATACTTCAAAAATGCTTATTTTGGATAAAAAAACAGGAGAGATAGAACATAAACAGTTTCATGATATTTTAGGAGAATTACAAGAAGGAGATGTACTTGTGTTAAACAATACAAAGGTAATTCCCGCAAGACTTTATGGAGTTAAGGAAGAAACCAGTGCTTCTATTGAATTATTACTACTAAAAGAAAAAGAAAATGATACATGGGAATGTTTAACAAAACCTGCGAAAAGAGTAAAAGTTGGAACTACAATTTCTTTTGGAAATGGATTACTAAAAGCTACTTGTATCAAAATCAAGGAAGAGGGAATTCGTATTTTTAAGTTGCAGTATGAAGGAATCTTATATGTAATATTGGATCAATTGGGAGAAATGCCATTACCACCATATATTCATGAAAAATTGGAGAATAAAGATCGTTATCAAACCGTATATGCTAAAAATGAGGGAAGTGCTGCAGCACCTACAGCAGGCCTACACTTTACCAATGAATTATTAGATGAATTGATTAAAAAGGGCATTCAAGTATTATATGTTACCTTACATGTCGGACTTGGCACTTTTCGTCCGGTTTCAGTAGAGGATGTAACCAAACATCAAATGCATAGCGAATTTTATCAAATGGATGAAGATACCGCTAACCTATTAAATCTTGCGAAAAAAGAAGGAAGAAGAATTATTGCAGTTGGAACGACTTCTACTAGAGTATTAGAAACAGTTATGAAATTACATCATACATTTCAAGCTTGTAGTGGTTGGACAGATATTTTTATCTATCCTGGATATCAGTTTGAAGCAATTGATGCACTGATTACAAATTTTCATTTACCAAAATCAACATTATTAATGTTAGTAAGTGCTTTGGCAGGAAAAGAACATATTCTACATGCTTATGAAGAAGCAGTTAAACATGAGTACCGTTTTTTCTCATTTGGAGATAGTATGTTTATTCGTTAAAAATTTTATATTGATAGAAAATAATTGCTATATAGACAAAAAATACTCAATTACATAGAAAAAGTGATTGAGCATTACATGGCTATGTTATTTCAGATATTCTATTTGTTTTTCGATATAATAGGAGAATTTTATCACTATAAAAAATCCTTTTTGTTTGGAGGTACTAAAAATGACAGAAGAACAATATCATAAATTAAACGATTATTTGAATCTTTGTTTTCAAGCAATGGAAGAAGAACATTCCTTTTTCTTAAGAAACATTAACAAATTTGTAATAGCAAGTGAAAAATGTTCTATAATGTTAAGTGATTATGATATACAAGAAGAAAATGCAGAAGTACATCTTACAGCACTAGAAGTATTTGCATTAGGAAGAGAGATTGTTGAAAAATTATGTCCATGTTATTTACAGAAATACAATTCCTTATTAGATAGTGGTGTGCTTGATTTTAGTTATGGGATTCAATCAGAGGATTATAATCCGAAAAAACTTTATACATATGATTACGATGGGTCTCATTTTTGCTATCATAATTTTGAACCTGAAATCAATATCAATCGCAGATATAATTATGAGGATGTCTGCACCTTAATCCATGAATTTTTGCATATGACAAATACTAAACGAAATAAGAAAAATCCTGCTGGAAGAGTTGTGAAAGAATTTATTTCTATCTATTTTGAAATAAAAGCACTTCTTTATTTGATAGAAAAAAAAGGAATAGAACCTTCTCAAATTTTTTGGAATATGAGACTTCTATCTATAAAGAGACATATGAATGATTTCAATCACTATAGCTTTCCTTTAGCTTGTTATGAAATCTTTGGGGAAGTCCATCCAAAATATATTAACGAAACCAATCCGAAAGCAAACTTAGAACATATTCCAGATCTCTCTACTTATTTATATCCATATTATTCAAGTAAGGAAAGATTTGAAAATGATTGTAAAGATATGTTCTTTAATCTAGAACGATTGGAACAACAATATCAACAAAACACATCAGATAAAAATATTTCTAATATTGCCTCTTTATCTAATTATTTACTGGAAAATAGTGATTTTATATATGATTATCAGTATATTCTTGGGACTATTTTGACCTATTATGCCATAGAGCATTGTAAGGTACAAGATATTTTAAGACTGAATGACATCATCAATAATATGACTGTTGATACTACTGATAATGAATTTGTATATGGAATTGATAACTTACTATGTTCTATTGGAATTGATTTGAGTGACCTTAACGTACTTGAAGAATCTATGGATAGTATGAGGCATGTGATAGAAAAATATAGTACATCCAAAAGGAAGTGACATATGAGCCAAGTTATATGTATTGTAGGGCCTACGGGGGTTGGAAAAACAAAACTAAGCATTCAACTTGCCAAAAAGTACAATGGAGAAATTATCAATGCAGATAGTACGCAAGTCTATAAAGGAATGGATATTGCGACTGCAAAAGTAACAGAAGAAGAAAAAGAAGATATTCCTCACCATTTATTTGATATCAAAAATTGGAATGAACTTTATACGCTATATGATTATCAAAAAGATTGTAGAAAAAAAATAGAAGAAATACTTGCTCGCAATAGAACACCTATTTTAGTAGGGGGTACAGGTCTTTATATCAAAGCTGCTTTATATGATTACAAGTTAGAAGAAGAGAAAACTGATGATATATCTTATTCAGAGGAAACATCTATTTTATATGAACGACTAAGGCAAATTGATCCAGATACTACAGTTCATCCAAATAACCGAAAACGAATTGAACGAGCTCTTTCTTATTATGAAAAAACTGGAAAGATTTTAGAGAAAAAGGAAAAAACAGAACAATTACTTTATCCAACGATTGTTCTTGGGCTTACTACAGAAAGATCTGTTTTATATGAAAGAATTAATCAAAGGGTTGATATTATGATGCAAAATGGATTATTAGAAGAAGCAAGACGTATTTATGAACAACCATTACGTACCAAAGCGATTACAACTCCAATTGGATACAAAGAATTATTTGATTATTTTAATGAATCAGATACATTAGAAAACTGTTTAGACAAAATCAAACAACATAGTCGCAACTATGCCAAAAGACAGTATACTTGGTTTCATCATCAAATGAATGTAAATTGGATACAGGTGGATTTTGAACATTTTGAAAATACTGTTTTAATGGCATGCGATTTGATTGATAATAAATAGCTTCTGTATGAATAAAGTTACACATATAATATAGGTAGGAAATACCTATTTTCTTTTGGAATAAGAAATGTTATAATAGAAAACATTGGAGGTAGTCTTTATGCAACGATATTTTGCCAAACAAAAAATAAAAGATCAATTTATTTTAAACGAAGAAGATATTTATCATATCAAAACAGTAATGCGCATGAACCAGCATGACAGAATACAAGTCGTATATGACGCCAAAGTGTATTTATGTTGTCTAGAAAATGTAAATGCAGATATCCAAATTCAAATAGAAAAAGAGTTAGAAGTAAAAGAAAATAAGACACCTAAAATCACATTGTTGATTCCTCTTTTAAAAGAACAAAAGATGGATTTGATTCTTCAAAAAGCAACGGAATTAGGAGTAAATAGAATTATTCCAATTGAGACAGAACGTAGCATTATCAAGCGAAAAGAAGAAAAGGAAGATAAAAAAATAGAACGTTGGAGACGCATTTGTAAAGAGGCAAGTGAACAATCTTACCGTATAGATATTCCAGAAATTCTTCCCATCCAAAATCCTAAAAATATGAAACCGCTAGAAGGATTAAGTCTTATTTGTAGTACGACTGAGACACAAAAAAATATTCGTTTTATTTTGAATTCTAATACAACTTGTGATAGAATAAATGTAGCGATTGGGCCTGAGGGTGGATTTTCAGAATCTGAAGAACAGATGTGGAACCAATTAGGATTTATTTCTGTTTCACTTGGCAATCGTATTATGCGGGTAGAAACAGTACCAATATATATTTTAAGTGTACTTAATTTTTATTATATGGAGTGAAGTGTATGATTGATATAGATATTAACAATCAAATTATGTTAGGAATTGCTGCTTTTGTAATTCTTCTATTAGTAGGGAATGTGATTTATATTATTGTAAAAGACCGAAAAAAAGATAAAGAAGAGATTAATGAACTTATGAGTGAAATGACAGAAAAAAAAGCAAAGCCACAATTAGAAGAAGTGAAGACAGTAGAACTACCAGAATCACAAATAGAAATGATAGATAGACAGGCAGAAAAGCCAGAAACACAGGTAGAAATGGTTGAAACAAAGATAGAAGAACCACAAAAAAATTTTGTAGAAAAAAAATCAGAAATAGAAGAATTGTTGGAAAAGATGCAACAGGATTTAGAGGCAAAATCAGAAGATGTGGTGGAAACTTTTGAAAAAGAACAAGAAGAAAAATCAATTATTAGTTATCAAGAACTAGTAAAAACAATTAACAAGGAAGATAATATAGCTAAGATTGATGTAAAAGAACCAGTAGTAGAAGTAATATCAAAAGAGGAAGAATTAGTTCCGATGCCAGCGACACAACATATATTAAATGAAAAAGTCCCAGATACTTTGGAAGAAAAACCAAAAGAAACACCAGCTGTAAGAAAGTTCAAAAATACCGATTTTATTTCACCAATCTATGGTAAAATGGAAGAACATTTTGAATATCCTAAAGTGCCCTCTTTTCAATCTCAAAAAACAGAACAGCGTTCTTATGATATAAAAGATGATAAAGAGGATATCATTGAGACATTTGAACAAGAATTAGAGGAACATCAAATCAATGATTATTTAGAAGATTATGGTTTTCATACGCATATGAAAATTGATAGTTTGGAACAGACATTAGATATGCCACCAATTAGTCCTGAAATAAAGGAAAATGAAGAATTTTTACAAGCATTAAAAGAATTTAGAAAAAATTTAGAGTAGGCAATCTTGCCTATTTTTTAGGAGGGTTTATGAAGTTCAATATTTATACATTAGGATGCAAAGTCAATACCTATGAATCTAATGTGATGCGTGATCAATTAAAAAACAATGGATATATAGAAGTATCCACAGATGAATTAGCTGATATTTCTATTATTAATACTTGTACAGTAACCAATACTGCAGATCATAAATCGATGAAAACCATTAAACATGCAATTCATGAAAATCCAAAGGCCCTAATTGTTGTTTGTGGATGTTTTGTGCAAAATGCAAAAAATGTTGAAATTGAAGGGGTTGATATTGTAATTGGAAATCAGGGAAAGTCTAAAATAGTAGAGTATATAGAAGAATTTTTAGTGCATAAGAAAAAAATAGAAGATGTACGTAGGATGAAAGATTTAACATTTGAATCAATGACACTCAATAACTTTAATAAAACAAGAGCATTTGTTAAAATCCAAGATGGTTGTAATAATTTTTGTACGTATTGTATCATTCCATATACAAGGGGAAATGTTCGTAGCAAAAAACCAAAAACGGTGATACAAGAAGTCAAAGAGTTGGTTCAAAATGGACATAAAGAAATTGTCTTAACAGGAATTCATACAGGAAATTATGGAGTAGAATTTGAAAATTATGATTTTGCAGACTTACTTAATGATTTAATTCAAATAGAAGGATTGGAAAGAATTCGTATTTCTTCTATTGAAGCAACAGAGTTAAATGAACGTGTATTAGAAGTGTTTGCGAAAAGTCATGTATTAGTAGATCATCTCCATATTCCGTTACAAAGTGGCTCTAATACAGTATTAAAACGGATGAATCGCAAATATGACAAGGAATATTTTATCCAAAAAATAAATCAAATTAGAAAAATAAGACCTAACATTTCCATTACCACAGATGTAATTACAGGATTTCCAGGGGAAACAGAGGAGGAATTTAAAGAAACAATTGAGACCATTCAAACCATAAAATTTGCAAAAATACATGTTTTTCCCTTTTCCAAACGGGATGGAACAGCAGCTTGTAAACTTTCAAATCATTTAGACAATGCAACCAAAAAAGAACGGGCTCGAATATTAATTTCTCTTTCTAAACAATTAGAAGTAGAGTATATGAAACAGTTTATAGGAAAAGAAGCAGAAGTATTACCAGAAACGGTTTATGAGGATGGTATTATAGGACATACAGGAAATTATTTACTCGTAAAAGTAAAAACAAAAGATAAAAATCTACAGAAAAAAAGAATGCTGAAGCTGGAACAAATAGAGTATCCATATTGCTATGGGGTTGAAAACGTTGACTATTTTATAAAGTTATAGTAATATAATACATATAGGAGTTGAAAAACGATGAATAAAGAACCGATAATTCGTATATTAGAATTAGAACCAATTGATCTAGAACAAAAAGAAATGCGACCACACTATAGATTAAAAGAATATCTTCAATATGAAGCTCGTAGAATACCAACTGGAAACTATTATACAATAGAAGAAGTCGTCAGCTTATTACGTGGTTATACAAGTAAAAATTTTAATACAAATATTAACAATTCTAAGGAATCCTTAGACCAAAATGAAAATAGAATCTTTCAGTATGCTTTTAATAAAAAATACAACCTTCGACCAATGGTATCTCAAGAAAAAACGATTATCAATGAGGAATCAGAAGAACTTCAAAAAAGAATACAAGAATTAGCGATAATCATTCCAAATGAAATAAAAGTAATTACGACAGAAGTTACGTCATTTGAAGAGGCTCTTCATCAAGTGGCACTTAGAGTACATAACCGTGAGAGTATGAAATTGCAAAGAAATGGGAATTTTGTAAAAGCGGTAGGTGTTTTAGCTGCGATTGCAACTGGTTCTTTCATTGGAGCAAAAGCGATAGGATATATATCAGAGCAACAACAAGAACAGAGAGTAAAATATTATAAGGATTTGGAAGAATCTAATTCAAGAGACCATAATCCAGAACATGGTCCACTATATTCACCACAAGAGATTTTAGAACGATATGAATTAGAACAACAAAATAATATTGAAGAAGGTAAAACACGTTAAAAGTCGAAAGACTTTTTTCTATTTGTAATTAGAACGTATGTTTGATATAATGATACTGTTAGGAATGGTAGCATGAGTAAATATGTAAAAGGAATTTATAAGCGAAGTATTTTTTCTTCTGAAAAAGGCTTTGTCATTGGCATTTTAAAACTAAAAGAAACCGATGATGAAGAATTACAAGACTATATCGATAAAACCATTACATTTACGGGTTATTTTGCTGATTTAAAAGAAGATGATATGTATTTATGCAAAGGAGAAACCGTCAATCATCCGAAATATGGATTACAATTTCAAGTAACAGAATCAGAACATATGAAACCAGAGGACAAGGATGGCATTATCTCCTTTTTATCGAGTGATTTATTTTCAGGTATTGGTGAAAAAATGGCAACACAAATTGTTGAAACATTAGGGGAAAATACACTGGACCGTATTTTAGAAGAACCTGCTTGCTTGAATCTAGTACCAAAACTTTCTTTGAAAAAACAAAATCAAATCATTCAAAATTTAACCAAGTACGAAGAAAGTCATAAAACAATTGTTTATTTAACAGAACTTGGCTTTTCCATGAAAGATGCTCTTTCTATTTATAATTGTTACAAAGGTAATACCATTTTAGAATTGGAACATAATATTTATAGAGTTTTAGATGATGTAGAAGAAATTACGTTTCCAAAACTCGATCGTATTGCATCTCATTTCAATATAGATACATTAGATGAAAGACGGATGAAGGCTTGTTTATTTTATATTGGAAAAAAATTATCCTTTGAAACAGGAGATACTTATTTTGTAATAGAAGAATTATATGAAAGTATGAAGCAGTATTTGGGATTGGAAGTTGACTTTTCAGAGTTTCAAAGTTATTTAGAAGATTTGTGTTTGGAAAATAAATTTGTGGTGGAAGAAAATCGCTATTATTTAAACACAATCTATATGGCAGAACAATATATTATAAAAAGAATTTGTGGACTCATTCAAAAAGAGGATGATAACTATCAAAATCTGGATGATAAAATACAGGTTTTAGAAAAACAAGAACAGATAGAATATAATGAAGAACAAAAAAAGGCCATTCGTGAATCTTTACAAAAACATATTACGATTATTACAGGTGGACCGGGGACAGGAAAGACGACGATTATCAAAGCCATTGTCGAATTATACCAAAATTTAAACCATCTATCACAAGAAGAAGCAGAAAGAGAAATTGCTTTACTCGCACCCACAGGAAGAGCAAGTAAACGAATGGCGGAAGCGACTTTATTTCCAGCTACTACCATTCACAGGTTTTTAAAATGGAATAAGGATAACAATGAATTTGCTGTCAATGAATGGAATCCTGCTACACAAAAACTGATTATTGTCGATGAGGTAAGCATGATTGATACCGAATTATTTGGCCATCTATTAGAAGGATTAACGACAAATATCAAACTTATTTTGGTAGGAGATTATCATCAATTACCAAGTGTGGGACCAGGAGAAATTCTAAAAGATTTGCTTCTCAGTGAATGTATTACAACTATACCTCTTAATTTACTCTATCGTCAAAGTAATGATTCTTATATTCCCGTACTTGCCGAAGAAATTAAAAATAACAATTTAAGTGAGCAATACTTAAGCACCACAAATGATTTTACTTTTTTGGAATGTTCACCAGAACAGATTGTCCCTTCTCTAAAAAAATTAACAGAACAATTAATGGAAAAGGGATACGATTATAAAAGGGTTCAAATGATGGCGCCGATGTATGCAGGTGTGAATGGTATTGATCATCTGAATCAAGAATTACAAAAAATTTGGAATCCCAAAGAAGAAGGCAAACAAGAAATCAAAGTAGGAGATGTGATTTTCAGAGAAAGTGATAAAGTATTACAGCTTGTCAATATGCCAGAAGAAAATGTGTTTAATGGCGATATTGGAATCATTAGTCGAATTGTGCCATCTCAGATTAGTAAAAGTAAAAAAAATGAAATCTATGTAGATTATGATGGTTTAGAAGTAAAATATTTACCAAAAGACTTTGCGAAAGTCAAACATGGATTTATCATTAGTATTCATAAATCTCAAGGAAGTGAATTTGAATTGGTTGTTTTACCAATTTGTATGTCTTATTATAGAATGCTTTATCGAAAACTCATTTATACAGCGGTTACAAGAGCCAAGAAAAAACTAATTGTTATGGGAGAAATACAAGCATTTACCTATAGTGTATCCAATGATGAAGAAAGAATTCGTAAAACCAGTTTATGTGAAAAGTTAAGAAATGTCTGTATAAATTCAAGTAAATGACGCAAACTATGAATGTATGTATAGTATAATATGCATACGTTCATATTTTTTGGCGAGAAGGTGATAATATGAAATTTGTTAAGGATATGGCACTTATGGGTATAGGTGCAGGGGCTGTTTTGGCGTATCAAAAGTATAATAAGCCTGTAAAGAAGAGTGTAGAAAAAGCAGTAGATGCAACCATGAAAAAGGCAAATAAAAAGCTAGAAAATATGATGTAATAAAGGGGTCCTAAGGGCTCCTTTTCTAATGGTTATTGAATTAGGAGAATCTTTCAATTTGTGATATAATACGAAGTAGAAAGTGGTAAGGTGAAGCGATGAAAAAAATAGTAGCTTATTTGATGATTTGTAGTATTTTAGTTTCAGGTAGTGGTTGTAGCAAAAAAATAGAAAAAGTTTCCGATTCCCAACAAGAATTATTTATGTTCGGTCTTACCTTAGACGATGGTAGACATGTATCTTTTTCCTTTGAAGTCCCATATCTACATTCTAGTAACTCTAGCCTATTTGATGCTTTCATGAACGGGGAAATTACAGTAGAGGATTTTTTGAAACAATTAAATTATGTGGAGACACGAAAAGATGGGGGTTCTATCATATATCATTATGACAAGAATCAGCAAGAATTTGGAAATGAAGATTTTTATGCGATTTCATGTAATACAATCGATTATAACCAAGATATTTACATTGCGAAAAAGAAAGAAAACTTAATGAATAAGTGTAGTATCAAAATAGATGATTTAGAGAATGTATCCATGACAATTAAGGATGGAACTTTGACAAAAACAGGTGCAACCGTCATTATTACGGATACCAGTGATAGGAATAATATTTATGGAGAAGGATATCAGCTTGAAAAAGAGGAAAACGGAGTATGGGTGGAAATGAAACCGAAACACGATATGACTTTTATTATGATTGGATATTCTGTCAATGAAAATCATACATTAGAATTAAAAGTGAATTGGGAATATCATTATGGAGCACTAGAAAGTGGTAAATATCGGATTTTAAAGGATACATCTTATGCAGGAGAAGGAACGAAACACTATATAACAGCTGAATTTACGATTGCGTAAAATGATGGGAGATTTTAGATTATGGATAAAAAGAAAATGGTAACCAAGAAGAGGGTTATATTGATTATTTTAGGAATGCTCGTAATCATTGCGGGAATTTTAGTATTTCGAAATCGCGATTGGATTTTAAAACCTAAAAAAACAACTATAGTAGAAGAACAAAAGAAAATAGAAATCAAAGATAAAGTAGTAATGGATTCTGGAAATGTTCTTGATTCTGAAATTTTCTTTTCAGAAAAAATCAATCTAAATGACGCCAAAATTACATGGATCAATCAAGATGAAACTGTCTCTAATAGGAACTTGATTTTGCATGAAAATATTGTTTATAGTATTGGAATATATGATGTTACGATTGAACTAGATGGTGAAATTTATCATTCCATTCTAGAAGTAGTAGATAAGACACCACCTGTTTTAGAAGTAAAAGATATAGAAATTACTTTGGGAGATGAGATTACCTCTGATGATTTTATCGTACATTGTGAAGATAATTCGAATGCTACTTGTATAATTACAGTCACGGATTTGGAGGGTAATATTGTAGAATTGGATGCTAGTGTTGGAACAAAAGAGTATATCATAGTAGCGCATGATAATGCTTTAAATGAAGTAAAGAAAAAGGTTCGTCTAACTGTTCAAAATAAAGAGATAAGTGAGACTCCAAATCAAACCGTTAGTACAAACAATAATTCCAATCCAAGCGAAGAGATAAATAACAATCCCCCTCCACAAGTGATAACAGTTGTAAGTACCAAAAATGAAACCGAAGAAGCATATGAAGATGGAAAATATGGGACAAAGTATAAAGTTACAAATATCTATACCATTACCACGTATAGTAATGGAGTGATTGATAAGAAATTAGTCAGTTCCAATAGACAGTTGGATACAAGTGGTTTTCAGGCAACAAGTAAGGAATTGGAATCAGAAGCACGTAATGTCAGTAATAGTAGTTATGCACTTTATGAAGAAGTTACCAAATATGTCAATGAATATAGAGCGGAAGTGAGTACCGAACCGTTAACCTTAAATCGTGAATTGAGTGTGCTTGCAACCATTCGAGCAATTGAGATGGCTTACGCCGATACGTTTAGTCATACAAGACCAGATGGAAGATCATGGAGTTCTGTTGGGGATGATATGGGATTTGAACGTATGATTTTTGCTGAGAATATCGCATATGGAACAGGTGGTTATAATGGTACTCCTCAAAAAGTCGCAACATCATGGAAAAATTCTTCTGGACATTATAGTAATATGATTGCTTCTGGACATAGAACAATTGGAGTTGGGACATATACTTTAAATGGAAAAACGTATTGGGTACAATTATTTTGTGGATAGTGTACGACACGATATTCTATCATCTAGACTTTCAATAGAAAAGAGTGAAATTTATGAAAAAACAAAATCAAAAGGTTTTATGTGGAGTACTATTTCTAATAGGATTACTCTCCTTCATTTTACAATTATTTATATTGGAGTCTCCCAATGGAATTTTAGGTTTACTTTTATGTTTATTTAGTATTTATTTGATGGTTGGAAGTATGGTTAAATTATGCAAACTAAGTGAAAAGTTTAAAAACAAGTTATTAGATATACTGGATTTATTGTTTTTTATTCCATAGGGGGTGCTATATGAGTAAGTATGAGCCATTATGGGAGTATTTAAAGAAAATGAATCAGGAAAGCTATCAACTATCCTATGAAGCAATTAGAGAAATCTTGGGTTTTGATTTAGATCATTCTTTTTTAACTTATAAGAAGGACTTGCAAGCATATGGATATCAAGTAACGAAAATATTTATGAAAGAAAAAATAATTATTTTTCAGAAAATAGAAATGGAAGAATAATTTTGGTACTATAAAATCACAAGCATTTTTGGTACACTACGATAACAATGGATGTGGAAATATGGATCAAGAAAAAATCGCAAAATGGATAAAAGAAATTAGAAAAAAACACCATCTAACACAAAAACAACTTGCAGACAGGTATCATGTTACTTATCAGGCAGTAAGCAAATGGGAAAATGCCTTAAATATGCCTGACATATCCCTTATGAAGCAAATGAGTAAGGATTTTGGAGTTCGTATTGACGAAATTTTAGATGGAAATTATGAAACAAAAAAGAAGAGTAAAATCTATTTGTGGATTATCTTACTCATAATCATTATCATTTTATGTATCGCGATTATGATTTTAAAACCATTGCATCCAAAAAATGATTTTGAATTTAAAACACTATCTTCAGAATGTGATAACTTCAATATTTCAGGAAATATTTCATACAATGAAAACAAAACCGCCATTTATATTAACCATATTCAATATTGTGGTGGAGATGATAAAGAAGAATATCAGACGATTGAATGCAGTTTATACGAATCTCATAATGATATGGAAAAGAAGATTAGTACCTATCAATCTACCAAAGAAAATATCACGTTAGAAGCATTTTTAAAGGATGTTATTTTATCGATTGGACATTATGAAAAGTCTTGCAGAGAGTATCAAGATGGAACTTTATACTTATCTATTAATGCAACTGACCATAGTGGGAAAACAGTCAATTATAAAATTCCTTTGAAATTAGAAAATTGCCCAAAATAGTGACTCAACTTCGTGTTGAGTTTTTTCAACGGTATGTTTATTGCTTTTTATTACACATTTATATACAATGAATGGTGGAAGGTGAATCATATGAAAAAAATTTTGATTGGAGTATTTGTAATTGTGTTGAGTGTATTCATAGGAGGATTTGGAGGCTATCTTTTCTTTGGAAAAGAAACTGGCAAATTGGAAAAACCACTTCCAAAAACAGAATTATCAGAAGGGCTCCGTGGAAAATATGGAATTGATAAAAATATCAATGAAAAGACGATTGATCAGTATCTCAATAGAACTGACACTGTCTATAGAGATGTTCGTATGTTAGTAGATACTGCAACATGGGAAAATAAAGGTGGAGACCGTTATCTAAGTGGTTATGTGGAAGGCTTTGAAGTAGTTCCATCTGTTTATTTAACAGGTTTTACAGATGCTTATATTGAACAAAAAAGAGTTGAAAATGTAAGTGGGTTATATGTGGGGGAAACGCTATTTACATTAAATGAAGATGGTAAGACATACCATGCGAATTATGAAGAATCCTATGATATTTTAGAAACTATTTTTCCGAAAGACAAAAACATTTTTATCATGTGTGGAGCAGGAGGCTATGCAGGTCAAATTAAAGATTTGTTAGTTGCACTTGGATGGGATGCGACTAAAATTTACAATGTAGGGGGATACTGGTATTATGAAG
This sequence comes from uncultured Caryophanales bacterium, assembly GCA_947648915.1. GTDB lineage: Bacteria > Bacillota_I > Bacilli_A > RF39 > UBA660 > UBA5026. The sequence continues at coordinate 9,358 of CANSPQ010000013.1, read as the reverse complement.
GAAACCATAGTATTCAAGTAAAAGAAATTAAAAATGGCGAAGATGTTTACAATTTTAGTAAAGTGCCTTATTACAATATTGATTTTGATTCATTGCATGAGGTGCATTCATGAAAAAGCAAATTGGGTTATGTATTTGTATTTCCTTTGTCCTTGTTGCAGTATATTTACCTCAGTTGAAACAAGTAAAATCATTTTACTTAGAAGATAAATATTATGGTGTCAATCAGGTAACTGAAATCACACAAGAACAATTAAAAAACTTAATCAATGGGAAAGAGTCTTTTGCGGTTTTTGTATACCAACCATCTTGTGTTACTTCTTCTGATTTTGAAAGTGTAGTATTAGATTTTTTAGAAGAACAACAAATTCAAATTTATAAAATTGCATTTTCCGAGATTAAGGATACAGATATTGGTAAAAAAATAAAATATTATCCATCTTTTATGCTTTATAAAGGTGGCAAATTGATTGATTTTTTAGAAGCAGACAAAGATGAAGATGTTGCTTATTATAGCTCGAAAGAGGGTTTTCAAACATGGTTTACAAGGTATGTGAAATTAAAAGATTTGACGGAGGAAAAACAACCAACTCCTCCAATCGACGAAAAGGATGAACCAGTTGAATCAAAAGAAATTAATTTAGAACATGTTGTGAAAGAAGAAAATAAAGTTAATATTTATTTCTTTTGGGGAAGGGGTTGTCCACATTGTGAAGAGGAATTTGCATTTTTTGAAAGTATAAAAGCACAATATGGTGCCTATTATAATTTGTATTCATTCGAAACATGGTATAATAAAGAAAATGCAGAGCTTCTTCATGTTTTTGCAAGTTATATGAAGGATACAGTGAAGGGTGTTCCTTATACGATTATCGGAAGTCAATCTTTCAAAGGTTTTGCGGATACAAAGAAAAATGATTTTATTCACGCGATTGAAAGTCAATATCAAGATAGTTATGATGTTTACTTTGATGAGATCAAGAAAGAAGTAAATTCATAAAGATAAAATAAAACTATAAAAAATAGAGGAGGTTATATGAAGCGTTATTGGATCATTGTAATAGTATTGATTTTATTATTGATTGGACTTTTTGTACTCGATTATTATGGTTTACTACCTAAAAAAAGTTATACGGCATCCGATTTTGATATTCATACAATTTATGCTGATATGGATTATAATCAGAATGGAATTGATGATTATACCGATATTTTAAATGGAGCAAAAAAGGAGGCAAAGCGCAAACCCAAGTATGTGAGTAAGTATTATAGTGGTGGGTATCCGCCTGTTACAGAAGGGGTTTGTACAGATGTCATCTGGAGAGCATTAAAAGAGGCTGGGTATTCTTTAAAAGATCTTGTTACAGAGGATATTGAAAAGAATAGGGAGGCTTATCCGAATATTAATGTCCCTGATCCTAATATTGATTTTAGAAGGGTTACAAATTTGGATATTTATTTTAAGCGAAATACAATGATATTAACAAATGATTTATCAAAAATAGAAGAGTGGCAACCTGGTGATATTGTAGTGTTTGGAAATAAAGAACATATTGGAATTATTTCAGATAAAAGAAATGCAAAGGAAATTCCTTATCTGATTCATAATGCAGGACAATTTAGGTTAGAAGAAGATACATTGCAAAGATGGAGTAAGAAAAAAGGTATAGTAGGGCATTATCGTTTTCAGTTACAATAGACTAAAAAAATCATAAAAACTTCACTTGTTATAATATGAATAAGAAATCTTAGGCATTTGAGAAGGACTTCATAATTAAGTGGATTTTAATCGAAATAATAACAGTTCATAGGAACTTAATTCTCCGTCTGTTCTGCAGGGGATACTTTGTTCATATAAAAATCCCATTTCTCTATGTCTAGGAAACGGGGTTTTTTATTATTGCATAAAGCCAGTACTTGAACAATTAAAACTGGAATAGTCCCTAATTCATCAAAACTAGGCTTCCTTTTTATTTTATAAAATTTCTCTCATCTATATACATAATACTGTAAATTCATGATTGGTGCAAATCTTTACGTTATAAAAATTTCTTAGAAGATATTAGATAGTGTCTTCTTTCTCAATTAATTGTTTATTTTGTAACAGTCTTTCATCCTGTGGATTCATATCTAGGGCAAAATTCACATATTTTAGCGCATTTTTGAAATCCTTTTTATCGTAGTATGCAATGGATAAAATGTCATATATGGTATTATCCCAACTAAATGGTTCATTGATGTAAGACTTGATATGTAATTGAATTTGTAATGCTTGTTTTCCATATAAAATTACATCATCAAATTCTTGTAAACGATAAGCAAGTAATGCTCTTTCCACATAAGGGTCTCTTAAATAAGGTGCCTCTTTTATGGCTTTTTCTAACCACATTTTGGCTTCCTCAAAACGTCCTAAAGCCTGATAGGATCTAGCAATAAAACGCATAGAAGCACATCGTTCATCTTTCCAAGTAGCACTTTTTAACTGTAGGTGGCGAATTAGTGTATCAATACACTCATTCCATTTCCCATAATACATATATTCTCTTCCTAGATAATGCATATTACGATCATCTTCTGGATCTTCCTCTACAGATAATTCTAATAATGGTAAATAACTAGATCTTGATTTAGAATAATCTGGATAATGATTCAGTGTAATACTATCTATGGTGATACAATTTTCTTTCCCAGAATACTTTAATACTTCATGCACAGGATGTGTCCAACGATATGCATTTCGACTATGTATTTTTTCAATATAGAAATTAACAGCAGGATTTCCTTGCGCATCAAAACTCCAGTTGTAATTATATCTCGCACGATTGATATTTTCACTCCATGCATCTTCTAATTTTTTTCGCCATCCAGCTTCAAATACTTCATCCAAATCTGTACAAACACAGATATCAACATCTTCTGGTACCATATCTAAAGAATGATTTCTGGCAACATCAAATCGCCATGGGGTGATTGTTTCTTCTTGAACATACACATTTCTCATTTTTAATTTTTCAACAGTTTGGTCAGTAGATCCTGTATCTAGAACATAAATTGCATCTGCCTCTTGCATAGAATCTACCCAACGATTTACAAATTTTTCCTCATTTTTACAAATAGCATATACCGCTATTTTATAAGAATGTTTATTTGTTTTCATTATGGCCCAAGATATTCAATTATAATGGTAACTGTTGAATTTAAAAAATAAGAATGTAGACTTATATTTCGGATATCCGGACTATTTAAATAAATTGTTCTATTGGAAAAATTATATAGTTCATATTCTGCAGTCGTATCTGTTACATTAAATATTCCGGATGCGGTAATTTGATGTGGCATTTCATTATCAATCCATTGACTATTACCTGCATAGATAACAGCATCATCTACTTTTCGAAATCCAATCGATACAAAGTCTACATTAGGATCAAAATCAGTATTAAAGAATGGAACATAAGCACTTACCATAAAACTAATTTTATAAGCACCTTTTTTATTAAATTGAATGGTATGGTTTACTGTATCTAATACACAGAGATTGCCCTGATCTACTTCTAATAGGTCAATTGGAATTCTTTCATTTTCAAAAACTTCAAGGCCCTCTTGAGGATAATTTTGATTAAATGTGGCAAAAAAAGCACTATCGATTTTATAGGGACCAGTTGGACCAGTGGGTCCAGGAAGTCCTTGTGGTCCCTGAATGTGTCCGACATTTTTCCATGCATTTTCCGTATCTGACCATACGAATAAATCGCCGTTTACCAAATAGGCATCGTTTGTATTTCCAGTTGGATGACTGGCAATTAAATCATCATAGGTATCATATGATCCTAGAATTGAAACACCAGTTCCAGCAGGTCCAGTAGATCCAGCCGGAATAGTGAAGTTAATTAAATATTTTAAATTATGTGGATTCATAGATATTCCTCCTTTTCAATAATAAAATATGCAAAAAGAAGCTCTTCTGTTAATAAATATGTTTAGAAAGGATATAAAAAAAGATACTACTGTGTATCTTCATTTGGTTCTTCATATTGCATAATGAGTTCATCTAAGTGTTCAATTTCGATTGTTTTTTCCTCCATTGCTTCTTGCATAATCTCTTGATGCATTAAATTATCTTCAACGGTAATTGGATGCATATTATCATAAAAATTGAAAGAATACTCAATAATACATAATACTTGTAAATTCATACATGTATAAATGAGACCCTCCGTTACTGTAGTTAAACTAGGTAAGAAATGGTGGCAAATCACGAGTAAAATTGTGATAAATAAAACTGTTGTTTTGATTTTCCCAATCCATAAAGATTCTGTTTTATGACTTTTCAGGTGAAAATATAAGTTACATATAGCCAGTAGCAACTCTAATAAAACTAAAATCCATAAAATCGGAAAGATAGAAGTAAGGCAAATACATAATCCAATCGCAAAACATTTGTCCGCAACTGCATCTAATTTTGCTCCAATTTCACTTACTGAATTCCATTTACGTGCTAGCATACCATCCAAGCAATCGGTAAGTGCAGCTAATGTTGCAAATACAATAACAAGTTCGATTTGTTTCATGATACCCAAGACGATAATAATAGGCGTTAGAAGAATACGCATTCCTGTTAGCAGATTAGGCAACCATTTTTTATATTCCTTCATGAATTGTTTTAAATTATCTTTTTTTTGATTTCTTTTTAGTTGTTTCATATGAGTCCTCCAGTAAATCTATTTTAACAAATTCATTCATTATAATCAATTCTTTGTATAAAAAAATATGAGAAACATAGAATGTAATGTATCCTAATTGGATACAGGTGGAAAACTATAGTGTTATGGTTTTCCTTTTTTGTAAACTTATGTCTTTTCCAAATATAGGTACTATACATATAACCCTATTTTTGCTATAATATTTGTAGAATAAAGTCAAATTATGGCAGAAAGAAGGGATAAAATGAATCATAAAAAAATTGCTACATTTTTCTTGTGTATTTTATTGCTTTCATTTATTCCTATCATAGAAATTCATGCCGAAGCAAAAATTGGATATATTACCAAGAGGGATATTCCATTTACCAAAAACCCCAATATTGAATCACCACAAAAAAGTGATTTTGTAGCTCCTAATGTACTACATTATTTGGATATGGGTGATGAAATTATTAGTACTGGAGTTAAGGAAAAGTCGACGGTAAGTACTTGCCAAACGGATTTTTATCAAGTCACACATTATTTTAATGCGAATGGGAAAGCATATACTGGTTATATTTGTGGAGATTATATCAGATTTGAAATCGATGTAACCCTCTATGTAGAAGAATTTACAGAGCAAGGGTTTCCAAAACATTATTGGAAGTATTTAGCGCTCTTAAAAGAAGAACATCCCAACTGGACTTTTAAAGCTTACCAAACAGGTATTAAATGGAGTGATGCGCTAGACAATGAAGCCATTTTGGGGAAAAGTTTATTACATAAAAATTATACTGGAGATGGTGGCTACTTAGATACTTCAAGTGGCGCTTATAGTTATCTTACGGATACATGGAATGGTATGGATGGACCAAATTGGTATGCAGCGAATAGAGAAACAGTTGCTTATTATATGGATCCTAGAAATTTTTTAACAGAAATGTCCATTTTTATGTTTGAAGATTTATCCTATCAAAAAGAAACTCATACCCAAGAAGCCGTATTAAAAGTATTAGGAAGTGAATTTTTAGGACAATATATCGATGCTTTTATGCAAGCAGCTGCAACTTATAATATTAGTCCAATTCATTTGGCATCTCGTGTAAGGCAAGAGGTGGGAACAACGGAAAGTGTTGTAACCAGTGGTGCGGAATTTACCCTGGATGGTAAGACGTATAGTGGCCTATATAATTTTTATAATATAGGAGCTACTTCGGGTGCGGATAACTGGAAAAAAGGTTTGGTTTGGGCAAATGGAGTTGCAGGACAAGAAAATTCATATGGAAGACCATGGACGACTCCAGAAAAATCCATCATTGGTGGAGCTGAATTGTTAAAAAATGCTTATCTTGCTCGCGGACAAAATACAATGTATTTTCAAAAGTGGAATGTAGTTACTGACAGTCCCTTTACCAATCAATATATGACCAATATTATGGCACCAGTAAGTGAAGCTTCCACGGTATTCCGCTCTTATGATAGTTTAGGATTTATCCAAAAAGGGGAAGAGGGTGTATCCTTTACCTTTACAATTCCTGTTTATACAGATATGCCCAATGAAAAAACAAGTTTGCCAGCAACTGGGAATCCAAACAATTACTTAAAAACACTAACTGTAAATGGCAAAAGTGTTGATCATTTTAGTAGTGATACATTAGCGTATACCGTATATGTAAGTGGTGCGAGTGCAGAAATCAATGCGACTACAATCAATGGAAATGCAAAGGTAAGTGGAGTTGGAAAAATCACTTTAAAGGACAAAGAAACAAAACAGAAAATAGTCGTAACTGCTCAGAACGGAAGTCAAAAGGAGTATACGGTGAGACTCATTCGAACCGATGATGCCCAAGTATCCATTCCTGATATTGTAAGTGAGGCAGGGTTCCGTATTGAGGGAGACTATCTTTCTAAATTTTCCTTCAATCAAACCATTTCTAATGTAAAAAGCAAGCTAACTAGTGTTTATGGACTTTTAACCATTACGGTAATGGATAGTAATGGGAATGTAAAGACAGATGACAAAGTGATTGGAACTGGTGATCAAATCAAAATAGAAGTCAATGGGCAATATAAAATATATCAAGCCATTGTTTATGGAGATGCCAATGGTGATGGGAAACTAGATTTAACAGACATTTTATATCTTCAAAGACATTATCTTAAAGTAGAGGGTGGTCAGTTAGTGGGCATTTACTATAAAGCAACAGATGTTGACCGCAATGGAAATATTGACTTAACAGATTTATTGCAATTTCAAAGACAATATCTCAAAATAGCGTCTATCGCTCAATAAGGAGTTGAAATATGAGAAAAAATAGATGTAAGCATATTTTACTATGCATTTCCTTGTTCTTTCTTTGTATTTGTGGAACGGTAAAAGCTGCTTCTGCCAATGTAACAGTCCAAAGTTCTTCTTCAATGGTAGTTGTAGGAAGAACGTTTAATGTTACTGTTACTGTATCTAGTAATGTAGCACTTGCTAACTGGGAATATACACTTGCTTATGATAGTAGTAAGCTTGATTTAGTCAGTGGAACTCCATATGTGATGGATATGGTTACTGCAACCAATGTAACAACTCGTAGCTACAATTATACATTTCGTGCAAAAGCAAGTGGGAATGCCAATATATATATTCAATCTGCAGTTGTAAATGGTCTATATGATGGGGGTCTTTCTGTAAATCGTGGTTCTCGTTCTGTTACACTAAAAACACAAGCAGAAATTGAAGCCTCATATAGTAAAAATAACTATTTGGCCTCTCTTGGTGTAGAGGGAGTAGGCTTATCTCCTGAATTCAATCGTGAAGTACTAGAATATACAGTGGAAATGGAACCTGGAACAACGGCAATCAATCTTGTAGGATCTGTTGAAGACCGAACTGCTACTTTAGAAGGTGTAGGTCCAAAAGAAGTTGCGGAAGGCGCCAATCGTTTTGAGGTTAAAGTAACTGCCCAAAATGGCAATGTCAGAACTTATGTAGTAGTAGTCAATGTCAAAGAATACAATCCTATTGAAGCAGAAGTAAATGGTAAAAAATATCGTGTTGTGAGAAAACGTTCCGAATTAACGGCACCAGTCAATTACGCAGAAACAACCGTTATGATGGGAGAGGAAGAAGTTCCATCTTATCATAGCGAAATTACAAATTATACATTAGTCGGTTTAAAAGATGAAGAAGGAAATATAGGCTATTTTATCTATAATGCAGAAGAAAATAGTTACACGGAATACCAAGAATTTTCATTTCAAAGAATTGTATTATATCCAATGGAATTAAAGGAAATACCTGCACGTTATCATGCATCTATTATCGTAATTAACGATAAAGAAATGACCGCTTATAAATTAAAAGAGTCTTCTAAATATGCGCTTATTTATGGTATGAATGTAGAAACAGGAAAGACTAATTTATATTTATATAATAGTGAGGAAAATACCTTGCAAATTTATTATGATGAAGAAATCAAATTAATTGAAGAGGAAAAAGAGTTGTATCAATTGATTGGCTTATGCTTAGGTGGTGGATGTCTTTTCTTACTTCTTATTTTAATTATTGTTTTGTGCAAGAAGAGAAAGAAAAAGGATACTACCATAGAAGCAAGGCATAAAAAGAAAAAAGAAAAGAAGAAAAAGAATATAGAATTATCTATATCAGATGAATCAGTATCATAGCGTACTGATTTTTCTATGCAAATAAGTAGAGATATGCTATAATATTTGGGCAAGGGAGGAGTCCTTTTATGGAACAAGAAGAATTTGGTTGTGAGATTGAAAGCGAAGTAAGATTTTTAAATTTATTTGGATATCGTGTAATTGGTCCAGATGATTTTAATCGTTATATGGTAGTAGATAACAAAAGAAAAGATATTGGCTTTATCCAAAAGAAAAAAATGCATAATGCAAACAAGAATTCATCCGCAATATTTGGCTATTATATGCAAATAAAAAGTGATAAAGTACAGTGCCAAAACGTTAGAAGACAGGATGATTCTAATGATACTAGCTATCAATTTATTTTACAAAATAATGATCAAGTTTGTATTTGTGTAGATGCAAATTTGAATCTAACAATACGTAGTAAAGAATATGGACATATTCACTTTAGTATGAAGAAAAATAAAATAGTAATTAATTGTGATAGAACAACCGCTTGTGCACATATAGAAGAAACCATTTTTATTCAATCATCTGAAAAGAAAAAAGTTTATGAATTTTGTATTTCTAGTTGCAGTAAAAATAAGAAAATGGCGAATGCAAAAAATAGAATTACCTATCATGTTGGATTCTTACATGATTCCTCATATGATGAAAATCATATTTCTGTTCATGAATTACATTGGAAAGGAAATGGGATAACAAAAGATCAAACAGCTATAGTACATGGAACAATTGAGGAAGTTATTCAAAATTCGCAAAAAGGGCATCAAATATATCAATATTTTAGAAATGCTCTTTATCAACTATTGCCATTTCAACAAGAAGCAATCTCTTTATTACTAGAGAAAATAAACTTAAAAGAATTGGCATTGTTATCAGATGATGCAAAAGCACCATATCAAAAAAGTATAGGAAAAATAGTGTAAAGTGTCATTTTGGAATGATGCTTTTCTTATGCGTATCAGGATAAAAACATGAATAAAAGAAGAAATGGTTAGAAAAGCCTTAATATAGAA